>NZ_MSSW01000018.1 GCF_002150685.1 Algoriphagus antarcticus
GGGGTAGAGAACTTGTAGATTAAATAGAGCCCCCTGAAGGGCGATACTTTTACTAAAAGATCTTAACTTCCTTAGGACAAACTTTTTAAACCATGACTTCATACCGACAGATGTACTACCACGTCATTTTTCACACCAAAAGAAATAAGCCTACTTTAAATCCAGACTCAAAGGATGTGTATAATTATTTATGGGGAATAGTTAAAAACAAAAAGTCAAAACTTTATCAAATTAATGGTATTGAAGACCATATTCATTTACTGGTTGACATCCATCCCACCAATGCAGTTTCAGATTTTATGCAAGACTTAAAAGCCTATTCAAGTGCGTGGATTAAACAATCTAAAGCACATCCAAATTTTACGGGTTGGGCGGATGGATATGGATGTTTCACCTGTTCAATTCATGAAAAAGACAAATTGATTAACTACATCAAAGGGCAAAAAGAGCATCATAAAACAGAAACCTTTGAAGAGGAATATCGAAGGTTATTGATCGAAAATGGAATTGAGATTGATGAAAGGTATTTTTTGAATAAGAATTAGTTTCGCCCTTGCAGGGCTACAATAACTTACTTCACGACTTACCCCCGGCTTCGCCGAGGGTTATGAATTGTTGCAATCCTTCGGATCTTTTTCGAAAGAATACAAAGAGACTTCCCGAAATATTAAATGATTTTAAAATACTGTGATTTGTACACGTGATTATAAATCCC
>NZ_MSSW01000019.1 GCF_002150685.1 Algoriphagus antarcticus
AAGCAGCAGAGTCAACAAATGGTAAAAGCATCCTTGGTATTATTAGCCAGCTCCGAAGGAGCCTAACTATTCATGACCCTGTACGAAGTGCAGGGTTAAAGATTTGTTGATTTTCCTGAGCCCCGAATGGGGTGATACTTACTTGTCACACCTATTCTAAGAGAATGCAGATTTTATTTTTGATGAAATTGAAGGAAACCTCCCTGCAATCCTAAGAGATTTGAAAGTGCTAATCAAGTCTCCTTGATCTAGAATTACTGATTGAAAATCCTGTGATAGGAACTAAGGATTGCAAATCCCGAGCAGCAAAAAGCAAGTGGAGACAAAGGAGAATGTTTATTTTATTGCTACCCGCTCTGAATTTTTTGATTTTTTAACTTTCTAGCATCGGTATTATAGTACAGTTTCTTTAGTTTTATAGCTAAAGCAACTGTTTATGAAGAGATTGATTTTTTATTCAGCTCTATTATTTTCGCTGTATTCTTGCGAAACTAAAAAGAACTCCGAAACTTCCTCCAATGCTACTAACTCACTCGAAAACTTTTCCCTTTCCGTGGACACCGTCCAGGTTGATGTGGGTGAGGAGCTTTTTAATCCCGGAAACTATTACCACCAAGATTTCAATACCGATCTGTCCAAAGGCTATTTCTTTTATCCCGAAAATGAAATCCATGAGATCGATCTCAATAGCCTGAAGCTGGTGGAAAGGCATGTGTTCGAAGAAGACGGGCCTGACGCCATCCCTGATTACCTTAATTACATGCAGATGCTTCCCAATGAGGAAGTTTTCTTCGCCAACTATTCCCAAACAGGCATATATAAAATGACAGGAGAAAAGGTGAACGGCTACAAACTGCAGCCAGAAAATATTGATGGCATACCCAATGACGCGGGCTATTCTCTGACGAATTCCATTCACATCTGTCCAGATAAATCCACTATCCTCAGCCTGCCAAATACCTTTGGAGAACCTATCGAAGGTCTTGCGGTAATCAATACCAATGAAATGAGTGCGAAAATCCTAGATCTTCCAGCACTTGCGCTATCAAGCAATTTCCAAATCGTCTTCAGGGAAGGAAATGGAGCCATGGCTTCGGGGGATTACCAGAGAATCCAGTTCCTAAATGACAAATTCCTGATCTACAGTGGTGCCACGGCAGAAATTTATTCCTACGATTGGAAGACTGATTCTCTGCAACTTCACAGTTTTCCACATCAGGTTGTTCCGCTTACCAAAACTGGTGAAGTCACCAAAAATATGGATTCTAGGGAAAGCTATCGGGCAGCGGCCAGAGAGCTGACCAAGCAGATTTCCTATGGACAGTTTTATTGGGATGAGACCCGGAAATCCTATTTCCGAATGGGGTCCATGAACTATCAATACAACGACGAGGGCAAGTTTATCAAAGCCGATATCTACCTATTTTCTTATGACAAAGAATTGAATCTGACCGGTGAAACGGAGGTGGACAGGTTGACTACTATGCCTTATGGCAGTTTTATGAAAGATGGCAAACTTTATAGGAGATGGGTGCAGGACGAAAATCCGGCATTTGTCGTGTACACATTTAACTTTTAAACCCATGAAAAAACTACTGACGATTTCACTTCTCGCCTTACTTTCTGCCTGTGGGGGCAAAGAATCTGCAACCTCTGAATCGGGGAATATTCTGGAAAACCTGACTTTCTCAGTCGATACGCTAGTGGTCGATGCTAAAAACGAGATCATCAACTTGTCCTCCGGAGCATTTTATTCTTCAGTTTCGCTTGATTTGAATTCCTATTATTATTTCGAACGCGACCAAGCCCTTCTCAATGAAATAGATCTGGATAAACTTGAATTGGTAGGAAAACACGCCTTTTCCAAGGAAGGTCCGAATTCAATCGGCTTTAATCCCCCCTCAATCTATGCCCTAAAAAATGAGCGGTTTTTATTTGTATCTCCCTTAATAAATGTCGCTACTTATTTTAAGAATGGTGAAAAGGAGAAAAACTTAAAATTCAACTTTCGCGAAATAGAAGGTTTAAATGTGGATGAGGAAGGGTTGATTACAAATCAAGCGATTCTATCCCACGATGAGAAATACCTATTTGCATTGGCTAAATCAAATCCTTCTTCTTCAGAGGTCCAGGTGATGGTTATTGACCACCAATCCAAAACTGGAAGAACCATTTCTTTGCCTAGAATGGTAGAGACCTTGAAATTTTCGGTAAGGTATAGTACGCCTGATCTCTACATGTATATAGGTGAACGCGTTCATCTTCAAATCCTAAATGAAAAATTATTTATCACCAGCACCGCATACACTGATATTTATGTGTATGACTATCTAAAAAATTCTCTTCAATTGGTTGAATTCCCGCACAGATTGGTTCTACCGAGGCAAGCGGCGGATATTAAAAATGAAGTCAACGATGAGAAAGAATTTGAAGCCGAGGGTGCCAAAATCTTATATCAAACAGGTTATGAGAAGTTTTTATGGGATGATCAGCGACAGCAATATTTCAGAATCGGAAGAAAGAAAATTCAAAATGAAAATAAAGTCTTGGAGGAGAGGTTCGACATATTTCTTTTTACCTACGACTCTTATTTAAATCTACTCGTTGAAACTCAGCTAGATGATTTAAATCAACTTCCTCAAAAACCATTCTTCAAAGACGGTAAGCTCTACTCCTATGTCAATGAGGAGGATGAGCTCGGCTTTGCAGTATTTACATTTAACTATTAAACTCATGAAAAAACTACTGACGATTTCAATTCTCGCCTTACTATCCGCCTGCGGAGGCAAAGAATCTGACACCTCTGAATCGGGTAATATTCTGGAAAACCTCACTTATACTTTGGATACGCTTGTGGTGGATCCGGGTGAGGAAATTATCGACCTTTCAGGAGGATTGAGACTTTCTAGCCTTTCTGATGACAAGAAGAAACTATATATGTTTACCCAGAAGGCCCATCAAATTGCTGTGATCAATCTAGACAGATTAGAGCTCGAAGAGTTTCTGACCTTCGAAGTGGAAGGTCCCAATGGGATAGGTCAATATGTCGGAACCATGCAGCTGCTGGATGGTGAAAAATTTTTACTATCGAGTTTCCAGACTTCTGGGATATTTGATAGAAATGGGATCAAAACGCAAGACCTCAAGCTTAAACCACAGGATTACTCAGGAGTGGAGGTTGAAGGCGAAGCTCCGATGAACTATAAACTGACCCAGTCTGCGGATGGCAAGCGGCTTTTCTCACTTCCTGGAGATTTTATGGAAGGATCAAGAGATTTGGCCATTTTGGATCCTAGTAATAAATCAGGAAAGGTAGAAGATATACCAGCAATGGATAAGGCTGCAGAATTTAGAATTCTTCTTCAAAGTACTGACATGATGTCTATTTATGTGGAAGATGTCAACCTACAAGAATTCGATGGCCAGCTTTACATCAGCACTTCAGCAACGTCTGACATTTACCGCTATAACTATCAGCTTGATTCGTTGCAGCTTTTTCATTTCCCACATCAGTTAGTGCCACCAGCCAAAACGGGTACGATCAAAAACAAAGTTTCTTCTGAAGAAGAATGGAGGGCCGAAATGGAAAAAGCATCAAGCCAGGTTGGATTTGAGAAAATGATGTGGGATGACAGCAGCAAGCATTTCTTCAGATTCGGTAGAAAAATGCTTCCAAAAGCAGATGAAGAAGCTCCTGCAAAAGCTGAAGTCTATCTATTTACATACGATGCTGATTTGAAGTTGATCGGTGAAAAACTTTTGGAAGATTTAGATCAAGTTCCTTCCTCTCCCTTCTTCAAAGACGGCAAACTTTGGTCTTATGTCAATGTCGAAGACGAGCTGGGCTTTGCAGTATTCACTTTTAACTATTAAACCCATGAAAAAACTACTCACGATTTCAATTCTCGCCTTATTATCTGCCTGCGCAGGCAAAGAATCTGACACCTCTGAATCGGGTAATATTCTATTAAATCTCTCCTTTTCTGTGGATACTGTATGGCTTCACCGTTATGGAGGAAGATCCCGGATTCATCATTATCAATTTTGATTTTTGAAACCCACATCATGAAAAAACTACTACCTCTTCTATTACTTATCGTCCTTGCTTCCTGCGGTGAAAGTGGAAGTTCTCAGAAATCTGAATCGGGTAATATTCTCGAAAACCTCACTTATTCAATTGATACTGTGGTCGTCGATCCCGGCGAAGAAATCATAAATCTTTCCAACGGCCTTCGCTTATCCGATGTCTCTCAAGACAGGAGTCAAATGTATATTTTTAGTGAGGAAGAGGCCAAACTATCCGTAATCGATCTAGACTTGCTCCAATTAAAGGGGAAAATCCCTTTTGAAAAAGAGGGGCCAAACGGTGTGGGAAATTACCTCTGGCAAATAAGCGCAATTTCAGAAGGCAGTTTGCTAATAGGCACTTTTCAAGATGCCGCTATTTTTGATTTCAAAGGCCAAAAGTTGCAGGATATCAGATTGGATAAGGAGGATGTAAAGGGTATCGCCGAAAGCAAAGAACTGCAAAACAACAATCTGAGAGTGAGCCATGATCTGGAGCGATATTACACCTTGCCTGGATCAGTTTTCAGTACGGAAAATAAAATGGAACTGGCAGTGATCGATCGCAAAAGTCTGGATGGAAAGCTGATGACACTACCTGCACTGGAGATCAATTTAGACTTTACGCTAACGCTAACCAGTAAGGAAATTATCAATGTACAGGCTGAGGACATTTTCCTATTGGATCAAAACGGCAAATTTTACATTAGCTCAAGTGCTACAAGCGATCTCTACGCATATGATCCGAAGGCAGATTCTTTGCAACTCTATTCCTTTCCAATCCAGTCCATCCCTAGGTCAAAAACTGATCCTCCCGGTCAAAGGAAGTTGACGGATGTGGATGTTTGGAATGCAGAAATTGAAAAGATAAATACCCAAATCAGATATGGCCCTTTGCTCTGGGATGATAGCAGGCAGTATTTTTTCAGAATTGCCAGTATAAGGAAGTCTAATGCTGATCCAGAGATCAAAGCCAAAAATGATGTGTTTTTGCTGGCTTTTGACAAGGATATGAATTTACTGGGAGAGACACAGCTAGAAGAATTAATAGTCACACCTTCCTTTCCTTTCTTCAAAGATGGCAAACTATACTCTTATGTCAATGTGGAGGATGAGCTGGGCTTTGCGGTGTTCACTTTTAACTTTTAAACCCATGAAAAAACTACTGACGATTTCACTTCTCGCCTTATTATCTGCCTGTGGAGGCCAAGAGTCTGAATCCACTGAAGCTAAAAATATTCTGGAAAACCTTACTTATTCAGTAGATACAGTAATGGTAGATGCAGGAGATGATCTCTTTAATTTATCTTTTGGCATACGCTCTCTGGATCTCAGTGAAGATGGGAAGCGCTTGTTTTACTTCGAGAATATGCCTCCAAAGCTTCTTCAAGTTGATTTGGAATCAAAAAAATTGCTTGGAAAAAAAGCATTTGAGGTAGAAGGACCAAATGGTATTGGAAGTTTTGTAGCAAAAATCGATGTAGGTCCCGATGGAAAACTTTTTTTAATGGGAAATACCGGATTAGGAATCTTTGACCAAAGTGGAA
The DNA here is from genome assembly GCF_002150685.1 of Algoriphagus antarcticus. Classification (GTDB taxonomy): domain Bacteria; phylum Bacteroidota; class Bacteroidia; order Cytophagales; family Cyclobacteriaceae; genus Algoriphagus; species Algoriphagus antarcticus. The sequence continues at coordinate 5,613 of NZ_MSSW01000019.1, forward strand.
CTAAGGTCAAAGATTTAAAAATTGAGCCTGAAGGAATAGATTCTGAATTGGCAAAAAACTTTTTCAGCCTATACGGCAATTCTTTTTATGATTGGGAAAATCAAAAAATTTATGCTTGGCCATTGGACGAAGGCTCTGAAACATTGGGTCTGATTAGCATTGATCTACAAACTAAAACTGCCAAGATTATTGATACTCCAGAAATGGAAATCGTCAAAAAATACTCTATCCTATCCGAGGATAATGGATCATTTCAGGCCTCAGCCCAAAGAGTTTATTTATCAAAACATGATGAAAAAATTTTAATTGCCTGTTCTGCTATGGGAGACCTATATGAGTATGATCCACAAACTGACAATCTCAAGTTTATTGAAATCAATCATCAATTAGTTCCAAACCGGCTATCTGGCGAGGTCACCAATCAGCTGCATTCAAGTGGGGATTTCCTAAAAGAAATGGCAAGAATCAACTCCCAGATTATCTACCAAGATCCTAAATGGGACAAAAGTAGAAATCTGTTTTCTCGATTAGCAATGAAAGTATTACCGGGAAATAATCCCGATGAACCCAACAAATATGAATATTACCTCTTGGCTTACGATCAGAATTTCAATCTACTTGGTGAATCAAAATTGGAATTAAAAGATAGGATTGATTATTCCTTTTTCTGGAAAGACGGCAAGCTCTATTCCTATGTCAATGTCGAGGACGTGCTCGGCTTCGCGGTATTCACATTTGATTTTTAACCAACTATGAAAAAGCTACTGGCGATTTCACTTCTTGCCTTAATTGCTTCCTGTGACGGTAAAGATTCCGAATCTACTGAAACTAAAAATATCCTTGAGAATCTGACATACTCAGTGGATACGGTGATAGTAGATGCGGGCGATGACTTTTTTGTTATCCCCTACGGACTTGGACGTACTGGGTTCACTCAGGACAAAGGGAGATTAGTGTTTTTTGAAAATGACCCGTTGAAACTCACCCAAGTAGATTTGAATGAATTGAAATTGATCAGCAAAACAGAATTTCAGAAAGAAGGTCCTAACGGCATTGGCCCCTACATCTCAGATTTTCAAATTGGTCCAAATGACGAACTAGCAATCCAGAGCTATGTCAGTTATGCCAAATTCAACATCGCAGGAGAAATAACCGAAAATCTAAAAGTGGTCCCAGAGGGTATAGATTCGGAACTGGCAAATGACTACCAAAAATTATATCAACGAGCAGTTTATGATTTTCAAAAAAATCAGATTTACACGCAGCCTTACAGAGAAGGTAACGCGGAAAAGGAGCTTTTTATAATAGTCCCCCAAAGCAAAAAAGTAACCTCACTGCCAATCCCAGAGATGAAATCTGTCAGCGATTTTAGTAGAACCTACTTGACAAAATCTGGCGAAAACACGATGATTAACTTTTTTGGTGTAAGTGACTTTATAGAAAAAGAAAACGGGTTCGTGTTGATTTCCGCAGCTCCTATGAGCGGTTTTTACCGATTGGATCCTGCGAAGGATAGTGTTGAATTCATAGATATCCAGCACCAGACCGTGCCCAATGAGTGGAATATCACAGTAATGAAAGAATATAACGATGAAGCCACATTTCAGGAAGACAGTAGAAAAGTATATAAGCAGCTGAATTACATGGCCATCAAATGGGACGAAACGCGGGAAATGTACTTGAGACTTGGCCTAAAGACCTATTTTGGTGAAAGCCGTGAAGATCCCTCCACTTTTGAGGTTTACCTATTTGCATACGATGAGGATTTCAATGTGCTGGGTGAGACCAAGATCGAAGGAATAGAGGCAGTCCCTTCCGGTTACTTCTGGAAGGACGGTAAGCTCTGGTCTTCTGTCAATGTGGCCGATGAGCTGGGATTTGCGGTGTTCACTTTTGATTTTTAGACCCATGAAAAAACTACTCACGATTTCAATTGTCGCCTTACTCTCTGCTTGTGGCAATAACGATTTCGAATCCGCTGAAGCTAGGAATATCCTTGAAGACCTATCTATTACTATCGATACCGTGATGATAGATTCAAGAGGGAAAATCCTGGACATGAGAAGAGGCTATTCCGAATCCTCGATTTCCGAAGACAGAAAGTATGTCTTTCTATACAATTCACATTCATACCAGATTCAGCAGATCAATTTGGATAAGTTAGTCTGGGAAAAAGATTATGACTTTGAGGTAGAAGGGCCAAATGGAATCAGCACCATGGTTTTTTCGACACGATACCTAGGCGAGGATCAGTTTCTGATCACTTCCTACCGCAGGCTGGGAATTTTTGATGCCTCAGGGAGCAAGGATAAAGAACTCTCGATTTCATCGCTTCCTATATCATCGGATTTGGATGAGTTGGATTATGGGATTATCCTTTCCAAGGATCAAAAAAGTCTCTTTTCAATTCCCGGAACTCGTTTTATGGGTTCCCGATCCTTTGCACGGGTCGATTTGGAAAGTTTTGAAATCAAAGAGTTTTCGATTCCTGAGCTAGATTGGATCACTGACCTTAAAGTAGTTTATATGGGGGGCTATTCTTTTCAGGAGACTTTACATCTCCATGAGCTGAATAATCAGATTCTGATTTCAAGCCCTGCTTCGGCTGCTTTTTATCGCTATGATCAGGAGACTGATTCTTTGACCTATCATTCTTTTGTTCACAAGTTAAGTCCGGTAGCAAATGATATCCAACTCAAGTGGCAAGTAGAATCAATCGAGGAATATAGTGAGGAAATGGGTCGTTTCTTTGGAGGGATGTTTTTCGGGCCATTGATTTGGGATGAAAAAAGGGAGCTCTATTTCCGTTTTTCCAGAAAACCAACTGAGATGGACAGTCTACAACAAATTATTTCCAGTGAAATATTTCTACATGCCTATGACCAAAAGTTCACTTTGATTGGCGAATCCTTACTACCTATTTTTAATAGGCCAACCAATCCCTTCTTCAAAGACGGAAAGCTCTGGAGCTATGTCAATGTGGACGATGAGCTGGGATTTGCAGTATTCACTTTTGATTTTTAAAAAATTATGAAAAAAACTAGCCTAGTATTCCTATTAATTTTGGCGGCTTTAGCCAGTTGTGCTTCAAAAGAAAGCGCTGAGAATACTCAGGTAGAAGCAATCAATTTCACCTATGAAATCGACACAGTTCATATAGCTGCCAAGGATGAGTTTCTATTTCTGAATATGGGGCTTTACATGTCAGATTACGATCCCAAAACCGATCTTTTGTATAACCTCAATCCGGAAACCAGCCGGATGGAAGTGATCAATATGCATAAGGGTGAATTGCAGGAACTGATCCAGTACGATCAGGATGGACCAAATGCAGTCAAAGAAATGTTCACCTCGGGAATCAAAATCACAGAATCAGGCGAGAAGTGGTTTACAGACTATCGATCTATTATCCATCTCAATGCAGCGGATGAGAAAATCGGAGAGTTTCGCGTCAACAATGAAAGTTTTTCGGGAGATACACTTCCGGACAAAATGAATATTGGCGGCATGGGAAAAATCACCCGCTCAGGGCAAAACTTCGTCAGTCACTATGGAGATTATCTCCGCGATGGCGATGGACTTCAAGGTTTGGCTGTGCTTGATCTTAAGATGCGCACGAAGAGATTAATCCCGTTGGACGTATTCCATTCACTCGACAAGTACGAATTGTCTTCTCCAGATGGTGAGCGGGCTGGTGCTAGAGCTGGAGAACGGAGTTTTATTTCATTGACTGATGAGGAAGTTATACATTCAAATTCCGCTCAAAATCGGCTTCTTACTATTAATCTATCCTCTGGAGAACAGCGAGAAGTGAAACTTACAAGTGATCTTCTACCTGATGAAAAACCCGGACTTTATCCCAAGAAGGCCAATTCTGTAGCGCAGTTTGAGGAATTCTACGAGCTGAAAAAGCAGGAAGTGACTTTCGGACCTTGGATTTACGATGGGGAGCGAGAATATTATTGGAGGATCAGTCGGGAGAAAAATGGGGGATCGGTAGCCAATCCTGAGTTCGCCTTTGTGATTACCGTCTTGGACAAGAACTTGAATCAACTTGCAGAAACCAAACTCGTCGATGGTGATGCACTCCCTTTTGATGGACTTCCTTCCCTTAGCTTTTGCCGCAAAGGCAACCTGTATATGTTTTTGAATATCGATGATGAACTGGCCTTTGTAAGGCTTAAACCAACTATTTCTTATGAATAAATACGTATTAGTTCCTTTTGTACTTGTACTAATCAGCTGCTCTTCAAATAATGGATCAGATGAAAATTCCACAGCTGACATTGATTTCTCTTATTCCATTGATACCGTTATGGTGGACCCTGGAGACCATTTCTTTTTCCTAAACTGGGGCTTGGGGATCGCTGATATCACCGAAGATGGAAAGTTACTCTACAATCTCAACCCCCAAACACTTCTCCTGGAGGTGGTAGATCTGGATGCTTTGACTCTGAAAGAAACCATACAGCTGGAAAAAGAAGGTCCAAATGGTGTGGGTGGAGGTTTTATCTCCAGGCTTCAGGTAATCGGAAATGGAAACCTGATGCTTTTTGATTTCAATAGAATTGTGGAAATAAGTCCTAAAGGTGAGTTGTTGAAGAAATATGAGTTTGATCCAACTACTTTGACCGGGTATGCGTTCGGCGAAACAGATAAGGTGAGTTATATGGGGACTTTTTCGCCTGACGGGAAAATCTATATTGGTCAAATGGAAGACGAGGATTTCAAATCCCCAGCCAAAGGACTGGCAGTGATCACTATCGAAAACATGGAAGTGAAATTTGTACCTACCGACGCCATATCAAAGCTGGACGAGTTTCGGATTATGTTGGAAATGAAAACAGAAGGAGGAACATCCAGCATGTCCATGGGGGAGTCGGCCTATATGAAGTTTATAGAGGGGCAATTGGTGCTGAGTAATACTGCCATGAATGAGATCTTCCTTTATGACGTCACTACAGATAGCTTGATTCATAAGACGTATGCAGCAAATCTCACTGGAAATGAGCGGATCAAAAACTTTCCGTCACAAGTAGATACTCGAGAGGCACTTTTTGCAGCATCTAAAGAAAAAATGAAGCAAGTCCGATTTGGGCCGATGTACCACCAGAAGGAGGAAAGTCTGATTTGGAGATTTAGCAGTGATATGGATAGAATGATTGCGGATTCGGTGGTGACCAAAGATGTGGTTACACTTTTTGATACCGACTATAATATGCTTACGGAGCAGACTTTAGAGAATTTTACCAATTCAAACAGCCGATTCTTTAAAGATGGAATGCTTTATAGTTTTATCAATATCGACGACGAGATGGCTTTCGTAAGACTAAAACCAACATTTGATGACGAATAAATACCTAATACTTCTACTGCTTGCTGCAGGTTTGAATTCGTGTAGCAAGCCTTTTGAGAATACTGAGCAACGCAGTTTCTCCGTTTCTTTGGATACCGTTCGCGTTGATTCCGGGGATGAAATTCTTTTTTTGCAATACTTCTTGAATGTTTCTACGCTAGATCCTTCACAGAAATTTCTATACAATATGAATGTGATGGAACAAATCCTGGAGAAAATAAATCAGAAGACCTTGAGCCTTGATTCACTTATTCAACTAGAAAAAGAAGGTCCAAATGGGATTGGTTTCCCTTCCGAAGTGATAGCTCTGGATGATGGAGGATTTCTTTTTTCCAATAACTATACGCTGAACTACTTGGATGCCAACTTGCAAAAGACAAAGCAAATCACACTGGCAAGAGAGGAATTTATCACAGAAATACTCCCTCCGAGTAAAACCATCAATATACAATCTCAGGGGATTTCCACAGATGGAAGGTTTCTAGCAGGATTATACGACGACTCTGGAATTGGGCAAAAACCGGATGGGATTGTCTGGATAGACTTGGAGAAGGAATCGGGGAAAATAATTTCAACTAATGCACTTGATTTCATCACTGAAAACAACTTAGTCCTAGAAATAGACGGACAGGTAAGAGGTGGATATTCTGGTGCCGTATTTTTTGAGTCGAGTGAGGAAAAATTATTTTTCTCCTAGCTCCAAAAACATGCTTATGATTTACGATTTGGCTCAGGATTCCTTGATCACCAAAAAATATGAGAGCAAACTTACCAGTAATGAGCAAGTGCCAGGGAAATTGAAAACTGTATCTGATCCGAATGAATTCAATAAATTGAGAGGGGAGAATCTCAAAAAAGTCAATTTTGGTCCATGGGAATTAGATCAAAAGACAGGTTATCGTTGGAGGTTTTCAAAGGAACTGGACCGGGTCGTCGGGGAAGATAGTCTTATTTTCAAAACTGTAGTAACGGCAATTGATCAAGACTTTGAACTACTTGGCGAGGCTCAGCTCCCGGCAGAATTTGTGTTCCCTTATAGCTTCCGAATTCGGGACGGGATGCCTTACGTGTTCCTGAATATCGATGATGAACTGGCTTTTATACGCATTAAACCAAACTTTACTGATGAATAAGAACATACTTTTACTCCTCTTACTAGCTCTTGCCAGCTGCTCTTCGGATAAATCCTCCGACGGCAAAAACGAGGATTTCCGATTCTCTTATCAGCTGGACACAGTCCTTGTGGATTCCAAAGGCGTACTCTTTTTCCTTAATCAAGGTCTGATGGGAGCCAGCCTATCTCCGGATTCTAACAAACTTTTCACGTACAATGAGCCCATGACCAGACTGGATATTGTGGATCTCGAAAAGTTAGAATTTTTGGATTCAATACCATTGGAAAAGGAAGGACCGAATGGAATTGGTCCGAGGGGAATTTTGCGTACCCATGTTACGGATTTGGGAGACTACTATTTTTCAGTATATGGGGGCATCAAAGAGTTTGACACGGAAGGAAAGGTAAAAAGAGCGTTCAATTGGACCAAAGATGAAGAGATCCTAAATCAACTGGAAAATGGAGAATTAGTATTTTTCAACGATATAATTTCTTCCGACGGAGCCACTTATTTTGGAATGTACACAGCTTCTCATATTCCAGGTAAGCCTCAGCAAGACGGAATAGTACTAATGGATCTGAACACCAAAAAGTTACAGCTGATAGATATTCCAGCACTAAAAGCACTACAGGATTACCAGATTCAGCTTGAAATGAATGGACGTACTTCCTTCGCGGGGGATCAAACTTTTCTACTAGTGAATGGCTCCAAAATTTTGATTTCGCAGGGACCTGTAAATGGTGTCTCAGTTTATGATTTGGATCGAGATTCTTTGAAAGTTTATTCTTATGAAACTGAGTTATTACCGGCACGAAATCCTGGGGACTATACCAGAAAAGTTGGAAGTGTGGAAGAGTTTCAGGTGGCTTGGGACTTAAAATCCAAAGAACCGCACTTTGGTGATTTTATGTATGATGCTGAGCACAACCTATATTATAGGGTCAGTCATATAAGTGAGCTTAAATCAGATGGAGAATTAGAGTGGAATGGTGTTCTTTCCATTTTCGATGAGGACTTCAATTTGCTTCATGAAGAGGATGGTTTGGGCAATTACCATGGGGAGAAGTTTTTAAGAAATGGAAAAATCTACCGATTTATAAATTTTGATGACGAAATGGCTTTTGAGGTCTTAACACCTAAATATGACTATGAATAGAAATATTTTACTGGATATAATATCAGCATACTTTTAATACATGGGTCATCAGTCGTGCGGAGATTAGGAATGTTATTCTCCGCAAAAACGCGGGAAAAAAATATGCAAGTCTCTTAAACACAATATGAACAGTGCCAATAAGTTGGCTTTATGGATTTTTGAACCTACTTTTTAGAACATGAAACTTCACGGTTCCGCAATTCTTTTTCTCCTTCTTATCTCCTGCGAGGAAAAAACTGTAGAGGTACAACTTCCGACGGCCAATGTAACTCCCGATTTTAATTACGTCCTGGATACGGTTCATGTAGATGCAGGCGAGGAGCAGATTTATTTGGACATGGATCTTAACATGTCCGATTATGCTGTAAATGAAGGGCTTTTGTACAATCTGACCCCCGAATCCGGCCGTGTAGAAGTAATCAATATGGAAAGCCTTACCCTTGATAGTGTCATCAACTACAAACTGCGTGGGCCAAATAGTGTCAAACAGTATTTCCCTTTCGGAATCAAGAAAACCCTCTTTGGAGACACCTTTTTCAAAGAATATCGGGTGATCCACAAGCTCAATTCGGCAGGTAAGAAAATCGATTCCTACGAACTTATCAACAGAGAACTGTCTGGAGATCGCTTGCCCTTTGACACAGAGATAGACGGTTTGGGAGAAATTTCGTCTGATGGAGCCTATTTGGCCAGTTTCTATGGCAATTTCAAAGTAGGAGGCATTGTAATGGGTATAGCAAAGATAAATCTGTTGGACAAATCTGTGAAGCTTATTCCCATTGACTTTTGGGATCAACTGAAGGAATATACCATCACAGTGGACTATGATATTGGCAGGAGAAACAGTTCTCCGGAATTGAAGTTCTTGCTGCTAAATGGTCCTGACATTATCCTATCTACCTCAGCGAGCAATGAATTGTGGTATTACGATTCTGAAAGTGACTCTGTAATTCATAAGTCCTTTCATAGTAACCTTACTGCCAATCAGAAATCAGGAAAATATCGACAAGACATCACTGATCAGCGGCTCTATATGTACTGGGTCAAGCGCAAAAATGATGAGGTAGTTTTCGGCCCGCTGGTCAAGGATCATAAGGCTCAGCGATTCTATCGGTATAGCCGTGAGTTGGATAGTAGCGATCCGCAGAAACCAAAGTATGTGTTTGTATTAACTGTTTTTGACGAAAAACTCGATCAGATCCATGAGCAAAAGCTTCAAAGCAGTATTCCGATTATGGGTAAATATTTCGAAGGAAAGACATTTGTACATAATGGCTCGATCTATTCATTTTTGAAACAACCAAATGAACTGGCTTTTATCCGGCTGAAGCCAAGCTTTGAAAATGAGTAGAGGCTTTTCGCCGATATTTGTGTCACTACATTGCCGATGTTCGTTTCATTACATTGCCGATGTTCGTGCCTGCCTTGACGGCAATCAGCTCTTTACACATATCAATAGTCCGTTTCTGAGATACGCCCCGGCGCACAGGCATGAACAGAGGTAGCGATGACTCCACCCTTGTTGGTGTCATCACAAACATCAAGTTTCCGTTCGTGAGACACGAACCGATGCAACATTCCGAACTGAAGTAAATAAGTACTTCAAGCCATAAAACAAAAGTTGTTTTACAATTTTCTGAACCTTCGCCCCATTTGAATGTTTTCAGAATAATGACTAAGTACAAACAACAGCTCACTCTGTTTCAGCGGATTGAAAATCTTCATCCGTACGAAACTATGCTCTATTTAGGAATGCTGGGGAGTGGACTTATATTTTTGTTCCTGACCTTTGCATTTCTCTTTTCTGCCCGAAATCTCCTTTCAGGAATGAATCAGACTGTTCCGACAGCCTTTCTTATTTCTACGTTCCTGCTGATAGTCAGCGGATTTTCGGCTACCTCTATCAGACTTGCCTATCAGGAAGAAAATACTGAAAAGCTATTAGGATCACTTAAAATTACAGTTGTATTGGGATTGATATTCACAATACTGCAAGTCGTAGGATGGTATGAATTAGATGCAAAAGGCATTGAGTTCACTGGCATTCCGAGTGGGAGTTTTTTATACGTACTGAGTGGCATTCATATTTTCCACCTTCTTGGCGCAATGATTTTCGCGCTGATTCTATATTTCCAGCTAGCCAAAGGCAGCAATGATGTCGTCCACAAGTTACTTTTTCACACCAACCCTTTTGAAAAGATGAGGCTACGCTTATTTACCTTTTATTGGCATTTTATGGATGGTATCTGGTTGATTCTCTTTCTTTTATTTGTAATTAGTTTCTGAAAAAATGAAAATCAATCTATCTACTAAGGTCAATCAAAACTACCTATCGGTAAAAAATGGGTTTGACGAGACACTCTTCACCAAGCTTAGCCCGCCATTTCCTCCCGTGAAATTAGCGCGGTTTGATGGATCTGAAATTGGCGATTTGGTTTCGCTGGAATTGAATTTTTTGCTTTTCAAGCAGCAGTGGACCAGCGAAATCACGGAAAGTAAAACTACCGATGCTGAATACTATTTTGTGGATGAAGGGGTAAAGCTCCCTTTTTTCCTAAAAAAATGGAGGCATAAACATCGGATTATAAATCTTGGAGATCAGGCGGAAATCAAGGATGAAGTGGAATTTTCAGGACCTTTTGGCTTGGCTACTTTACTACTGTACCCAGCGATTTACTTGCAGTTCTTGTACCGCAAACCTATCTACAGGAGGATTTTTTCTTAAATGAAAGATTTAACCGCGGAGAGCACGGAGTTTTTCACGGAGAATGCAGTCGAGTAGCGAGTAGAAATTACTAAACCGCCGATTTTCTTTCCTCTCTTGCCGGGATGCAGGTCTTCACGGACATAAGAAGCTAACATCTGAGTTTTAAGCATGATCAGAGAATCTAACGTTTTCGTTGCTGCGATACCTCAAGGTGCACAGGCACGAAAGGCGGCGAAGGCAGTCTGGAGACTGCATTTATTAAGTTAAATTATGAAGATACAAGCGAACCCACTTTGCTCTCTGCGAAATCTTAGCGTTCTCGGCGGTTAAAAATAACCTCCTTAAATCTCTTGTAAGTTTTCGCAGTTTTCAATTTCACAATCTCCATAAAGTACAAGTGCGTGGCTAGTGATAGCTGACTGAAAGGATTTACCTACAATTTCTTTAATCTCATTGATTTTGGGATCAGAAAATTCCCTGATTTTGCGGCACTGATTACACACATGGTGATCATGGTGCTTATAGGTGAGCGCTTGTTCGTAAAGTGCTACCTTGTCTTTGAACTGGTGTTTTACGGCCAAACCGCTTTCCACCAATAAGTCAAGGGTATTGTAAATTGTCGCTCGACTGATGGTATATCCCTTATTTCTCATGCTGAGAAATAGTCCCTCCACGTCCATATGCTCATCTTCTGGAAGAGAGTAAAGTTCGTCTATTACCGAAAATCTTTCAGGTGTTTTCCTGCTTCCTTGTTTTGAAAGAAAGTTTTCAAAGATTTTTTTAGCCTTTTCTATCAGGGCCTTGTCTGCCATGGGTTTAAAATAATTTAAAATAAAGATGAGTCATAATCCATTTTTTGTCAAACATGACCAAGGAATCGCTGTAATTTGGTTTCAATCTAATTAAAACTAATTCCATTAAATCCGTAAACAGAATTAATGAAACTGCTTGTTTTTGTAAGAATCCTTCTAATTTTCATAAAACAGAGTAACTTATTTGTGACATCCGGGTTTTCGTTTATCTATGTATAAAGGCATATCGCTTTTCCTTGCTTTTCTCCTCGCTTCGCATGTTCTGTGCCTAGCCCAAGTGCCTGGATTTTTCATGAAGGAAGAAAAGAGGAAAGTCACTATTCCTTTCCTTGCTTCAAATAGTTTGATCATCATTCCGGTTTCAATCAATGGAAATACGCCAATAAATTTTCTGGTTGATACAGGAGTACGCTCTAATATTTTATTTAGTAAAAAACTTGGTGATGCTTTGGAGCTGGAATATACCCGGAGAATTAAGCTGGTGGGAGCAGATGGTACGGACGACATAATGGCTTCAGTCTCTCCGATAAATCACTTTGACCTGGGACCGGTAGAGGGCATATTCCAAAGTTTACTTGTATTGGAGCAGGAATTCCTAGAGCTGGAGTCTGTCATCGGAGTTCCCGTATATGGGATTATTGGCTACGAATTTTTCAAATACAATCCAGTAAAAATCAATTATGATAATGGGGAAATTGATTTTTATAAGTCTTCAGAATTGAAGTGGAAGCCACTTTTTTACAAAGAACTAGAAATGACCATTTTTGATAATAAACCGTATATCACTACTACAGTGAGACAAAAAGATGGCTCATTCTTATATCCTAAGTTACTTATAGACACTGGTGCGAACCATGGATTATTACTGAATCGAGAAACTACAGATGCCATTACTATGCCTCCACTTTTTATCGAATCAGCCTTGGGGCAAAGTCTAGGAGGTGTTTTGTATGGCTACATTGGCCGAATCGATTACATGAAATTTGCAGATTTCAAATTGGATGAAGTGCTAACTTCCTACCCTGAGGAAACACCGTTCAGCTATGTTATAAAAGATTCTGGTCGTTTTGGTAGCTTGGGAGCTGAGGTATTAGGAAGGACCAAGCTTATTTTTGATTATCCTCGAAGTCGCTTGTTAGTGCGAAAAGCCGCAAATTTTTACAATCCTTTCGAATATGATATGAGCGGAATGGCATTGAAAAAGATCCCCAACGATGATAACAGAATATATGTCTCTGAAATTCGTCCGGGATCTCCGGCACAGCGTGCAGGGGTACAGGCTTTCGATGAAATCCTTACTTTAAACCTGGTTCCTACTTTCATCTGGGAACTTGGCGAAATCAATAAACTCTTAAGATCTGAGGCTGGAAAGCAGATTACAATTGAAATCCGTCGATACGAAGGAGATGATCTAACCAAGTATGAAGACCACACATTCACTTTCAGCCTTAAAAAGCAGATTTAGCCTTCTTTTAGGTTGTGTTAAGATAAAAGCGGTAATTTTGAGTGAAGGAAGGGGAAATTATCCAACCTCCTATTCTTAAATACGTGAGTAATCAAGTTGTAAAAATCAATCATAAAACATGAAAAAATTCCTTATTCCTATTCTGATTTTATTGGTCGTGGGTGTTTTTATCTACACCAAGGCCGTAGGGACCTATAATACTTTTGTGCAAACAGAAGAAGTGATCAATGGCCAATGGGCCGAAGTAGAGACACAATATCAACGTCGCTCTGACTTGATTCCAAACTTGGTAAGCACAGTGAAAGGCTATGCGGAATTTGAGCAAGAGACCTTGACTGGCGTGATCGAAGCGCGAGCAAAAGCAACTTCAGTAAATGTAGATGCATCCAATCTTACACCTGAGAAATTAGCTGAATTCCAAGGAGCACAAGATCAACTATCCGGAGCTTTAGGCAGATTGTTGGTAAGCGTAGAGCGCTATCCTGAGCTAAAAGCAAATCAAAACTTCCTCGAGCTACAAGCTCAGCTGGAAGGCACCGAAAACAGAATCGCCGTAGCCAGACGTAATTTTAATCAGTCCGTTCAGGCTTACAATTCAAATCTTCGAACTTTCCCTAACAACATCTTTGCGGGTTGGTACGGGTTTGAGCAGAAAGGCTACTTCGAGGCAGCCGAAGGATCCGAAAATGCACCTACTGTTCAGTTTTAATAAATACCATCATGTCTGAGAAATTATTCTCAACAGCAGACCGGGAAACTATAATCGAAGCGATTCGGTCTGCTGAAGTTTCTACCTCTGGAGAAATTCAAGTTCATATAGAAAGTCGCTGCAAAGGCGAAGTACTCGATAGAGCCGTGAAGGTGTTTGACACCCTCAAAATGCATCAGACTAAAGATCGAAACGGCGTACTATTCTATCTTGCCGTAGTCGATAAGCGCTTTGCTATTTTAGGCGACAAAGGCATAAACGAGGTGGTTCCAGATGATTTCTGGGAAAAAATAAAAGAACACATGTCCGGCTTATTCAAGCAGGGTCAATTTACACAAGGTCTGATCGATGGTATTCACCAAGCCGGCGAGCAACTAGGAAAGCATTTCCCTTATCAGGGTGATTCAGACATAAACGAACTTCCTGATGAGATTTCTTTTGGATCATAAGATCCACCCCCTTTTATTGATTTTATTTCTTTTCAGTCTAGGCCTTCAGGCTCAGGACTTTCCTCCTGCGCCCAATCCGCCAAAGCTGGTGAATGATTTCACCAACACACTTACAGCGGCTGAGGCAGCGCAATTGGAAAGCAAATTGGTTGCTTACAATGACAGTACATCGACTCAGATTGCGATAGTAATGATGACATCAGTCGGTCAATACGATATTTCTGATTATGCTTTTCGCCTAGGCCAAGCTTGGGGAATTGGTGGAGGAGATAATGACAATGGTATCTTGATTCTTGCCGCTATGGACGATCGTAAAGTTTTCATTGCGACTGGCTATGGTATGGAAGGGGCTGTTCCTGATGCTTTGGCAAAACGTATTGTGGAAAACTTGATCCTTCCCAATTTTAGAAAGGAAACCTACTATGAAGGTCTCAATGAGGCTACAGATATGATTTTCAAACTCGCTTCAGGAGAGTATACAGCTGAAGACGTAGAATCAAAAGGCAATAGTGGCGGGGCAATCTTCATGATTCTGTTCTTCATTTTCATCTTTGTGGTTGTTCCTCTTCTGAGAAATAAGAATGACAATAATAATCACATGGGCGGACGAGGCGGAGGAGTTGGTCTCTGGACTACGATTATGCTGGCAGGTATGCTTGGCGGCGGTGGTCGTGGATCTTCCGGAGGCGGATTCGGCGGCGGCGGATTTGGCGGCGGTGGAGGTGGAGGCGGCGGCTTCGGAGGTTTCGGAGGTGGTGGCTTCGGAGGCGGTGGAGCCGGCGGTAGCTGGTAAGAATGTTGGAAGTTTGATGACCGATGACCAATGAAGAAGTAACCTTATCTCGAATCAGGTATCAGTAAAGCGATCTGACTGTAAGAGGTAAGAAGTAAGGGGTGTTAAGTAAAATAATAATGCGACAAGGCTACATGCTAGCTTTAAACAAAACCTATTTTAGTTTTTTTGTAAAATACATAGAGCACCTTCATTCGGAGGTGCTTTTTTTTTTACCGCTGAGAGCAGGGAGCTTTTCACAGAGGCAGCTATTCGGTGTCAAGATATCCGACTTCATTTAAAAGTGGAATAACTAGTATGTCAGACGTTCTGGGCGATGGTTAGACTGAGCAGCTTGCCCGCCGGGGCGGGAAGTAGAAGTCTTTGAAGTATTAAGTCTTCTTAAATAGAATGCAAGCTCAGCATACGAAGTTCTCGTGAAAAAACCGGTCAGATAAGCCGAAACATCATATAAATTTTGGGGAAAGTAATAGGGCTAAAGGCCCTAAATACCTTAACCCAACTCGATAGGGTTGGGAAATAAAAGGAATGATCAGAATAGAAAAGCGCTGAAAGAGCGAAATAGTACTTTCATAATCAATATTGAAATACTAATTTACGAATGGTGGTTCAACCCCGATGGCTGGATCACACTTAGACCCAGATCAATGCAGTCTCCAGACCATCATTGCATTGAAGAATAACAATATTTTATTGCGAACCTAAAATAAATACGTAGAAAAGTAAGTATTTATACGTAATTTTTTATAAGTTCAGCCAAGATTCCACAACAAGATGATCTCAGTTTCTAAAGCTTTAGACCTAATTAAATCTCACAGTAGCCAGTTGCCAACCGTGAAAATGCCACTAAGAGATTCTTATGGATGTTTTTTGGCAGAAGAAGTTTTGGCTCCGATCAGCTTACCTTCCTTCCGGCAATCTGCTATGGATGGGTATGCTTTTCGAAGTGGGGAGATCAGCGAATTGGAAGTTGTCGGCGAATGCAAGGCAGGTGATGCACTAGAGTTTGAGCTTCTAGAAAATCAAGCGGTGCGAATCTTTACAGGTGCACGCGTTCCGGATCGAGCGGATACAGTCATCATCCAAGAGCATGTGGAAGCAGGTGGAAGCAAAATATCTATTCTTCAACTACCGGAAAAATATGCCAATGTGCGGAAAGTCGGCGAGCAAGTACAGGCAGGTGATCACGTGTTACCGGCCGGAACAAAAATCAATGAGTCCATAATTGGCTTTTTGGCCAGCTTTGGAATCACCGAGGTTTTAGTCTTTAACAAACCCAAAATTACGCTTATCGTAACCGGAAATGAGCTTCAGGAGCCTGGAAGTCACCTGAAGCCCGGATGCATTTATGAAAGCAATGCGATTATGCTTGAGTCTGCACTGAAGTCAAGAGGATTTGACTCAGTTCGGCTTTTAAAGGTTGAGGATGATTTGGAGTCAACCAAAAAAGTAATTGCCACTGGTCTTGAGAGTGATCTATTGCTGATCTCAGGTGGTATCTCTGTTGGTGATTACGACTTTGTCAATGAGTCCTTGCAGGCAAATGGCGTTCGGGAGATTTTCTACAAAGTGAATCAAAAGCCAGGCAAACCCCTTTGGTTTGGTAAAAAAGAAAGTACGCTAGTTTTTGCCTTGCCTGGGAATCCATCTTCCTCACTTACATGCTTCCTGATTTATGCACTTTCTGCGCTGAAAATCATGTCAGGAAACACAAATTTTAACCTGGATTTTCAATCGGGTATACTCAAGCATCGCACATTTAATAAGTTTGGAAAGACTGTTTTTCTTTTGGGAACAGAGAAAAATGGGGAAATTGAAATCTTCGAAAAGCAAGCTTCCAGTATGCTTATTTCGTACGCCTTAGGGAATGCGTTGGTGATGATTCCTGAGCAATTGGAAATACTCGAAGCGGGTGAATCTGTGCAGTTCCTTCCAATAAACAGAAATTAAGATGATCGATTTCCACGATCCCGTTTTCATAGTTGTCTTTTCCGCGGTTTTGGCGGTGGTTGCCTTTATGTATGCAAGCGTAGGCCATGGAGGTGCGAGTGGCTATCTCGCGATGATGGCTTTGGTGGGAGTTCCGCTGCTGGTGATGAAGCCCACAGCTTTGATTCTAAATATTTTCGTAGCGGGGATTTCCTTTGTGTTCTTTCGTCAAGCCCAGCATTTCCGCTGGAAATTATTCTATCCTTTTGCTATCACGTCCATTCCGGCAGCTTTTGCCGGTGGCATGATTACAATCAATCCCACGCTGTACAAGCAGATTCTTGGCGTATTTCTTCTGATAGCCATTTTGAGAATTTTGGGTGTTTTTGGCAAAACAAATCAAGATCAGAACGAGCCAGTGAAAACTACCTTGGCCTTATTGATTGGTTTGGGAATTGGTTTTTTCTCAGGAATGATCGGCATAGGTGGCGGTATTATACTCAGCCCGGTGATTTTATTGCTACGCTGGGGAAATATGAAAGAAGCAGCGGCAGTTTCGGCATTGTTCATTTGGGTCAATTCTGTTTCCGGAGCATTGGGCTTCGTTCTCGGTGGGGGGGAGATTCCCATGGAAGCCAGTTTTCTAATTCCTGCAGCGGTGATTGGAGGCACTTTTGGCGCGATTTACGGAAGTAAAAGGTTCTCAAATGTGACGTTAAAATACATTCTTTCCATCGTGCTTTTTATCGCTTTTATAAAATTAATGACTGTTTAGACTATGGAAAATCATATAAATATATCGGCCTACATTCTCTGCGGAGGGAAAAGTGTGCGCATGCAGTCTGAAAAAGGTTTGGTTCTTTACAAAGGAAAACCCTTTATCCGCTGGATTATTGAGGCCATTATGCCGATCACTTCTAATATCATCTTGGTGACTAGCAACGGAGATTATACCATGGTAGGTGTGCCGATGATAGAAGATACTTTTGCCGACAAAGGACCTGTTGGCGGAATTTATACAGCACTGAAGCATAGCATGTCCGCGCAAAATCTGATCCTTAGCTGCGATGTGCCAAAAATTACAACCAAATTGTTGCGCGATCTGACAGATGAATCGGAGAATAAGGATGCTCCTGTTACTTTTCTCAGTGATGGAAAAAATGATTATCCACTTATCGGAGTTTATAATAAAGAAGCCTTAGAAATCTTCGCTGAAGCAATATCAGCGGATAAATTAAAGCTATGCTCTCTGGTGAATATGATCTCACATCAAAAAATCATCATCAATTCTGCCCAGAAATCACTTGTTCAGAACATCAATAGTAAAGCGGAATTACTTGCACTCAACCTAATCGACCAATGAAATCGAACATGACGAAACGTTCACACACTGGGATGACCCAATGGCTATCGGGACAACCATGCGAGATTCCATCTGACCATAAAAAATCAATTATAAACAGATGAAAACTATCACAGGTAAATGCCCGAAAGTGACTCTACTTGGTGCCGGGCCTGGCGATCCGGAGCTGCTTACCCTCAAAGCTGTGAAAGCGTTGAATAATGCAGATGTGGTACTTTATGATTCTCTGGTCAATGAGGAAATATTAAAGCATGCCAATCGCGCGCTGTTGGTTTTTGTAGGGAAAAGAAAGGGAAATCACAGTCACACGCAGGATGAAATCAATGAGCTGATCGTGGAGAATGCTTTTGAATTTGGGCAGGTGGTACGGGTGAAAGGCGGAGATCCTTTTGTTTTCGGCAGAGGAAAAGAAGAAGAACTATACGCTTTGGAGCAAGGAATAGAAGTAGAAGTGATTCCAGGGATTTCTTCCAGCGTGGCTGTTCCTGCTTCAGTTGGCATTCCTGTGACAGCACGAGGAGTGGCAGACAGCTTTTGGGTGATTACTGGGACGACCAGCAAAAGAGAACTTTCTAAGGATCTGACTTTAGCTGCCCAATCATCGGCAACAGTGGTGGTATTGATGGGAATGAGTAAGTTGAAGGAAATCGCTGAAATTTATACTTCCTTTGGGAAGCAGGATTTGCCGATTGCGATTATTCAGAATGGCACCAAAACGGAGCAAAAAGAGGTAGTGGGAACTATTCAAAATATAGTAGAAATAAGCAAAAGTCAAGGAATCGGAGCACCTGCCGTGATTGTGATCGGTGAGGTGGTACATCTGGCAAGAGTGAAAAAGCAACTCAAAGAAGACTGGGTTTTGGAGGATGAGTTTATTTTTCAAAACCTGAATACCTTGCCGTTTAGTAATTAATCCGACTGATCTGTATTAAATTGAAGCTATGATTACGATAAACTATTTTGGAAATATTGCAGAAGCAGCACAAAGTGACTCTGAAACCCTGGAGCAAACCTCTATGAGTTTGGCGGAGTTGCTCGACTTGCTTGATTCTAAATATGCCATTGGGAAATTCCCTTTCCAAGTTGCAGTTAATAGAAAAATAGTCTCCAAACAACAGGCTTTGAATATTTCGGATTCTGATGAAGTAGCCCTGCTTCCACCATTTGCAGGAGGTTGATATGGAAAGATTCCAGCGACAAATCATCCTTCCGGGAATCGGAACTTCGGGACAGCAAAAGCTAAAATCGAGTAGTGTGCTGGTGGTAGGTGCAGGTGGTTTGGGCTGCGCAGTTTTACCTTATTTGGTGGCAGCTGGAGTGGGTAGAATTGGACTTGTGGATGGAGATCGCGTGGAAGAAAGCAACCTACATAGGCAAGTTTTATATAATGAAAATTCCATTGGATCTCTAAAAGTAGATTCTGCTCAGCAAGTACTTCAGCGAATGAATTCGACTACTCAGCTTGAGATAGTTCCTGAGTATTTGTCAGCAGAAAATGTGGATAACTTGATTGAACACTATGATTTGATCATCGATGCTACTGATAATCTAGAAGTTCGTTATACCTTAGATGAAGCCTGTTGTAGCTGGAAAAAGCCAATGATCTATGGCTCAATCTTCAGGTTTCAAGGACAGGTTTCGGTTTTCAATTACAAGGGAGGACCTTCTTACAGCAGTCTATTTCCAAAGGAAGATAAGGCAGTTTTGAATTGTGAAGAAGCTGGTGTGTTAGGAACAACAGTGGGAATCACAGGAATGCTACAGGCTAATGAAGCACTGAAAATAATACTTGGAATCGGTGAGGTGCTATCAGGAAAAATTCTGATTTACAACATGCTGAAAAATGATCAGCAGATCTTTGAATTGGCAATTCAAGAAGAGCAAACTTCAAAAAAAGCTACTTCTCCAACGATAGATTTGATCTCACCGGAAGTAGCTTTTGAAGCAGGGGGTCTTTTGCTAGATGTTCGTGAATTGGGAGAAAAACCAGTCATTGCATGGGAGAATAGCATTCAGATTCCTCTTTCAGTTTTGGAACATCGATTGGATGAACTCTCGAAAAAAGTAAAAATCTACGTTTTCTGCCAAGCAGGAACTCGTGCGATGTCGGCAGCTAAAATCCTAAAAGAAGCCGATTTTCTGCAAGTGAAAGCCGTTCGTGGTGGAGCTTCAGATATTTTGAAATTGATTCAGATTGAAGTTAACAGCATTGAAAAGCAAGATTAGGAAATTGGAGTCAGTTTGAATAAATCCCCCTTGCGCTCTTTCAGAAAGGGGGAATTGGCATATTTAAACATCCATCAATTATTCTAGAATTAAAACATGCTGTTATCCACATTGTCTTTTAAATACAAATACACTTGAAATGAAAAAAGTATTTCTTGAAGGAGCGATTTCTTCCGAATTTATAGCTGAATCTATTGCGAAGCATCAAAGCAAGCATAGTATCGGCGCTCATAATATTTTCTTAGGCCAAGTACGGGCGGATGAAGTTGGTGATCAAAAAGTGGTGGCGATAGAATACACTGCCTATGAGGAAATGGCGAATGAAAAATTACATGAAATCCGGGAATCAGCTTTTGAGAAGTTCGATTTGACTTGCCTGCATATTTATCATAGCTTGGGGAAAGTGGAGGTTGGGGAGATCTGCATTTTCGTCTTTGTCTCTTCAAAACGAAGGAAGCAAGTCTATGAGGCTACGGAGTATTTGGTGAATAGAGTGAAGGAGGAAGTGCCGATTTTTGGCAAGGAAATCTTTGACAATGCCGATCATCAGTGGAAAGTAAATAGCTGAAAAGTATAGAAATTAATGGTAGATATCACACATAAAGTCACCACACTTCGTACGGCAAAAGCCCAAGCGATTGTCCATGTCAGCTCGGCTGAGACCATTGCGGCTGTGGTGGAAAATCGTGTGCCTAAAGGAAATGTCTTTGAAATGGCGAAAGTCGCAGGACTTTTCGCAGTGAAAAACACGCATATCGCCATTCCTGACTGTCACCCACTTCCAGTAGAATATACCGCAGTGGAGTATGAGATAGATGATCTGGAAATCCGAATATTTATCACGGTCAAGACGGTGTATAAAACTGGAGTGGAAGTGGAAGCGATGCACGGCGCCTCGGTCATTGCCTTGACTATGTATGATATGCTGAAGCCCATCGACAAGGGAATTACCATTCGAGAAATTGGTTTGGTGCAGAAAACTGGAGGAAAATCCAGTTTCAAAGAGAATAATCCAAAAGAAATTCAAGCCGCGGTGGTGGTTTGCTCTGACTCCATTTCCAAAGGAATCAAAGAAGATCGCTCAGGAAAAGTGATTGTGGATAAGTTGAAATCATATGGAGTGAAAGTAAACTCCTATGAGGTGATTCCTGATGAGCTAGAATTGATCAGAGCTAGGACTTTTGAACTGGCGGACAAGAATCAATTGGTGATTTTTACTGGAGGAACTGGACTATCTCAGCGAGACGTTACTCCGGAAGCGTTGGAGCCAATACTTGAGCGAAGAATCCCAGGTGTCGAGGAAGCTATCCGAAGCTATGGACAAAGAATTATGCCTTTCGCAATGCTGTCTAGGTCTGTAGCCGGGACAATAGGTGACAGCATAATCTTGGCTTTGCCAGGATCAACAAATGGAGCAAAGGAATCAATGGATGCGATTTTCCCGCATTTATTGCATGTATTTAAAATATTGAAAGGAGCCAATCATGAGCCAAGCGAGTAATATTCATGAGCTAAAAGATACATTTGGGAGGACTCACAATTACCTGCGAATCTCCCTGATAGAGAAGTGCAATTTGCGCTGCAAATATTGCATGCCTGCTGATGGAATTCCACTAAGCCCAAAAGCTTCCCTGATGAGTGCGGAGGAAATACTTGAGTTTGCCAGAATATTTGTAAGATTAGGTGTGGATAAGATTCGACTCACTGGTGGCGAACCTTTACTTCGTAAGGATATTTATGAAATTCTCGAAGGCCTTTCTGAGCTTCCTGTGGATCTTTCACTGACTACTAATGGGTTGCTGATTGACAGGCATGTGGATAACTTTAAGAAATTGGGTGTCAAAAACATCAACTTCAGTTTGGACACACTGAGAGAAGATCGATTTTTTGAGATTACACGAAGAACGGGTTTCCAGAAAACCTTGGATAATTTCCGCCTGCTACATGATCAGGGATTCAATCTCAAGATCAACACTGTTTTGGTAAAAGGAAGCAATGAGGATGAGTTGGTTGATCTGGTAAATCTGACTAAAGACTTTAACGTATCTGTGCGGTTTATAGAATTTATGCCATTCGACGGAAATCGCTGGGACAGATCCAAGATGGTTTCTGAGAAGGAAGTACTGGGACAATTGGGATCTCACTTCGGAACGGAACGGATTTCATCTCTCCCAAATGAGAATAATTTCACTGCCCGTAAATTCAAAATAGAAGGCTACCAAGGTGACTTTGGAATCATCAGTTCGGTGACCAATCCCTTCTGTGGCACTTGCAACCGCATTCGTCTTACAGCAAACGGACGCATTAAGAATTGTCTTTTTTCCAATCAGGAAACTGATTTGCTATCGGCTATGCGGGCGGGCGAAGATGTGGAAACACTGATTTTGGAATCCATCCTCAAGAAAAAAGCCGTTCGTGCCGGCATGGACAGCTTAGAAAAATTATCCGATCCTGCACTTCATTCAGATAATCGAAGCATGATTGCGATTGGGGGGTGAGGGCTGTGGTTTCTAAATGACCTAAGGATTAATTCTTTAATCGATTCATATGTTGATTTTTAATGTCCTGAGTTATTTATTCTATTTTGTATTGTGGATTTTTCACGATAATCTAATAAGATCGGTAAATGCGTAGGTAGTCTAAACATTTTAAAAACTACGGATGTCTTCTCATCTATACTATAATTCTTAAAATGTGTTATCTCGTGATGATAGGGTAAATCACCGTCAAAGCCAATTGTTAAAACATGTCCTAGAGGGGGGAATGATAGTTCAGATGCATATACAGAGAGTCCGAAGCTAAAATTTACTGAAGTCATTAAAGGGAGATTTCTTAGTTGACCCTCTGAATTTAAGTATATGAAAATTCTATATTTTTCTGGAAGATTTTGACTATATAAATTGGAAACGAAATCAGCCAATTCCTTATTTCTCTTCGAAAATAGAACAGAATTCATGGCTAAAAACATAGAAATTGTTTGCTTTAAAACTTTTAGCACTTCAAAATCATGCATTTCAATTTCAAAATAGTTAAGGTCTTTTTTTTCAGCAGAATTGATAAAGCTGTTGCTATATCTATTAAAAGATGAAACATACTTCGAACCTAAATTACTGTTGCAAGGACTGCATAATGAATAATATCCAACTCCTCCTTGCTCAACTTTACCCTTTTGATTATGCTCAAATGGGTTCTTACTTTCAAAAAAAGTCAAAAAAGCAACTTCCTTATATTTAGTGTTCTTATTAAACGTGACTTTAGGAGGGACATGTTCAAATGTCATTTCACTATATTTTCCACAAATTCTACAAAAATCCTTTATTCTGCGAGACATTTTTTTACAGCTTACTTATTATTAATCCATTTTAGAGTATGATCATGCGTCGTTAAAACATTGACCAAGTCAAACCAGTCTTGTCTATACTCAGATTCGTCAACCGTGTGCATGAAGTTCTGAAAGGGTTTTCGATTTGACAGTTGATGTAAAAGCTTGTCTTTAAAATGAGTATCGGTCAGCGAATTGGTGAAATCCTCCATCAACTGAAAACTCTCTCCCGAATCCATTTTTTCAAAGGGTATGTAGTTGTGCTCGTCAGATTCAATTTTCTCGATAAGCTCTTCCCATTCTTCTTCTTCGAAAAATGGATCCTCTGGGTCAGGATGAGATTCTATTACTCCCGTTGGTTTGTGATAAAGCAGAGCATTCCACAGTCAAGCCAATCGGCGATTTCTTCTATGTCTTTTTCTGATATTTTCATTTATAGAATTTGACTAAAATTGATTTAATCGTCTCTCATTACTCAGTTCTTTTTCTCTCCTATTGGAAAATTCTTTTTTCCCGTATTCATCGACAAGCAAGGCCAACACTTCTGCCTCATCACTTTCTTGAGTACCGATTTTAGCTTCAAATAGTTGATCAAGTTTTTTTAGTGCGGATTGATAATCCTGTTCAGATTTTATGCGTTTTAAATCCATGATTGGTTAAATTGTGTCTGCATTTCTCTTTCATTTCCCTTTCACCCCGAAACTTTTCTCATCATTTGATTTACCTGCCCCATCGTAAATAGTCACTTTAGGATATGGATATACTGGGCGTGTCATCATAGTATTTCCTTCCTCTACTTTTGATAGGATTACTCGCTCCGGTGCATGATCATTTTCCACCCAGTCCTGTATCAATGTCACCCAATCAACTTGATCAGGACCAGTTCCTCCTCCGCAATGTAGCACTCCAGGCAATAAAAATAGGCGGATGTAGGAGTGTAAATCTTGATCCACCTTCAAAGCTTCCTCATAATGCTCAATCGTAGAGTAGGCAGAAATTGCAGGATCGTTCCATCCGTGATACATAATCATTTTCCCGTTTTGCTTTTTCAACTCGCTATAATCAGTCTGAGTGGCATCGAGATAAGCGGATGCATACTTAGTCTCTTCAAAGAAATTCTTAAAATCATATTGACTATAGTCCCAAGAAGAGTCGTTATAGACCAAATACTTGAACAAGTTAGTGCCAAACATATAATGCAAACTAGGATAACCTTCGAGGTACTGGCTGGTTCCACTGATCCAGAGATCCCAACCGGCGTCTCCGCTTTCCAAGCCAAAAGGAAAAGCTGGATATACTTGCTGATTTTCGACGATTAGTGGACTATAAACAGATTTGATTGCGGCTAGTTGCTCTTTGGTAAGACATTCAGCACCTGCTGTATCATTAGGACACAGCGGAAGCATATCAAAATCAATGTGACAGTCTCTTGGATCATTTAAAATAGAGTCACTCAACCCATCTAAAGCATCACATTGCTTGAAGATATGTTCTTGCAATAGCCTCAGATTATCATTGGTGATGACGGTTTTGCTTAATTCATTTGGGTTTGGATAATTGTTCTGACTGATTTGGACAAATTTGGCCCCCAAGGCAGGCCAACGGAAAGCTGGTGCGCCAGCTACATAACCATCAAAATCATCTGGATAAACTTGAGCCTCCATCATCGCTTGCCCTCCACCTCTGGAGCAGCCAATGAAATAGGAAAATGAAGGATAGTCACCGTAATAGGAGTTGATAATTGACTTGGATACTACGGCTGTTCTGTGGACTGCCAAACTTCCAAAGTTTAGTTGTCTCTCCATATTATCCAGTGCCCATGATGCCCCGTCAAGATTTTCGTCATGCCCGGTATCAGTACCCACAATTGCATATCCAACATTTATATAGGGGATTAGCTCATTTTGAATACTTCCTGCGAAACCTCCATTTCCAGACATTAGAAATCGTCCATTCCACTGAGCGGGTAAAAGCAATTCAAACTTTATTTCCTTGCTTATTTTCCCTCGAACAAGACAAAATGACGTTTTACGATCAGCAATTGCAGCCCAATAATCATCGGCTTCAATAGCTTCATTTGACATGGTTTCGATTTCCATAATAGTCACATCAGGAAGTTGAAGATCCTTCAGTTGCTCGCATGGTACACATGATCCAATTTTTGTACTAATTTGACCCAATGCAAATAATGGAGTCAATCCAACAACGACTGCAAAAAGATAACTTAAGCCTTTCATATGAGTGGTTTTAACTACTGTTCGACATCCCTAAAATTTGAGATTGCCAATAAAAAATACAATATAAATTCCGATAAATCTCAAGATTGGTTTGCCGAATTTCCCTTTTGATATTCCACAATACTCACATAAAAATTGAATCTCGCCTACACCAAAACCTGAAGCAAAAATGTTTTACGCTAAACTAAATGCATTCACCTCACCGTTCTTAGCGCTATGCTTTCCCTCGCCACCAGATAAATATAAATCAAATCTGTCACGAAAATTATAAGCCCAATGTAGAGAATTGGCTCGTGTACTCCTCCTGCGGTTTTGGAGCCTATTAATCCAAATAATATGGTGGTTGAAAACGTACCGATGCACTTTGGAATCGCAATGAGCAAGGATTGTCCTTTGAGATCAGGTCTGCGAAAGTACATTCGAACAAATAGGAATGACATCAAAAAGTTAATTAAGTACCCGACATAAAGCGCTCCAATAATTATTCCTAGCTGCTCGAAAGCTAGATGCTGTATGATAAAGCACGCTAATAGAAATACGCTAGCTTGGACGTAAAATGTGGACCTACTGGCTTTCACCTCCCGATGACCGTATTTGAAGTAGGTATATAATATCCCGATATCAATAAGCACCCAAATGCAGTTGACATAGGTAGACACATGAGAGCCAAACACTAAATAGCCTTGGAAAGTATAATAGACTTCCCAAGAAAAATTTAAAGCAAGCGTCAAAAAAGGGATTCCATAGGACTTGTCTTTAAATCCTATCCGTAATGCTTCAACATATGCTATGATCCAACCTATTCCACAGATGGCAATGAAGAGTGAACTAACAGTCATAATGGATTTATTATCAAGAAAATGAGATCCCCACCAGAATTAAATTGAGCTCATGAGATCCCGAAATTATTCTTCATGCTATGTTTTTAACCAGGTAAGTCTCTTTTCAAAAGTCCTAAAAAGATAAGGAAAAACAGAATAACTGTCCTTTGATTTTGTAAGAAAATGATTTTTGTCAGGTATGGCACTTTTTCCTACCGCTGAGCACTATCTCAGTGGATATTCTGTTAGATTTCAGCGTATTTTATAAAATTACATTAAAGTTGACGCCAAGCCCTAAACGGCAACTCAGATCATGGAAAATCAATTAACAAGCTATCTCACCCAATTGCTTGAAAGATCAGCTAATCAGAAAGGACTTGATTGGCTCAGTACCCAAATCGAAAAGATTAGGACTGAAGCCATTCCTTCAAAGTTTTTTCTGGCTTTCAGCCAGGCTTCACGCTATTTCAAAAAGGAGAAACTTGAGGTTTCCAATGATCTTATCATTCAAGCTGATCAGCTAGTTTCTGGCTTTCAGCCTGAGTTTTGGGATCAATTGCAGACAGCGCGTACGGTATTGATGCTGAGTTATCCACAGGAGAAAAAACCTTGGTTCACCGCGATGAACCAGCTCTTTGAAACAGCGGATATGAAGGAGCATCAAGCGCTTTTTGCCGCCTTGCCGCTGATGCCTTTTCAGGAAGAATTAATTCCAAGAGCGATAGATGGCTTGCGAACGAATATTTCTCTGGTTTTTGATGCGATTGCTTTAAACAATCCATTTCCCGAGAAGTATTTCCCAGAAGCTAACTGGAACCAGATGGTGCTTAAAGCCATCTTTATGCAAAGACCTTTGTATAGAATTCAGGGATTGGAGGAAAGACGAAATCCAACTTTGGCAGCAATTGCTCGCGATTTCGCACATGAGCGATGGGCTGCAGGCAGAGCTGTTATGCCAGAGATTTGGCGCTTGGTATCACCTTTTGTGAATGAACAATTCTTTGAAGACCTGAAGAAGACATTGGCTACAAAAGATGAACTTCAGATAAAAGCTGCACTTTTAACACTGAGAGAATCTGCCTATTTACCGGCAAAAGAACTCTTGAAAGCTTACCCTGATCAAGTCGCCACCCTCGATATGGACGCAATAGCCTGGGAAAGCATTGGTTTGGAATTCCAGCGAACTCGCGTTTAATCCTCTAATTTTACATTCCCTTATTTTAAATTCAAATACCATGTATATAGATCCACATATCCACGTAGTATCCCGAACCACAGATGACTATGAAGCTATGCAAAAAGCAGGCATTGTAGCTGTCATAGAACCCGCTTTTTGGCTAGGACAGCCAAGGACCGAAGTTGGTAGTTTCAAAGATTACTTTAGCACACTAGTTGGTTGGGAGCGTTTTCGAGCCAGCCAGTTTGGTATTGTGCATTATTGCACGATGGGTTTGAATTCCAAAGAAGCAAATAACGAAGCCTTGGCGGAGCAAGTGATGGAGTTGTTGCCTCTTTATGTAGGCAAAGAAGGTGTGGTCGCTATCGGTGAAATCGGCTATGATGATCAGACTGAGGCTGAGGATAAATTTTATAGACTACAGCTAGAATTGGCAAAAGAAGTGGATCTACCTGTACTTATCCACACTCCACACCGTGACAAGCGAAAAGGCACTATTCGTAGTATGAATGTATCCGAAGAGCACGGCTTGGATCCGAAAATGGTGATCGTAGATCATAACAATGAGGAGACGGTAAAGGAGGTCTTGGATCGTGGATATTATGCTGGATTTACTATTTATCCACATACAAAAATGGGGTCTGAGCGCATGGTGGAAATCGTGAGACACTATGGCCCAGAGCGAATAATCGTCAATTCTGCTGCTGATTGGGGGATATCTGATCCTCTGGCTGTGCCAAAAACAGCTGACCTCATGCGTAAATCCGGAATTCCCGAAGAGCATATCAAACTGGTTACCTACCAAAATGCTTTGACTGCCTTTGGTCAAAGTGGACAAATGGACGAACGGGATTGGCTGGATGCTGCACCATTGGATCAAACCAAAAAGATGAGCGGAAACTCTGTGCTTCGTGGTGGCCAAACACCACGTGTAGAAGGCAAAACAGATATTGTAGAGAATTAATTGATGAGTACTTCCCGGCTTTTTGCCTATTTACAGCTGACACGACCAGCCAATGTAGTCACAGCTATAGCTGACATTTGGGCTGGGCTTGCTGTTGCCGGTGCTTGGACTTATATCATTACCTGGGGTTCTGGTAGCAATGAGCTCTTTCTAAACCTGGGATGGCTTTCACTGGGCACAATTGGATTATATGCTGGTGGAGTGGCGTTCAATGATGTCTTCGATGCAGACCTAGATGCAGTTGAAAGACCAGAAAGACCGATTCCAAGTGGTAGAGCTTCCAAAGCTGGTGCTGCATGGATGTCTTTTATATTACTTATAGTAGGAGTCGTAGCGGCGGCTCAAGTGAATTTGATTTCTGCGGGAATAGCTTTAGGGGTGGCAATCTTGGCTGTTGCATATGATTACTGGGGAAAGCATCAAAACTACTTAGGTCCTATCAATATGGGACTTTGCCGCTCCGGCAACTTACTTCTCGGAATCAGTGTAATACCTGAACTGTTGTCCACATTTTGGCCACTCGGTCTGATCCCACTCATTTTCGTAGCGGCTATCACGATGATCAGTCGTGGCGAAGTGCATGGAAAAAACAGAAATGCGCTTTATGGCGGTTTGACTATGTACTTGATAGTGATCTTCATGATCGGCGCGATACCAATTATGCATAGCACTCCATTTTGGGAAGTACTTCCATTTTTAGCCTTACTCAGCTACATGATTTTTCCGCCATTGATCAAGGCTATTCGCAGCCAAGACCCAAAACTAATAGGCAAATCCGTCAAAGCTGCCGTTATTTCCCTCATTATTGTCAATGCTTCCATAGCCGCAGCTTTCGCAGGATGGAAGATTGGAATAATTGTGTTATTGTTACTTCCAATATCCCTTTGGCTAGCCAAGAAATTTGCTGTCACCTAAGACCAAGAACTAAAAGTCGCTCGGAATTGTATTTATTCCAGCAATCAGCCTAAGCTATTACCCTGTTGATTATGAATACGATTATTGAACAATCATTTTCAGTACCCTTTAAATATTCTGTCTGCTTCTCTGAGGATATTTTCTCATTGAAGAATACAGTATTTGTAGATCTTCTGGAGAAAGAGAGGCGCCCTAAGGTTCTTTTTGTGATAGATGATGGGGTCACGGAAGCTCATCCTAATTTAGTTGCCCAACTGAAATCCTATGGAAATGCCCATTCTAAATTCTTTTCCACAGCCTGTGATCCGATAATCGTTGTGGGTGGAGAAGCTTGCAAAAATGACGAGGCAGTTTACAAAAAGATTGTAGAAGCGACCCATTTATATGGTATTGACAGGCATTCTTATATTGCAGTGATTGGCGGTGGTGCTGTGATTGATATGGTTGGTTTTGCTGCAGCAATATCCCATCGTGGAATTCGCTTGATCCGTATTCCTACCACAGTTTTATCACAAAATGACTCTGCAGTTGGTGTAAAAAACTCTGTAAATCTTTTCGGAAAAAAGAATTACTTAGGCACATTTACTCCACCTTATGCAGTTTTAAATGATTTTAAGTTCCTAAAAACTCTGGATGATCGAGATTGGAGATCTGGAATATCTGAAGCGATCAAAGTGGCTTTAATCAAGGATTTAAGCTTTTTTACCTGGATAGAAGATCATTCTTCAGCTCTCGCAACACGAGATATGAACCCAATGCAAGAGTTGATCATTAGATGTGCCCAGATGCACTTGGATCATATCTCTGGAAAAGATCCCTTCGAATTTGGCTCTTCCCGTCCATTGGATTTTGGGCATTGGGCTGCTCACAAATTAGAGCATTTGAGTGACTTTAGAATTCGTCATGGCGAAGCTGTTGCAATTGGAATTGCATTGGACTCTACCTATTCGTATCTGAAAGGATGGATATCAGAAGCTGATCTTACCAGAATTATAGCTGTCTTCAAGACCTTAGGCTTTGAGCTTTTCGTCCCAGAATTAGGTGGTGAGAATCTAATCAAAGGCTTGCAGGAATTCCAAGAGCACTTAGGCGGCCAACTTACTATTATGCTTTTGACGGCCTTAGGCAAAGGTGAGGAAGTTCACGAAATGGATCATGAATTAATCCATCAATCGGTTGATTTGCTCAAAAGTTTCAACCAAAAGGAAAATTTAGTTAATAGTTAATTCAGTAAAACATCATCTTTACTCATGGAAATCAAGGGTTTTCACCTCAGTTATTGCAGCAATATTCACCCCGGAGAAAGCTGGGAGGCAACCTTCAAAAATCTAAAAATTTACATTCCTGAAGTTAAAAAGCGTTTGAATGCAGATAAACCATTCGGAATTGGCTTGCGGCTTTCTCATGACGCAAGCTTAGTACTTGAAAAGCCTGATCAATTGGCTCAATTCAAGTCTTGGCTAGATTCTGAAAATGCCTACGTGTTTACAATGAATTGCTTTCCGTATGGAGATTTTCATCGCACGGTTGTCAAAGACCAGGTTCATTTCCCCGACTGGACAACTACTGAGCGTCGGGATTATACCATTAGATCATTTCGCCTTTTAGCACACCTTCTTCCTGAAGGAATGGGTGGTGGTATTTCCACATCTCCGATTTCATACAGACCTTGGTTTAAATCTGAGTCCGAATTGAATGCAGGAATGGAGATTGCCACAAAGCATTTGCTGGAAGTCGTAGCTGAATTGGCAGAGATCAAAAAGCAAACTGGAAAATCGCTGCATCTCGATATAGAACCAGAGCCTGATGGGATTCTCGAAAATTCAGATGAGATGATCTGGCTATTTTCAGATTGGCTGCTTCCAAAAGGAAAACCCTGGCTGGCGGAAAAGCTGAATGTTTCTGAAGAACTGGCAGAAGAGTATCTGAAAGAACACATTCAGGTCTGTTACGATGTCTGTCATTTTGCAATCGTCTATGAAAAGCCAGAAGATACATTTTTGAAATTTGATGAAGCTGGTTTAAAAATCGGAAAAATTCAGATTTCAGCCGCTCTGAAGATGATGATCCCCCAACAGTTAGAAGCCCGCAATCTCCTTAAGGTTAACTTGTTGCCTTTCGAAGAATCTACTTATTTACATCAGGTAGTTGCCAAGAAGAAAGATGGAAGTTTGCAATCCTATCCTGATTTGCCAGATGCACTTAAAATTTTGGATACCACAGATGAAGAGGAATGGAGAATCCATTTCCACGTCCCCGTCTTTTTAGAAAATTATGGTACTTTAGCATCCACCCAAGATCAAATTTCAATTGTACTTAATGAGGTTTTAAAAAATCCATCTTTGACAAATCACCTGGAAGTGGAGACTTATACTTGGGAGGTTTTACCAGAAAACACACGATTAAGCTTAGGAGAATCTATCTCCAGAGAATTGGCTTGGGTAATCGGAAAAATGAATTAGAATGAAAAAAACAGTCGTTTTAGATATAGTAGCACTTTCGCCAAGAGTAATAGGAGAGCATACTCCTTTTTTAAAAAAGTGGATTGAAAAGCATAAGCAGGCTGTAGTGGAACCAGTTTTGCCAGCAGTGACGTGCGCTGCACAGTCTGTTTATTTGACAGGAAAGATGCCTAACGAAAATGGTATCGTCGGTAACGGCTGGTATTTTCAGGATGAATGCGAAATCAAATTTTGGAGACAGTCCAATAAGCTTGTCCAGTCGCCGAAGATCTGGGAAATACTGAAAAAAGAGAACCCCAGCTTCACCGTTGCGAATATGTTTTGGTGGTATAATATGTATTCGAGCGTGGACTATGCAGTTACTCCTCGCCCACTTTATCTAGCAGATGGAAGAAAAGAACCCGATTGTCACAGCCAGCCTATGGATTTGCGAGATCGACTGCAAAAAGAACTGGGACAGTTTCCTTTATTTTCCTTTTGGGGTCCAAATGCAAATATTGCATCAAGCAAGTGGATCGCTGAGGCTTCGAAGAAAGTCGATGAATGGCACAATCCTACGCTCAATCTGATTTACATTCCTCATTTGGATTATTCCCTTCAGAAGTATGGGATTGATTTCAAGGAGATCGGTAAGTATCTGAAAGAAGTTGATGATCTGGCAAAGGATCTTATTACTTACTTCGAAAATCAGGGCACTCAGGTGATTTTGCTTTCAGAATATGGGATCACTTCTGTGAGTAAGCCCGTGCACTTGAATCGACTTTTTAGAGAGCAAGGCTGGATTCAGGTAAAAGATGAGCAAGGATTGGAGACTTTGGACCCAGGAACTTCCAAAGCTTTTGCGATTGCGGATCATCAGGTTGCCCATGTGCATGTTAATGATTTGAGTATTTTGCCTCAGGTCAAAAAGCTTCTTAAAGAGACCCCTGGGGTGGAATTGGTTCTAGACTCAGAAGGAAAAAAGCAGCATCACATAGACCATGAACGCGCAGGTGATTTGGTCGTGATGGCTGATAAGGATTCTTGGTTCACCTACTATTTCTGGATGGACGATGCCAAAGCACCTGACTATGCTCGCTGTGTGGATATCCACAAAAAACCAGGTTACGATCCTGTAGAGTTGGTCTTGAACCCAGAAATCAAAATCCCAATGTTGACCGTTGGGTCAAAAGTACTTAAGAAAAAACTAGGTTTCCGATACTTAATGGATGTGATACCTTTGGACGCCACATTGGTGAAAGGGGCGCACGGGAGATTGAGTGAAGACGATTTGGATAAGCCTTTACTAGTAGCTGACGAAAAATTAGTGAACCAAAAGTCTTTAAAACCTACAGATGTTTTTGAAGTGATTTTGAATGCTGTGAGGGGTGAAGGGATTTGAGATTTTTGATCTGTAATTTGATATTGCGTTAAATATGAATGAAGTGCTTTAGTTTTAATTTGATGTTTCAAAGGGACTGGTTTTCAGTGAGTTTATGACTATTAGGCTACTTTTTCTTCCTAGTACCCTTTAATACTTTCTTTTCATCTCCATCCAGTTTTCGCTGTAGTTTTTTCACATCCTCACCAGGAGGCAGGTTTTCAGGAATAATACCTCTTTGGGTGAGCATATCCCTTACCGCAGTGTTATTGTCAACGTGTTCTCTTTCAATTTTTGATTGCCCTTTCAAGTCTTTACTCTGAACATTCAAGCCTGTCATTTCTGCTGCTAAATCTTTGGCTTTTATACTTATGGTAGGTAAAAAGTCAGCCACTGGTCTGGTCTCGGGGACTCCCATTTTTCTCTTGAGAGTCTGCGTATTTAATCGAAATAAGGCTTGATCACCTTTGCTTCTGATAATTGCAAAACCCTTGGTGTCCACTCCTCTTTCGTACAAAATACCCGATAGCATTTTTTCAGTTTGACTCAGGTTTTTTCTAACTTTTACACGTTCGTAATCCAGAAGTCGTTGCTCCACTAACTCAGCACGGCGGGTTTGTACAGCAAAGTAATTTTGTGCAAATGAAATCTCTTCTTTCCGGCTATCTCCATTTTGAGCTATTAAGTAGCATGCATAACGCGTAAGTAAGATCTCATCGATCTCTTTTTCTGCACCTTTTGGCATAGGGATCGTTTTCCTAACGTCAGGAAAATGATAAGCCACATCTTCTCCTGCATTTTTGCAGGCATCTTTGGCTTTTTGGATCACCTTCTCAAAATTCTCCCACTTGCTGTAGCCTAGTAAGTCTTGCTATTCTCTAGCGCTCCAGCATTCCACACCTTCTAGTACGGAAGCAGCAGCTTCAAATCGTGCAAAGAGAGCTTTAATTTCTTCTGATTTCATGTTCTTTCTTGGTTAAAAATGAGTTTCAATAGCTGATTCTTTGCAAAAAGTATCCAACAATGTTTATTATATAAAGAAGATCGTATTCAAATTCAAGATGCATTAACTAACTAAATCTAATGCAACAATATCATTTTTCAAATCGATCAATCATAAATTCATTATTGGATTCGTTCTACGCTCATTATCCTTCAATTCCGTACTTTTAAAAAAAAATGATTCATGAGCAAGTCATCAAACCAATATTTCTACTTCTTACTTATTCTGATTTTAGGCTTCGCCTGCGGCAAAAAAGATGAGAAATGTGAGATTTCCTCAGAGATTCTAAATCAGGATGTGACCTTGAAAGTCAATCGATTGGAAAAGGATTTTTTCGCAGCTAAAAGTGTGAGTGATTTCAGTTATTTGCTGGAGGAAAATCCTGAGTTTGCAAAGGAATACTTACAAATGGATCTTTATCCAAGTCTTGATAGCTTGGCCGCAGAGCTTTTGGCTATTCACCAAGACTCATCCATGCGAGTGCTTTTTGATTCGGTAGAAGTAGCATTCAGTGACTTTTCACAGGTAGAAAAAGAACTGGAAACCGCCTTCAAAGCTATTAAGTATTACTTTCCCGAATTCCAAGTGCCCAAAGTTTATACCTTCGTATCAGGCTTTAATTCTGATTTGATCGTCACTGATGATTTAATCGTTATCGGACTGGATTATTTTCTGCCGCCAGCACATACTTTTCAGCCGGAACTTCCGCGGTATATGGCCGAGCGATATGATAAGCCATACATCGTGCCCATGATTGTTATGGCTATTTCTGCCAGATTTAATCAGACCAATCCATCAGATAATACACTGCTGGCAGAGATGGTTTATTACGGTAAAACATACCATTTCACCAAGGCCATTTTGCCTTGCACTTCTGATCAATATATTATTGGTTATACACCTGAGGCCATCACTGAGAGCTTTGAAAATGAAGAATTGATTTGGTCACATTTTGTGGAAAATGAATTGCTGTATGAGACTAACCCTTTTGAAATCAGGAAATACATCGGTGAAGCACCGTTTACAGATGCTATAAGCACCAAAGCTCCAGGTCGATTAGGAAGATGGCTCGGCTGGAATATTGTGGATGATTATCAGTTCAACCAAGATGTCCCATTGGATTTGCTAATGGCGGAGCCTGATGCTGAGAAGATATTCAGAGAATCTGGCTACAGACCGAGGACAGGACCATAAGTTTTGATGAAAAAGAAACAACTTTTGTTCTGATCATTTTCTGTTATTAAAAACAATAAAAAATTACTAGTCGGGCTCTTTGTGATAAACTCTACTATCACTGTGGAGTAGATGAAACATAAAAAAAACGGACTTCCATAGAAGCCCGCTTTAACACTAAACCCACCAAAAATTACTCAGGTACTATTACTTGATCAATCACATGGATGACTCCATTCGTTGCATGGATATTCAGCATGGATGGCACTAAACCACTTTCATTAATCATCAATCCAGGAAGATC
The DNA here is from genome assembly GCF_002150685.1 of Algoriphagus antarcticus. Lineage (GTDB taxonomy): Bacteria > Bacteroidota > Bacteroidia > Cytophagales > Cyclobacteriaceae > Algoriphagus > Algoriphagus antarcticus. The sequence goes on from NZ_MSSW01000019.1 coordinate 41,431, forward strand.
TACAGTTAAATTCCTTCCCTCCAATAATGTAGGAAGGCTAGCTCCATTACGTAAGTCTTGAGAGAATGCTCTTGCTGGCACTACATGGTATAAAAGGACGTCTGTCAATAAATTCAAATCGATTTCATCTACTCCACTTACTTCAAGAGCAGTATACAAATTTTCAAAAGCAGCATCGGTCGGTGCAAAAACAGTTAAATTATCACCTGTACCACCACTAACTGCATCTACCAAACCAGCTCTCGAAAGTGCAGCTACCAATTGTGTGAATTCAGGAGTAGCGGCTGTTGTATTTTCAATTGCTATTTCAGCAATGTTTTTCGTTGGAGCAGTAATTACATAATCAAGTGTATGAATAACTCCGTTGCTGGCCATTTTATCTACCGCAGTAATCTTAGAATTACCATTGATCCATATTCCGCCGGTAGGATCAAAACTCACATAAAATTTGCTGCCTCCTAGGGAAGTAACCGGTCCTGCTACCACGTCTCCAGAAGCAACGTTTGCAGGGACCACATGATACGTCAATATATTTGCCAAATCAGGACTACTAAGTAATGCAGCGGCAGTAAGGCTGTTGTCCGTCAAGAAATCCCCAAACGCAGCATTTGTTGGTGCAAAAATGGTAAATGGCCCAGCACCACTCAGGTCGTCAGCTAACCCTGCCGTTGTGACTGCTGCAGTAAGAGTAGAGAAATTAGGGTCGCCCACTAATACGTCTACAACATCTGGTTCTGGCATCCTTTCGTCGACAACGTCTTTACAGGATGAAAATCCTACAAACATGGCAATAGGAAAGGCTAGCGCAAGTAGCCGTCTGGTGTTAAAATTTAATTTTTTCATATAGTTGGTTATTTGGTTGAGAATGGTAAACTAACTCAAGGCCATATGGTTTTTGAAAACACCAACTTTTTTATATTTTAAAGAAACAGATAAACTTAATAGTCAACTAATTAACAAATAAACCTTGATGTTAATAGACTGATTTTATGGGTAAAATGAATAAAACTCTTTTGAAATACACAGAGATCAAGATTCAAATTGCGCTAAAAAAAATGAGGGATCATCTAAAAATAGTTGACAGAAAAATCGTTCTCAACCTGTCAAAATGATGAATTGATCTTGCATACTAAGCGGATTCTTACCATGATCAATTACTTTCTTTAAGCGAGAAACCGCCTGCTCTTTGGTGAAATGTTGCTCAGCTAATTTCCGCGAGTTCGCACCCATTTTTGCCAGTTCTCTCGTGTTTTGTTCTAGCTTTTCCAGCCTCTCAAAAGTAAATTCGATTTTCGAAGGAAAACAAGAAATTCCAAGTTGATGTGTCTTCACCAAATCATAAACCCATCCTTTGTGATTAACCAAAATGGCTTTGCCAGCAGCCAAGGCATCAAAAAACTTATTTGGACTGTTAGTTTTTAACACCGGTAAATGCGCAAAAGATATCCATGCAAAGTCGGCCAGACTGAGTATTTCATTGACTTTTCCTTTAGACCCAAAAGGAATGAAATGAACCTGAGAAAGTGATTTACCCGAAACAACTCGCCGGAGTTCAGCCTCATGACTTCCCTCTCCCATAATCAGAAACTGCCAGTTTTTACCTCTCGCTTTTGCTAGTTCAGCAAGATTCAGTAGCTCATTTACAGCATTCACCTGACCCAAAGCTCCCGTGTATGCAATGGTCAATGTATGGTCCAAAGCATATTTGCGAAGAAGATTCTCACTTTTCTCCATTGGAAAAAAACTGTCCAAATCTGAGAAATTTGGAATCAGATAAATTTGTTGTTGCGGAGTGACTTTACGTAAATGATCCGCTATGCCCGGAGACAACGCAACAAGGCTCAATGCTTGCTGGTAGATCTTTTTCTCCAGTGAAATTAAACTTCTTTTCAGCAATGGATTCTTGATTGCGCCCACTTCAATCGGCGCCTGAGGCCAGAGATCCCTTACTTCAAAAATATAAGGAATAGCTAACCTCTTTTTTGCCCAAATCCCAAGCAATCCTGTAGTCAACGGAGTGGAAGTGACATACAATAAATCTGGCCTTCGAAGTTTTTTGATCAATTTCTTCGCTTGGCGAACGTAGCTCAGAAACGATAAAACACGCTTGAAAAACCCATAGTTCTGATCATAAATAACAGGCAAATAATGAACCTTGATTCCGTCAATCCATCGTTGGTCGTAGTCAGTTTGCGCTCCGCCAGTGATCATCTCCACTTCATGACCAGCATCCACCAACCCTTTTGCTAGGTAATAGGAGCGCACGGCACCACCTTCGGCTGGAGTTTTGAAATACTGATGGATGTAAATAATCCTCATAGCTTGTGCAATTTCACCCATTCTGCCAGAAGAAACAGATTGTATAGTGTTAAAAAATGATGTTTTGTCCCAAGTTCTGGTTTGGCGGCGAGTAATCTCATCTTTTCAGGGAAATGCTCGCCATGAGTCTTCTCGAAGACTTTGATAGAATCGAAAACACGCTTGGCAAATTCTCCATTTTCAGCAAACCATTCCATTAGCGGAAGCCCAAAACCCATTTTGTTGCGCTCAGATATCCAGTGCAAATCCAGCTCATTAAGGCATCGCTTGATCCAAGGTTTACCTTTAAGTAATCCCTCGTCTTTCACATTTCTCCACAATTCCAGCATAGCTGCATCCAAATACGGCGATCGCCCCTCTATGCTATGCGCCATCAGGGCATTGTCTTGAATCTTTAGCACATCCTGCACCAGATAAACTTGCCGATCAAAATCCAGCATTTGTGAGTAGTCGGCCAAATTTCTGTTGAAAATTCTATCGTAATCCTCTGCCAAATCATCTGGGACATTATCCAATCCAGAAAAATTGAGAAAAGTCCTCCGGGGATCTGGATCAATGGCAGAAATGAATTTCTGATAACTCCTTCCAAGTGGTAATTTCTCCAAAATAGGCTGAAATTTTAGCAGGAGCTGTTTTCGCTTTTGATATGCTTCAAAAGCTTTATGTCGCTGATATCCTCCCCAAAGTTCATCCGCGCCAGCTCCCGAAATCAAAACCTTTACAGACTTTTTAGCTTCCTTTCCTATCATCCAATACAAGAATCCGGCAGAATCTCCTATAGGCTGATCCAAGCTTTTCACATAGCCATCCCAGTTTTCCCAGAAAGTATTCTGAGTGATTTCTACTAGATGATGACGTGAAGGAAAGTGCTTTGCGAAGCGACTTGCAGCATCTCCGTCGGCATATTTCTTTTTATATTTCTGCTCAACTTGGATGGTAAAAGAGCTCATTGGAATACCAGTCTTCTTATACCAAAGCGCATAAAGCAATGAACTATCAGCTCCTCCACTGAGCTGAATTCCCACAGGGACATCTGCATGAAATTGCTTTAAAACAGCTTCATTAAGCACCTCTTTGAAGGAAACTAAAGTCGGTTCAGAACTCAGCTTGGTTTGACTCGGAATATGATCCCATCGAAAAGCCGAATGATTCAAGATCTTACTATATCGCTCAGGCTTCCATTCATGAATTCCTTTAAAGAACGTATTACCCAAGAGTGGCGCTCTGAGATAGAAATACGGCTCAAATTGCCGAACATCTATTTCTGAGTTTCTTAGACTTTGGATGCTGTTACATGCTGAGGAAATGATTAGGGAATCAGGATTTTGAGAATAATAGAGTGGTTTTTCTCCATTTCTATCACGAGCTACAAGAACAGATCTCTCGGTTAAATCCACAAAAATCAAGGCAAACATACCATGGAGTTTCTCCAAACCTTTTACACCAAAAACACGAAGAACATGTAAAACTACCTCAGTGTCTGACTGTGTGATAAAGCAAATGCCCATCTTTATCAAGAGATTTCTGATTTCCTGAAAGTTATAAATCTCTCCATTCCAAATAAGTAAAGACCTGCCATCAGGCGCCCAAAATGGTTGATCTGCTTCAAAACCGGTATGCATGATTTTCAGCCGATTTACCCCAATCCACAATCCGGGCCATGGACTATAGCCCGCTTGCTGATCGGGACCACGATTCTGACTCAGCTGAAGCATGCTGTTAATAGCCTCTTCATTCGCTCCCTTGCCCCATATCAGATGGATTCCGCACATTATTCCTGCTTTTTTACTTTGATGATTTTGCCCTGGTTTCTCTCAAAATACTTGCATAAATGAGTTAGGGTGCACTCTTCACATTTCGGTCTTCGAGCGAGACATACATATCTTCCATGTAAAATCAGCCAGTGATGCGCGATGTGTACATATTCTTTTGGAATGTGTCGGATGAGCTGCTTTTCGACTTCCAAAGGAGTTTTGGCAGTTTGAGAAACAAGACCGAGTCGTTTCGAAACCCGAAAAACATGTGTATCCACGGCCATATTAGGCTGATTCCAAACGACCGATGTGATCACATTTGCGGTTTTTCGCCCCACGCCAGGGAGTTTGATCAATTCAGCGACAGAAGAAGGAACCTCACCGCCAAAGTCTGCCACAAGCATTTTTCCTAATCCTAAAAGATGTTTGGTTTTATTATTCGGGTAAGAAACGGTCTTGATGTAGGGAAAAAGCTCGTCAAAATTTGAAGCGGCCAAAAACGCAGGCTCAGGGAATTTCTCAAATAAAGCGGGAGTGACTATATTAATTCGCTTGTCTGTGCACTGCGCTGAAAGTACAACTGCCATCAAAAGCTGGAATGAATTCTCGTACTGAAGTTCCGTCTCGGCAATGGGCATGTTCTCACGAAAGTGATCGATGATGGCTTCGTATCTTTCTTTTTTCAGCATTTATAAAAGGTTTATTTTACCACGGGAAACATGGAGGTCAACGTGGAGAATACTAATCGTTTTTTAAGTCTCATAAGAATCAAAGGGTTGAAAGCCCATGTTACTATAGAAAAGACTAAAGGACTGGGTACAGAACATGTCAATCGATAAAAGCTCTGAAGGAGTAAAATACTATTTGCATCCCACTATTGCGAAATTCTAAATTATAAATGATCTCTGAGCGAAATGCTAATTTAAAAGATGCTCACATCAATCCCATTTTTGAAAAGAAATAGGTTAGAAAATAATCGTATCTGATTGGCTTTCCACCTAGAAATTAACCTCAAATCTAGTTGAAATTCAAAACTTGCATAGAAAGAAGGTGAAATAATGACAATTAAGTGGAATGCTCGGCTCAGTGGTTTTTTGGTGAGGACATAAAGTTTAAATTCGGAAAACCACCTGCTATGAAAAACCTCGACCTTCTATTTGTACTCTTTATTTTATTTGTCTCCAACTCATTTTCGCAAGAAAGACCACGAGATAAAGAGATCATCTTTGGCGTACTTCCGCCAGGTTCGCTGAATGCGATCACTGATGTACCTGGTGTGAAAGTGGGGCATTTCACCAAAATAGAAGGCAACGATATCCGCACCGGAGTGACAGCTATTTTGCCACATGGAGGAAATCTTTTTCAGCAAAAAGTCCCTGCGGCGATTTATGTGGGGAATGGTTTTGGCAAGTTGGCTGGGACAACTCAAGTGCAAGAGCTTGGTAATATCGAGGCCCCGATTATTCTCACCAACACACTGAGTGTGGCTGCTGGAATCGAAGGAGTAGTTCGGTATTCTTTGGAGCAAAAAGAAAATGAAAATGCCCAATCTGTGAATGCTGTAGTCGGTGAAACGAATGATGGCTTTCTCAATAATATCCGCGGAATGCATATTTCTCCGGAAGAGGTAATCCAGGCGATAAATTCGGCCGAGTCTGGAATAGTGGCCGAAGGAAATGTAGGAGCCGGCACTGGCACGGTTTGCTTTGGGTGGAAAGGTGGAATCGGAACTGCATCCCGCAAGCTTCCCGAAAGCTTGGGAGGATATACGGTCGGAGTGCTGGTTCAGACAAATTTCGGAGGAAATCTACAAATCGATGGATTGGCTGTGGGAGAAAAAATGGGTAGATATCCATTTCGCGATGCCATGGAAAAGTCTGACGGTAGCTGCATGATAATTGTGGCAACTGATGCTCCAGTGCTGGAGCGAAACCTAGAAAGAATGGCTAAGCGAGGGATGATGGGTCTAGCAAAAACCGGCGGGATCGCTTCTAATGGTTCTGGTGATTACGTGATTGCTTTCAGTACGGCAGAAGCACTTCGAATTCCCTACTCTGCTGAAGATGGAATTTTGGTAACCGCTGAATTCATAAGGAATGATGACATGTCTTCGCTCTTTATGGCCGTTATTGAAGCGACCGAAGAAGCTATTATCAATTCCTTGTTTGCTGCCGAATCTATGGAGGGAAAAGATGGACATCGCGTCGAGAAATTGCCTATAGATCAGGTAATGAACTTGATGAAGCAAAAATAAATATGATTATCCGCACTTATGCCATTAGCCATGGTCTCTTTGATTTACTGGCTTGAAGACCCTCCACGGGCGAGGCAGGCTGAAGTGGCCTAAATGCTTGAGCTTACCAGACACTAGGATGCTTTGGCCTCTTTGTTAGCCAATGGCATACAAACAAAAAAATAAACCGGAATTATGGGGAGTAAGAATCAGAAAAGCCATTTGGAAATAGAAGATAGAGACTGTTGTGCTGTAGATGAGCAGGTCAATCATGAAGGTCATTCGACCGACGATGGGCACGATCACTCCATCGCCAAAGATGAGAGCATGTTGAGATTTTTTGCTCCAGCTATTTTTTCCTTTGTGGTGATGATTTTTGGGCTTGGCTTCGACTATATTTTTCCGCAGGATTGGTTCCAAGGCTGGGTGAGGCTCGGTTGGTATTTGGTAGCCTATTTACCTGTTGGACTTCCTGTTTTGAAAGAGGCTTGGGGTAGTATTTTGAAGGGGGATATTTTCTCAGAATTCCTGCTGATGGGAATTGCTACAGTTGGCGCATTTGCTATCGGAGAATATCCCGAAGGTGTGGCTGTAATGCTTTTTTATTCCGTAGGGGAAGTTTTTCAGGCAATGGCCGTGACACGGGCAAAAACCAATATCAAAACCTTGCTCGATCAGCGACCTGATGAGGTGACGATTTTGGAAGGAAATACTACCAAGACGATTAAAGCAGCTAGCGCAAAAATCGGAGACATTATTCAATTGAAAGCTGGAGAAAAACTTGGTCTTGATGGAGAGTTACTTTCTGAGAAAGCGTCGTTTAATACCTCCGCTTTGACAGGAGAAAGCAAGCCGGATTCCAAAGAAAAAGGAGCTGAGGTCTTAGCAGGAATGGTCAATCTGAATACTGTTTCTCTGGTAAAAGTGACTGCTGCTTATACAGATAGTAAACTTTCCAGGATCTTGGAATTGGTACAAAATGCGACTGCGCAAAAAGCTCCGACGGAATTGTTCATCAGGAAATTTGCCAAGATTTATACACCCATCGTAGTCTTTTTGGCAACAGGAATCTGCTTTCTTCCCTTCCTTTTTGTAGAAGATTACGTATTCAGCGACTGGCTTTATCGTGCACTGATCTTCTTGGTGATTTCCTGTCCCTGCGGGCTGGTGATCAGTATTCCTTTGGGATATTTTGGGGGAATAGGAGCCGCGAGTAAAAACGGGATTTTGTTTAAAGGAAGTAATTTCTTGGACAGCATTGCTCAAATCAGTCAAGTCGTGATGGACAAAACGGGGACAATGACTGAGGGAGTTTTTAATGTGCAGGAAGTGCATCTTCAGCCAGACTTTGAGAATTCTAAAATTCTGGATTTTATAAATGCGCTGGAAAGCAAAAGTACTCACCCAATTTCCACCGCCATCAAGGATCACGTGGGCGAAGTTGATCCCAGTGTTGTTTTGGAAAATGTGGAAGAAATAGCTGGACATGGTCTGAAAGCCCAAGTTGAGGGCAAGCAATTGCTCGTTGGGAATTTCAAGCTGATGGATAAGTTTTCGATTCCTTATTCTATCGATCCTAGCAGCATAGTTTACACCTTGGTTGCGATAGGATACGATGGGAAATTTGCTGGCTACTTGACCATCGCGGACAGTATTAAAGCTGATGCTCAGCATACCATTGATCAGCTAAAAGCAATGGGAGTTGGGATCACTATGCTCAGCGGGGATAAAAGTAATGTCGTCAAGTTTGTCGCAGACAAGTTGGGAATTCCTAATTCATTTGGTGGTCTGCTTCCGGAAGATAAAGTAGAAAAGGTCAAGGAGATCAAAGCTCAAAAAGGAACGGTTGCCTTTGTGGGCGATGGGGTAAATGATGCGCCTGTAGTGGCGATATCTGACGTAGGAATCGCTATGGGTGGACTGGGAAGCGATGCTACTATCGAGACTGCCGATGTGGTGATCCAAGACGATAGACCAAGCAAGATCCCAATGGCAATTTCTATCGGGAAAAAGACCAAACAAATCGTGTGGCAGAATATAGGTTTTGCTTTTGGGGTAAAAGTGATTGTTTTGGTTCTTGGAGCCGTGGGAATGGCAACGATGTGGGCAGCTGTTTTCGCAGATGTTGGGGTGGCGTTGTTGGCTATTTTGAATGCAATACGAATTCAGAAGATGAAGTTTTGATTGAATAGGCAGGGATGTCGGGTGACAGGTGACCGATGAAATCTGATTGCTGGTGTTAATCAAATTTCAATTTCTGTATCAAATCCATAAAGTATTGCTGGCTCCATATAGCAATTACAGCATCATTTGGAATGAAGCGCACAACATCTTCCTTTATACTTTTAAAATCTACGTTTTCTATTTTAGCTTCTAAAAGTTTCATGACCTCTGCATTGGTTATAGTTTCTTTACTCCAATCACCAGTATCCTTAGCTCTGAGAAGAAAATGGTGAAGATCCAATGGAATTCCTTTTTTGATGTACCATTCCATATCATACCAATCCCGTCCCTTTACCCTTTTTTGCCACTTCCGAAAAAGCAACGCGTGGATTTTCCCTGCAAAAAGACTATGAACCGTAAAACACTTGACATAGAAAGAAAATGGGCGAAGTAGTAACTTTTCTTCAGTTTCAAAGCCCAATGGAGGTAATCGATCCACCTCTATTTTAATCTTAATACTTGGCATAAGTTTAACCCCCGCTTGTGGTATGATACCACGTAACTCGAGCTCTTTCCATACGGTCGCAGATTTCAGAAAAGCGGATTCTATGCTTGATTCCACTTGCTTTTTCTTTTCTACAATACTCACTTTCATTCCAATAGCCTCAAATTCAGTAATAATGGCTTCAAAATAAACTTCCAGAGAAAAATCCGGATTAACGTTCAATAATGAAAAATCAAGGTCCTCTGAATATCTATCCAACCCATAGAATATTCGAAGCGCAGTTCCACCGTAGAAGGCAGCCTTTTCAAAAAATCCCGCACGCTGCAAACCTGCCAATGCCACTTCCTGCATAATTTCGCGCAAAGCTGCAAATGCTTCTTCTTGAGTTTTAGGCTTATATTCCTCAATCCATTCCTGAATCATAAGCTTCGAATTGTTTTAACAAGCACCTGTAAACTGCTTTTTTTTGGTGCTTCAGGAATCCAAGTATCCATTACGTCCAGATTAAACCCTCGAAATAATTCTTCACTCATTCTCATATCCCCAGTTAAGAAATCCATAACCTGTTTGCTGCTTCGCAAATTTATTCCATATGTCATTACAATTTTGTCACAAATAGCCTTTTCCGGAGAGGCTATCATAGCAGTCTGCCTTGGAGTAAGTGCTACACTGCGGATGCCATAGGAATAGTAGGGCAACGAAGCCTGTCTGTAACTGAACCGTCCTACGGCTGTCTTGTAAGTCTTAGCAGCTTTGACTGTCACAGAGATAGTTTCAAAAACTCGTTCAGGTATAAAACCCCAATAGGAAAGTGATGCCTCCATCGAAACGTAACTTGGTCCCAACAAATGATTTGCGATAAGAAATGATTCTGGTCGAAGCAATTTACTCTCCGGCCCCGCGATGTAGAGTCCATTTTTTAATATGGTCAGCCATCCTGCTTTCACCAATTCCGATATCTTGTCGTTGGGCCTCTTGTATTTTTTCAAAAGAGAAAGCATCACCTGCCTGTTAAGCGGTTCCTCTTGGTATTCTTGAAAAAGATTATGAAACTCCATATTGCCAAATTTTTATATAAAAATCGGAAAAAAACCGATTAAACCTAGGATGTTTGACAAATAGAAATGTAGAATACGACTTGATAAAATCGGGATAATTCCGATTTATCATGAAAAATCTATCAGCTTTCGGGAGAGGTGAATAAATCATTAACAATATGAAGTCTGGTAGGTCTTAATTTGGACGTAAGTTCGAATCCACATTTCCTCACACAGGAACACTTTATGTATTGTGATTATTCGGAATCTTGCCAGTAGAAAATTTATAGGATCGAAAGTCCGAAGACACATTGAATTCTGGTTTACTTCGGTCTTTGGTCATCGGTCTTCCAACCCGTTGACCAAAGAGAATTCGATTACTGGCAGAAAAGCGTAAATACAGATGTATTATGTAAATCCGCTTATCTGCCAGTAAAAGACAAAATCAGGCATTGTCAGCGCAACTTCGGTCTTCCGTCATCGGTCTACCAGGCCGATAAGTGAAGAAAATAAGGCTAGTGGCCTCATTGCGGTATATATTTGTTATCCCCCTATTTACTCACTGGTAATTCCCGTAAAATTGCAGCTTAATTCCTGGGCTTGAAAGCAATACTATCCACGTTTATTTTTCTCTTTTTGAGCTTTATGCCAAAATTGTCAATGGCTCAAAAGGATGTCACTCATCAACAATTGATTTGGTACGCCTATTTTCTAACTGTTCCCATAGACAAGAATTGGTCAGTAGTAGCAGAAATTCAGGAGAGGCATTTTGTTCACCCTTTTGCGCAGCACCAATTATCGTTGAGAACCCACCTCCACCGTAAGTTAGGTGCACGTGGGTGGGAAGCATCAGCAGGATTTGCGACTTTTTTTCAAAGCCCAAACTACCCCACCTCTGATTTGAATCTGGTGGTACCGGAGCTTAGGCCGCATGTAGAGTTTGCCAATAAGCATACCCTTCAGAAGTTAACCCTTGATCATCGCTTTCGAGCGGAGGCACGTTATTTTCATCAGCTGAATGTCGAAGAGACGAAGTTGGAGGATGGGTACTTTTTCGGGAGCTTTAGATTTCGTTATCGAATCTTGGCGTCCTACCCGATTTGGAAAATCAATGAAAAACTAGTGGTGAAAGTAATCGCAGGAGACGAATTGATGGTTCAGGCTGGCAAAAAAGTGAGGTACACCTTCGACCAAAATCGAATAATTCTCGGATTAGGATTAGTGGTTTCGCCAGGTTTGAATGTGGAAGCTACTTACCAAAAATGGATAAATCAACGTGAAACAGGTGGCTACTACAATCGTGATATTTTGAGATTAACTCTAAATCACCGATTGAATTCAGGTAGTTCGAAATAATGATTGATGATTTTTTTAGATGAAAAGTTATTTAGATTATAAGCACAAGGCTCCGCTTATCAGAACATTTAGAAATGATCTGACATTTTCTCTTATTTTTACTCAAACCACTCCACAACCTTTAAGCTTAAAACCACATGAAAAAATTTTATTCCTTTAATAGAGCCCTGGGCATTTCTCTGGTCTTTCTCATTTTTTTCAATTCAGCAAAGGCCCAGACCTATGCGGAAAATGGGATGGTAGTCTCCGACAACGTGATTGCCTCGCAAGTAGGAGTTGATATTTTGAAAAAGGGAGGTAATGCAGTCGATGCTGCCATTGCGACGGCCTTCGCTTTGGAAGTCACTCATCCAGAAGCTGGGAATATCGGAGGGGGTGGTTTTATGGTTTTCCTGAATTCTGCAGGTGACGTTACCACGTTTGATTTTCGTGAGAAAGCTCCCCTAGCCGCTAGTCCAACCATGTTTTTGGATGAAAATGGTAAGATCAAAGACAATTCCAACCATAAGGGCTTGTTGGCTGTAGGAGTTCCTGGCACAGTAGCCGGTCTTTATCTAGCACACCAAAAGTATGGTAAGTTACCTTGGGCAGATTTGGTGAAACCGTCAGTAGAATTAGCCAAAAAAGGATTTACCATGTCTTGGGGATTATACAATGCGGCTGTAAGTGTGAGTGATAGAGATCCTTCGGAGGATATTATGAAGGATTATTTCCATGGAGAAAATGGCGAGATCGTGAAGCCTGGGGAGACTTGGAAGCAGCCAGCACTTGCCAAAACACTGAAATTGATTCAGAAGCATGGTCGTGATGGTTTTTACAAAGGTGAAGTGGCGCAGGAAATAGAAGATTACATGAAAGCCAACGGCGGGATTATCACTAAAGAAGATTTGGAGAAATATGAAGCTGTCGAGCGCGAACCTTTAAAAGGTTCGTTCAATGGCTATGATATTTATTCCATGCCTCCACCAAGTTCAGGCGGTGTGGCACTGATCGAGATGATGAATCTGATGGAAGAAGCGAATATCTCAGAGATAGAATTCAATTCTACCGCCTATGTTCACCTGGTCGCTGAAGCGATGAGAAGAGGATTTGCAGACAGGGCAGAATTCTTGGGAGATCCTGATTTCAATTTAGATATGCCTTTGGATAAGCTGCTTTCAAAGGATTTTGCCAAAAAGCGATTTGAAAACATAAATATGAAAAAAGCTTCCATCTCTGATCCTGCTCAATACGGACATCCTTATGACGGAACTAATACCACGCATTTCTCAGTGGTGGACAAAGATGGAAATGCCATTTCAATGACCTATACCTTGGAAAACTCTTATGGAGTGAAAATGGGATCTTCAAAACTTGGCTTTATTTTCAACAATGAAATGGGAGATTTTAATCCTGTTCCTGGCGAAACCACAACGACTGGACAAATCGGCTCAAATCCCAATCTAGTTGCTCCAGAAAAAAGAATGCTGTCAAGTATGACACCGACTATTGTTACTAAAGATGGCAAGCCTTATTTGGTAATTGGTAGCCCAGGAGGAAGGACGATTATCAACACTGTTTTTCAGACTGTTTTGAATGTCTTGGCTTATGATATGCGTATTGACAGAGCCATAGAAGCAATGAAAATCCATCATCAATGGTTGCCAGACCGACTATTGTACGAGCAAAACTTGCTTTCCCCGGATACTAGAGATACGTTGGAAAAAATGGGACATACGCTCATCCCAACCACAAATATCGGTGTGCTAATGGGCATCACCTACGACGCTTCTAAGAAACTTTATACCGGTGCTTCAGATTCTTCCAGCGAAGATGGCGGAGTTAGAGCCTATTAAAGCTGATAAATAACTTCATGGAAAAAGAGACAGGGTTAAAGAGGGAGATCGGAGTATGGGGTCTCTCTGCTAATATTGTAAATATCATCGTCGGAGCAGGAATCTTTGTTTTGCCTGCCATAGTTGCCGAAATCATGGGGTCGTCGGGAATCTTTGTTTACCTATTCTGTGGGTTTCTGATTGCGTTAGTGATGTTATGTTTTGCAGAAGCCGGAAGCAAAGTGACCCGATCAGGAGGAGCTTATGCCTATGTGGAAACTGCCTTCGGACCATACACTGGCTTTTTGGCAGCTGTATTCATGGTGATGGGAAGTGCTTTTTCAGATGCAGCCGTTGCCAATGCATTGATAGAATTAATTGGGCTGGCCTTTCCGGTTTTCACTAATCAATACATCCGTATTTTACTATTGTTTCTGATTTTTGGAGGCTTGTGTTTTCTAAATGTAATAGGTGTCAAGCAAGGTATTGGGCTGGTTAAGATCAATACCGTTGCTAAATTGACTCCACTGATTTTACTGATATTCTTCAGTTGGAAGGATGTGTCGCTTTCTAATTTGATGATAGAAAATGCTCCTTTTTTCAAGAATTTTGGTGCGGCTTCTCTGATTTTATTCTTTGCATTTCAAGGTGGTGATGCTGGATTAACAGTTGGTGGTGAAATCAAAAACCCTCAGAAGACTGTTCCAAAAGCCATTTTCATAGGTATCTCATTCGTACTCATCCTTTACATACTTATTCAGACTGTTTCCCAAGGAGTATTGGGAGATCAATTGCCAGAATTTAAGGAAGCTCCCCTGGCGTCTGTTGCCAACGTTGTTTTTGGCCCGACAGGATACACACTCTTACTGATCACAGCAGGCGTCTCTATGTTCGGCATGTTGAGCGGAGAGATTTTGAATTTGCCGCGCGTGATCTTCGGTTTGGCGAGCGACCGCGTTATTCCTTTGGATAAATTGGCTGCTATCCATCCTAAGTTTAAAACTCCTTATTTATCGATTCTACTCTATGCAGGAATTGGATTTACATTAGCTTCGGTGGGCGGATTTCGTCAGCTCGCAGTCATAGCTTCAGCAAGTATGCTTCTGGTATATTTTGGAGTATCCCTATCGGTAATCAAGCTCAGAAAGATGGAAAAAACTGATTCTGGAAGTTTCAAGATCCCATTTGGTTATACAGTGCCTATTTTATCTGCAGGAATTATTCTTTTCTTCCTGTCCAATTTAACAGGTTATGAAAAGACGGGAATTCTAATTTTTATCTTGGCGCTTACCTTGATTTACTTTCTGGTGAATCTACTTCCAAAAAGCAAAAGATAAATTTATATAAGTATTCGCAATGATACCCAGTAGCATGATTTCTCCGAACAAACTGTCAGGAAGACGGGTGACCATAGACCGATGTAGCCTTCTTACTAAAGTCTATCAATTCCTATATTGCTTTTGTCTTTTACTGGCATGATAGCGGATAATCGTGTTGATTTATTAAATTCTTAAGTATTTCAAATTCAGCAATAAAAAGTGCTTTTCCTGATAAAGGTCGAGATGCTTACATAATATTCATGACTATTATTTTATATCCTATGAAGACTAAACTTTTACTCCTAGTTGTTATTTCCTTTCTAATGAGCGGAAGTACATTTTCCCAGCAAAAAACCAACATGGAATTGATGGATCTTTTTGATATGGAGTACATCTCCAATCCTGAGATTTCCCCAGATGGCAGTAAGGTGATCTATGTGCGGAATTTCAAAGATGTAATGACTGATCGTGATTATTCGAACATTTGGATGACAAATATAGACGGTACCCAAAATCGACCTCTAACCCAAGGAAATCAGCGAGATTCAAATCCTACTTGGTCAAATGACGGCACTAAAATAGCCTACCATTCTAACCAACAGGATGATAAAACGAAGCTTTTTGTCCTTTTCTTGGATACACGTGAATCGGTGGCGTTGACTAATTCTTCTACTCCTCCAGGTTCAGTTTCTTGGTCTGCGGATGACAAGCAACTGGCATTTACTCAGTTTGTGCCAAGTACACCAAAATCATTGTTGACTATCCCAGCCAAGCCAGCTGGAGCTACTTGGAATGATGCACCTATTTTCATTGATGAAATGAATTATAGAAGTGATGGAAGTGGATACACCAAACCCGGAAACCGTCAGATCTTTACACTCGGACTAAATGGTGGTACTGCGCGTCAACGAACCTTTGGCGATAATAACTATGGGAATCCAAACTGGACAAAAGATGGTAAAGAGCTGATTTTCTCTGCTAATCTTCATGAAAACAATGAATTGGAACCTGGTAATTCTGAAGTTTATCAGCTCAGCCTTTCTGATGGAAAAGTAAAAGCTTTGACGTCCCGTTTTGGGCCAGACTCAAATCCTGTACTTTCTCCTGATGGTTCACAGATAGCCTTTACAGGTAATGATGACACCTACCAAGGTTACCAAGTAAATAACTTATACCTGATGAACCTTGATGGCACTGAGGTCAAGAACCTGACTGCAGATCTGGATCGAGACGCTTCCAATCCACAATGGGAAGCGAATGGCAAGGGAATCTATTTTCAATATGATGAAAAAGGAGACACCAAAATCGGTCATGTAGCTCTTACTGGAAAAATCCGGACGTTGGTAGAAGGCTTAGGTGGGTTAGATTTGGGTAGACCTTATAACTCTGGCGATTACACTGTTTCTGATAATACTCGATTTGCATTTACGCTCGGTGGAACGGATCATCCTTCGGATCTCGCAGTTTGGACAGATGGTGAGGTCAAGAGAATCACAGCGGTGAATGATGATGTGTTTTCTTACCGAAATCTGGGAAAGGTAGAAGAGATGTGGTGGAAATCCTCCTTCGATCAATGGGATATCCAAGGTTGGATTGTAACTCCACCCAATTTTGACCCAAGCAAAAAGTATCCGATGATTCTGGAAATCCATGGAGGCCCATTTGCTATGTATGGCACTACTTTTTCTTATGAAATCCAGCAATATGCAGCTGCTGGATATGTGGTTCTCTATACGAATCCACGTGGCAGTACAGGATACGGACAGGATTTTGGAAATTCTATCCACCATGATTATCCAAATCATGACTATGCGGATTTGATGTCTGGAGTAGATGCGTTGATCGAAAAAGGCTATGTGGACACAGAGAATCTCTTTGTGACCGGTGGAAGTGGAGGAGGATTATTGACTGCATGGATTGTGGGCAAAACGGATCGATTCAAAGCTGCAGTAGTTGCTAAGCCAGTTATAAATTGGTCCACGCATGTTCTTTATGCTGATAATCCTGCCTTTTTTACAAAATATTGGTTTCCTGGAAATCCATGGGAAGAGCAGGAAAATTATGCGAAGCGTTCACCCATTACTTTCGTTGGGAACGTGACCACTCCAACCATGCTATTGGGAGGGGAAGCTGATTATCGTACACCAATTGCAGAGTCTGAGCAATTTTACGCAGCTTTAAAGCTTCAGGGAGTGGAAACTGCAATGGTCAGAATTCCAAATGCTTCTCACGGATTAGTGGATCGTCCAAGTATGTTGATGAGTAAATCAGCTTCCATCTTGAGTTGGTTTAATTATTACCTAAATAAAAAGTGATCTATTAGTACTTAACCAAATAACAAACCTTTAAACTATCATTACATGGGATTATTTTGGAATCTAATCCAACAAAGTCAAATTCAAGATCACAAATACAAAGCAGATACGCTCGAAGTCAGAGTCAGAAATCTGGAATGGGAATTGGCCAATACCCGAGAATTATTAATCAAGACCCTTAAAATCCTCGAAGAGCAATCTGGAAAAGACATTAACGGAGACGGGAAAATAGGGTGAGATACGAAAACACCCCTTTTAATTTATGTTTTTAGAAGAAGCTTTTATCCTTCCAAGAAATCTTTACATTCAAGTATAAGAATAACCTTAACCTCAAAATCATGATCAAATTAACTGTTCTTTATAATCACCCTGAAGATCCAGCTGCTTTTGAAAGCTACTATGCAGCGACTCACATGTCTCTTGTGAGTACAATAAATGGGGTGCTCAAGGCTGAAGTAACCAAATTCCTTCCTGAGGCGGATGGATCAAAGCCTGCTTATTATCGCATGGCAGAACTTTACTTTGAGAGTCCTGAGGCTCTCCAACAATCAATGGATTCTCCTGAAGGACAAGCCACCGCGGCAGACCTTCCTAATTTTGCGACAGGTGGCTTTAAGATACTGGCAGGAATGGCTGGTTAAAATTAGAGGCAAAACCATGAATATCCAGTAGCAGAAACCTCACCTCCAGGTAGTTATTTTTGTATTTATGCTCTTCGTTAAGACTAATCTTTACCAATGGGTCTGATGAAAATTTTAAGATATTCCAGTACAACTCTTCCTCGCCCAAAATGTCTAAATCTATCTTCCTCCTTCTTGTTTGCCTTTTGAGTTCTCACTTGATGTCCGCTCAAAATGTCGAAGAGTTGAGAGAAGTAACTACTTCCTTTTTAGGGACATTGCCAGAGGGTCAAAAATCAGCTGTACAATTTGACTTATCAGATAGCCTGCGTACTAAATGGACCAATTTACCAGTTGGATTAGCCCCGCGCAGCGGGGTACGAATTGGGGATCTTTCGGGAGAAAGCAAGATTAAATTCCATCGGGTGCTCAGCACGATTTTTAGTTCTCAAGGATACCTGAAAGTCTTCACCATCATGCAAGTCGATGATATTCTGCACGAAATCATGGAGATCGCTTACCAGAGAGAGCAGATGAATGAGAACACGATCAAGATGATCCGAACCTTGGATTGGGATTATGGCAATTATTTCGTTGCGATTCTTGGGGATCCAAGTGAAGATAATCTTTGGGGATTGAAATTCGAAGGGCATCACATATCTATCAATTTGACAGTATCTGGCGATGAATTTTCTATGACTCCTGTCTTTCTTGGCTCTGACCCAGCGGTAGTAGAAGTCACACAATATGCCGGATTAAGACCGTTGAGTAAGGAGGAGGATTATGGTTTTTGGTTTGTAAATACGCTAGATGAAGAGCAAAAAGCCAAAGCAACATTGAGTGAAAAAGTACCCGGAGATATCATCACAAGTCCGGGTCGAGATCAATGGATCAATGAATTTAAAGGTATCAAAGGATCAGAATTGAATGCAAATCAGCAAAAAATTCTTCACTACCTCATCGAGGAATATGTCAATAACTTAGATCATCCAAAAGCGGAAGAATACATGGCAATTCTCCATGCCCGTGGAATGGATGAAGTGTATTTCACTTGGATAGGAAGCTATGAACCAATGAAAGCTCACTACTACATGGTTCACAGTCCGGACTTCATCATCGAATACGACAATGTAGGCTTTCTGGATAACGCCAATCATATCCATACGATCTGGAGAGAAAATGGAAATGACTTTGGCGAAGACATCCTCAAAAAGCATCGATTAGCACATAAGCACCAGTAAAAATCCCCCCTTGCCCCCTTTAGAAAGGGAGAATGACCAAATTTGAACATCAATAATTGATCCCAGTAACCTAGGTGTAGTTAGCCGAATACACCTAATCATTTTTCTTCCTGTTTCCAGGTGAAGCTAGCGAACCAAAGGAATAGATATCCCACTGTAAAATTTGTTTTCCAAATTCTAAATTGAAGGAAAACAAAATGCATAAAGAATGAGCAGAATTGCATTTGTAACATAAGAAAGTGCGCCCTTAATTTCTTTGTATCAGAAAATTTGCCTTAATTTTCACTAGTGTTGTTTGTGTTTTCCTACGTGGATGCATCACTATATCCTAATACGAGTCAGAAGAATTTAACTGAATCAATAGGTATTAGATAATTGGAAGGCATGAATGCAATTTGCTTTTAGAATATCCCAAATTTTCAAACGCTAGATTTTTTCTAGAAAAGTGCCTTCGCCTATGCTAATGAATATTTTTCTCTTACTCCTTATTTTATTTATAGGCTTTTCTATAAGCTTTATTATAAAGAATAAACGCATCAAAAAGCGAGCTTTAGAGAAACTGAAGCAACTAAATACTACCGAAACAACTGATTGGAATGAGGCTAAGCTGAGCAGCAAGCGCCACATGATGGATCCCCTTGCAGACAAAACTGTCGCGGCGATCATGGCGAAAAAAGAAGTCAATACGATTAATCACCTCTTTGAAGCAATAGTATTAGACAAGAATAAACTTCCGGACAATGCCCCAGTTGAACTCATGGAGTATTTTGAACAGTCGGCAGTTTTACCAGCATGGGCAGATCAAGACTTGATCGATATGGGTCAGCAGATCTACTTGCGACATGGTATTTGGATAGGAATATTGCTTGCCTACAAATCCTTGCCGGAGTGCTATGCCTGTGCAAATGGCGCAGAAGTATTACATAAAACTGCTCGCTTAAATGAAAAGCATGGTTCGCTGGAAGCTTTTTCCAGAAGAATCGCAGAGACGGCTCAGTTCGTGGTTTTTGCCATGTCCCCAGATGGGCTTAATCCCAAAGGAAAGGGATTACGAGCAACTCAAAAAGTGAGATTGATACATGCTGTGATCCGCTATTATCTGAAACAGCATAACTGGGATGCGGAGAAATACGGCGAACCCATTAATCAAGAGGATCTAGCTGGTACCTTGATGTCCTTTTCAGCATTGATTTTGGAAGGACTTCAAATCATAGGGATCGAGTTTGAACCTGTGGAATTGGAAGCTTACATCCATTGCTGGAGAGTAATTGGACACATCGCAGGTTTGGATGACGATATGATCCCAAAAAACGCCGCAGATGCTCTTAAGCTAGGCCATAGTATTTTGGATAAAGAGATCGCCCCAAGTGAGGGTGCTAGGGAATTGACAAAAGCGCTTCGGGATTTTCAAAACAAGAAGTCTAAGCCTATACTCGGCGAGGATTCCAATACCGCACTTCTGCGATTGATGATGGGGAATGAAGTGTCCGATTTGCTGGATGTTCCGCCTATTTCTGCTGAAAAAATCAGTAAGATGAAGAAGAAAATGACTTTCATAGCAAACATAGGAGAGGTCCTGGATAAGAGTCTTGTGTTTTCTATGGTGCTTCAATTCATCACTAAATTCGGGCTACTGCTGATGCTTAGAAGAATGTCCAATTCTTCAATTATTAATTTTTATTTGCCAAAATCACTTACCCAGGACTGGAGAGCAAGAAATCAACGATGAACTAATTAAAACAAAGCAATGAAACATCCATGGATTAATCTGGAGACTTACACAATCACCCAAATTGTATTTCTGCTTTCAGGGACGATTTTGTGGAACATTGCCTATTTCATCATTATCAGGAATGCTATCCGATACAAAAAAATGGAAATGCCGTTTCTGGCAGTTTGCTCCAATATCGCTTGGGAATTTGCTTGGGCTTTTTTGCTCTACACTGACCTCGGAAAAGTATTCGAATGGGGACTGAGAGTATGGTTTTTTATGGACGTGGGTATATTCATTTTCACAGTAAAATATGGCGCAAAACAGATGGGAACCGATCTGTTTGGGAAGAAATTTGTGCCCTTTCTTTTACTTCTGGTTGCCTGGTGGATCCCTGTCTTTTACTTTTTCGAAATAGAAGGACTGGACACCAAAATGGGTACTACTTCAGCCTATATGATCACTGTGGTCATGGCTAGCTTATTTGTATTCAATGCTGCGAGAAAAGGGTCTGGATTAATCGGAACTAAGACTGTTGCTTGGACTAAGTTCTTTGGAAACCTTCTTATGTCAGTATTTGTGTTTTTACATCATCCACAAGCACATTTCCTTCAATTGCTCACCATTGCAGTATTTGTGCTGAACATCATCTATATTATACAGGTTTCTAAAAAATATTTTGCAAATCCCCCTACAGTAGAATGACATTAAATATTCCTCAATTCGTCAAAAATCAGCGTAATGGATTTTTGAGGTTGATGTTGATAATTTTAACTTTTTTTGTGCTTCAGCCTTCATTTGCTCAGGCAAAAGAAAGTCAACTGTCTGTATTTGACCATGAAGTCTATTGGGTGAGAGATCATGCTCAGATGCTTCGAATTCCGAAAGGTTCTTCTGCTCATGAAGTTTTGGCGAGAAAGTCAGAATTCCAGGATTTTGATTTGGAAAGGATTGAAATTGACCCAAATGGCGAAAGTGATTATTGGTTCTATTTTCAGATTAAAGCAGATGTAGAGCCTTTGTTTTTATCCTTACCTAATCTTTTCTTTTCCCAGATTGAATTATTTAAACTTGAAGGTAATCAAGCACGACTGGTCAGCAAGGGTGGGATAGAAACGTCAGATGGTGAGAAATATCTAAAATACCCCGGTGAGCTTTTTGATTTGGAAATACAAAAAGGTGATTCTGCAACCTATCTTCTGCGTCTAAATCGAATTCTTTACAAAACCTTTTCCGCTAGGGTTTTTTCCGGAAAAAGATTGATCAGCTTACAGCAAAGGAACTTCACTGCAGAAGGAGTTTTACTTGGAATTATTCTGGGAGTGATCATCTATCACTTTCTCATTTACATTAGGATCAAGGAGCGAGAGTATTTATTGCTGAGCATTTATATGCTTTTTTTAATCGGGCTGATCGCTTCTATTTCTGGGGCAACTTATGGGATTGTGAGCTTTCCTGATCCAAGGTGGAATTACAAATTATTTAATCTTCTTGGCCCACTTACATCCATTTTCAGCTTATGGTTTAGCGTAGTTTTCCTTGAGATCAATAAGGACAGGAGCCCAGGCTATTGGAAGATTTACACAACCTTTCAAGTGCTGTACATCCTTGCGATATTCTTTTCACTGTTTTCCATACCAATACTCGAAAGGACTAGTTATTTCCTTTCTGCCCCCAACTCCATTTTCTTACTCTATTTAGGGTATAAAAGGTATAGGGAAGGGTTTAGGCCAGCAGCTATTTATCTGGCTGCATATATTCCTGCGAGTGTATCGGTGATTATATTGAGCCTCTATATCTATGGGCTATTTGAATATTATTGGGTGATTCACAATAGCCTTCTTATCGGAGTGGTGCTTCAAGCTATATTTTTCTCCTTGGCTGTAGCTACCAAATTAAGAATGCTGAAAGATGAAAAGGAATCAATTCTGAAAGCGGAGAACATTAATCTAGAAGACAAAGTAAAACGGCGTACCAAAGATCTTGAGCACTCGTTGGAAGAATTGAAGGCTATGCAAACACAACTGGTTCAATCTGAGAAAATGGCATCTTTAGGGGAATTGACGGCTGGGATAGCTCATGAAATCCAAAACCCACTGAATTTTGTAAATAATTTTTCAGAGGTAAGCAATGAGATGATTGAAGAAATAGAGGAGGAAAGAGCTAAGGATAAGGCAGATATTGATGAAGGTTTGATATCGGAGATTTTGGTAGATATCAAGGAAAATCTGTCTAAAATTGCCCATCACGGTAAGCGCGCAGATTCCATCGTAAAGGGAATGCTGGAACATAGTCGATCAAACTCCGGAGAGAAATTGCCTACGGACATCAATGCGCTTGCAGATGAATTTATACGGCTTTCTTATCATGGCTTACGAGCAAAGGACAAAAGCTTCAATGCTAATTTCAAATTGGATCTTGACCCAAATCTTCCAAAGATTGATGTGATTCCACAAGATATAGGGAGAGTTCTTTTGAATTTGATTAACAATGCTTTCTATGCGGTCAATGATAAAGCAAAGGATGGAATTGAAGGATTTAGTCCTGAGGTTATTTTATCCACCAAGGTGGTCGGTAGTACTGTCAAAATTGTCGTCAAAGACAATGGAAAAGGCATTCCTGATTCTATAAAGGAAAAGATTTTCCATCCTTTTTTTACTACCAAACCCTCTGGATCAGGAACAGGCTTGGGCCTTTCGATGAGTTATGATATCATCAAGGCACATAGGGGCAAGATCGAAGTAGAAAGTAAAATCGCAGACAGTAATCACCTAAAGGAGTCATCTACTGAAATTATTCTTATTTTGCCTATTGGTTAGTCTTAATTTTTAATTCTAGAATTGTTACATGGATTTTATACTTCTGATCATAGCGTTTAGATTTTTGCAAACGCATTCACAAACCAAAGAGCTATTTCCAGAATGGCAAGGTATATTTTTAAAAGGCTTGATAGCAGCTGGTTGTTTTTTGGCTATTCAGGTGATCTTTGATGGTACAGATATATTGATGCGGTGGGTGGCTCACACTCTGAATATTTATGTAGTATATGCTGCCTATAACCGGAATGTTTTTTCTCCACTCAAACCATATGTGTATGCATTTTTGCCGGTGGTGTTGGTATATATCGTTCAGGATTTCACTGAGCTCATAGCTACAGACTTCTATACTAGTTGGGAGAATTGGTTTGAGACTGCGGAGTTATTTGCTTGGATATGGCTGGTAGCTCAATTCATAATAAACCGAAAACAGCGAAAAGCTTTGGAGTTTGAGCGAATCAAAGCTGTTCAGAAGGAAATAGAGTTTAAAAACTCCCAGAGGTTAAAGGATGCGCTGGAAGTGCAGGTAGCAGAACGGACTGCGGAAATTACTGCTCAAAAAGAAGCTTTGGAGAAAACTCTCCACGAACTCAAAGCAACACAATCTCAATTAATTCAATCTGAGAAAATGGCTTCCCTCGGCGAGCTAACAGCTGGAATTGCCCATGAGATCCAAAATCCCCTGAATTTTGTAACCAATTTTTCTGAGTTGAATATAGAACTCCTTGGCGAACTAAAAGCTGAATTAGAAAAAGGAGACCTTGATGAAATCAAGCAGATCGTAAGTGATATAGCTGGCAATGAGGAGAAAATTATTCATCACGGAAAGCGAGCAGACGCCATCGTGAAAGGTATGCTGCAACACAGCCGCAGTAGCACTGGAGTGAAAGAAACGACAGATATCAATGAGCTGGCAGATGAATACCTACGCCTATCCTACCACGGCCTGAGAGCAAAAGACAAGTCATTCAATGCTAGTATGGAGACTGATTTTGATGAGACCATTGGTTTGGTAGATGTCATATCGCAGGAGATAGGAAGAGTGATTCTAAATCTGGTGAATAATGCTTTCTATGCAGTTTCCGAAAAGAAAAAGCAAATGAATAACCTTGAAGATTCAGAGCGTTCTAATAACTATAAACCTACAATTTGGATGAAAACGAGGAGAATTAAAGAAGGTATAGAGATCCGGGTGAAGGATAATGGGACTGGAATGCCAGAGTCGGTAAAGGATAAAATATTTCAGCCGTTTTTCACCACAAAGCCAACAGGCCTTGGAACTGGTTTAGGCCTTTCATTGAGTTACGATATTGTGAAAGCACATGGCGGTAAAATAACCGTAGCTAGTCAAATTGGTGAAGCTGCAAAAGGTGAAGAATCTTGGACTGAATTTGTTATTTTCATTGCTGATTGATCTGATTTTTCAATAATTTCAGGTGGTGGGTTTTTTAGTTTAAATTGAATTTTTCGAACTTCGAATTCTGACCAAAAATTTAAACTGTGTGAAAACAAAGCGTTTTTTATCAATTAAACCATCTTTCCCATTGTTAAAAAAGTGCAAAAATTGTTTTCTGAAAAGCGTTATATATAGCACAAAATTTAATTACCTTTTACAATTCTTCTTCGAATATCCGAGCCTACCGAATTATTCCAACTAGAGTTTTTACGATGATCAACTTTCTCTTTTTTGTGGGGAGCGTATTACTTGTTTTATCCTGTATTACATGGCAGGACAATCAAACTGTACCTGCAAGTAATCCAGTGTCTGATCCAGAAATGAATTCCTTAAATGACCCCGCTGACACGATTCAGCAAACACGAATTATTCTGACAGAAGTCCTAAAGCCTATTCGGATAAAGGTACCGACTCAATCTATTGGATCTTATTCTCATACAAATGAATCCTGCACTTTGTTGAGCGTCAATTTGCTATCCCCCATTTGCCAGAATCTGCCTTATTTACACGAGGAAAGTGATCAAATCATAAAAAATTCGTTTGCCACGCCTTATATCCAAAAATTGTACACTCTTTCTGCTTATGTCTTCCGCCAATCCTAGCTGACTATGAAGAAAATCTATCATCATAAATTAAATCATTTCCTCATTCTATGCTTGATAGCGCTAGTCACGGCATGCCAACAGGGGCATGAAATCCCTTTTCCCGACAACCCATCCGACTACCAAGAGCCTTCTGTTAAACCATTCGAAATTCCACAGGGAAAGCCCTTAAAATGGATTTCAATTCCTTCGGAAAAAGTGCCCAAAGCGGTCAATTACCCCATTGATTTCAGTAAGTTACCGTCTAAGCCGTTTGATATTTTAGATTTCAAACCCATGAAATCACCTCCGCTGGCTGTTCCAATTATCTGGGATGAAGAGATAAAAGTTAATCTTGACACTATTCCGGGATCTGCTGTTCCTGTCAAAAAGCAACTATTACCAGAACCTCAAATCAGCAAACTGGCTTTTCTATCCAAATCGGACCTTTCCAATGCAGGCATATTGAGAATTGGACAGACAGAGGGGTTAATTGGTAATAGAGTATTCGCCATGGTGACGGATCATCATGGGATGGTTTGGATTTCTACGGAGCGAGGTCTTTCGAAGTATACTGGAGATCAATTTGAAAATTATACCATTCTACCCCGAAATCCGGATGGACTAATAGACAATATTGTTGATTTGGAGATTGGATCTAATGGTAGCCTGCTAATTTTATCTCAATTATCAGGCGTCTATGTATTAGACATCAATCATAATTTGATTACTAATTACCAGATCGGACAGCAGTTTGCAAGGTTATATGAAGATGAGTCAGGATTGCTATGGCTGGGAAATCTTAATTCAGGCGTACATTTTCTAGACCCTTCCACTAAAAAGCTCCACCCATTGAGATTTTTAGGGAATATATCATCAGCGGGAGTTCATCAGGATATAGCTAAAAACCTGTGGTTTGCCATGAGAGGAAAAATCGGAATACTGAACTCCGAGCGGACTTCTGTAAAGTTTATCG
The DNA here is from genome assembly GCF_002150685.1 of Algoriphagus antarcticus. Classification (GTDB taxonomy): domain Bacteria; phylum Bacteroidota; class Bacteroidia; order Cytophagales; family Cyclobacteriaceae; genus Algoriphagus; species Algoriphagus antarcticus. The sequence goes on from NZ_MSSW01000019.1 coordinate 67,647, forward strand.
GTGACAAATCCGGAATTGACCCCACTGCCTTTTTCTATGAGTTTACCGAGAATTCCAATGGTGAAGTTTGGGCTTCTTCTTTCAATCAAAGGCCTGTTTCAATTTCCTTAGCGGATAATACCATCACTGATTTCGGAGAAGAGCAAGGATTTTTTGGCAAATCGTTATCAGTAACTATTGATTTTCACAATCGGGTTTGGATCACTGACAACGACACTGTCACTCTTTATGATCCTGAATTGCAAAAGATTAAGAGGATTCCGACTAATGCAAAATTCGTCTCCACTGGCTTTCCTTCAGCGAACATGACAGACGCTAAGGGCAATCTGTGGATAGGGACAGAGAATGCCGGTGTACTTTTGATAAATTCTGAGGGGATGCTTTCTCAGCACTTCAACGCCAACAGTGGGTTGGTAAATGATGAAGTTTGGGGCATAGAAGAAGGTCCAAATGGGATGATTTGGATGGCGACTTATGAGGGGATAAATATTTATGATCCAGCAATAGGTAAAATTTATCTGTTGAAGTTTCCGGGTAATGAAAATATCAATAACCATCGATCTATCTCTAGAATATCCAACGACGAACTGTTACTGGGAAGCTTAGGTGGGTTTACACTTATTAATTTGAGCAGGAATACTGCCGCAGTGTATGAATTGGACAATGATATCGCAAGAATAGCTTGGAAGTCCATAAGGGATTCCAAAGGAAATATATTTTTGGGCACTGTGGATGGAGTTCTCAAATTTAATCCAGATCTAACTTCTTTAGAAAAAACAGATGATTTTTCAGGCCTTGCATCCAGTCGCGTTTGGCTGATTGAAGAAGACAAAGATGGCCGAATCTGGTTTGGCAACGATATAGGGGTAGATATTTTTGACCCAACGTCTGGACAGGTAAGCTACCTAAGTGAGCTTACAGGCTTGACAAGTGACTATACCTCCATCATGATCAAAACCAAAAAGGCGGAGTTAGTAATCGGAGGGGATGCCGGGTTCTCCATTATTGATTTGAAAGCTGAGACGATCACAAACTTAACTCCTACCCAAGGTTTAAATCCGCCAGTGATGTATGATATGGTGGAAGTAGGAGAAGATCTGCACATCGGCTCCGATAATGGGATTGTTGTCGTAAAGCGACCTCAAAAAGATAATCCAGAATCCATCTGGCGTTTTTATAATTATGGAAAAAGAGAGGGTTTTCCATTCAATGACTACAATCAAGCCACAGCTACTTACACATCAAATGGGAATGTATGGTGGGGAGCTGCGCCAATCATGTCCGTCAATTCGCAAGCCCCTAAAGTTGATACGGTACGACCAGCGGTAGTCATTACCAAAATTAATATCATGGATCAAAATCCTGATTTTCTGGGGTCTGATTTTGTCAAAAGTCAATTCTCGGATGATGATTCTATTTGGAATACAGATCACACAGAATTTTATACCAAAAAGGATATTCCTTTGGATAGCAGTTATTTAAGGCTAAATAAAATTCTCTGGGATAGTGTCAATTTGGTCACCAAAATGCCCATTGGTCTAGTACTTCCTTTTGATCAAAATTCTATGAATTTTTCCTTCATGAATCAGGATATACTGGGCAGAGATAAAATAGTGTATCGCTATATCCTACAAGGTGAAGACAAGACTTGGTCTGAAATAAGCGCTAAAAGCACAACTCAAAATTACTATAATCTCCTTCCAGGTGACTATACTTTCAACGTAGCAACTCGCGGATTTAATGGAATATGGAGTGAGCCAGCAAGCATCAAATTCACTATCTCACCGCCCTGGTGGCAGACCTGGATAGCCTACGTGGTTTTTGTGTCAATTTTGGCAGGATTTATCTATGCTATAGTCCAAGTGAGATCCAAGTATCTTAAGAAGGAAAATCGCATTTTAGAAGAAAGAGTATCTCATCGAACAGCGCAGCTGAAGAATAGTATTGATGAGTTGAAAAATGCACAGAGCCAACTCGTGCAGTCGGAGAAAATGGCCTCTCTGGGTGAACTCACTGCTGGAATAGCTCATGAAATCCAAAACCCACTGAATTTTGTGAATAATTTCTCAGAAGTAAGTAGTGAACTTTTAGGTGAAATGCGAGAGGAGTTAGAAAAAGGAGATTTAGCCGAAGCCACTGCCATAAGTATCGACATCCAGCATAATCTCGAAAAAATAAATCAGCACGGGAAGCGTGCAGATGCCATCGTCAAAGCTATGCTTCAGCATAGCAGAGTCAGCGGCGGAAATCGAGCTTTAACAGACATCAATATACTCACAGATGAATACCTACGTCTAGCATACCATGGTCTGCGAGCAAAGGATAAGTCATTCAATTCCTCGATGACTACAGATTTTGATCCTAGCGTTGGTCAAATCAATCTGGTTGCTCAGGAATTAGGGAGAGTGTTACTCAATTTAATTAACAATGCTTTCTATGCAATATCTGAACGAAAGAACGAAACCTCGGAAAATTATGAACCACTAGTTCACCTGAGCACCAAGCGATTGGGGGACTGGATAGAAATAAAAGTTAAGGACAATGGGAAAGGAATTCCTAAGTCAGTGAAAGAAAAGATTTTCCTGCCATTTTTCACCACTAAGCCATCGGGACATGGTACAGGCTTGGGTTTGTCAATAAGTTACGATATTGTAAAAGCACACGGAGGTGAAATCCTGGTAGAAAGCAAGGAGGGTGAAGGCACAGAGTTTTGTATTCGCTTACCGATAGATACCCAATAATATGGATAAGGTACAAGAAGATTGGATTGAGAAAAACAAGGAGCTAAAACGCTTGCTGGGAATTCGGACGCTGGAATTGGAGAAATCCCTGAAAGATTGTAAGCAACTTCAAGAGCAATTAATTCTGCAAGAGAAACTGGCAAGCCTGGGCCAATTGTCCGCAGGCATCGCTCATGAAATTAAAAACCCGATCAATTTTATAAATAATTTCTCCGAGCTAAGTATTGAGTATATAGCCGAAATAGGGGAAGAGCTTCAGAAGCTTGAGCAAAATGAAATACTTGCTGAGATTGACGATTTGCTGCAGGACATTAAGGCCAATCTGGAGAAAATCCTCCAGCACGGAAAGCGTGCTGATGGAATAGTCAAGAGTATGTTGATGCATTCAAGAGGCGGTCAAGGAGATTTTGTGCCGACTAACCTGAACAATCTACTTCATGAGTTTGTGAATTTGGCGTTCCATGGAATGAGAGCGGGGAAGAATCCGATCAATGTGAGTTTTAAGTGGGACTTGGATACTGAAATAGGACTGGTGCCCATCATTGCAGAAGACTTCAGCAGAGTGATCGTAAACCTATGCAATAATGCATTTGATGCCATGCGAAGCAAGCTCAATTTAACTTTGGAAGGGGAGGAAAGGACAAGCTACCATCCCAGACTAATTGTGCGAACCCGACAAACCGAGACCAAAATTATTACAGAAATAGAAGATAATGGGGCAGGCATACCAGAACCAATCCTGAACAGAATTCTAGAGCCTTTTTTCACCACAAAAAAAGGAAAAGAAGGTACTGGCCTAGGGCTGTCGATTACCCACGATATAATAAAGGCACACAAAGGCACTTTGTCCATTGCATCCAAAGAGGGAGACTTTACCAGATTTGAAATTACATTACCACCCATATCAGCACCATCATGATAAAAATATTAATCGTCGATGACGAGAGAGATGTAGAATTACTTTTTCGCCAGAAGTTTAGAAAAGAAGTAAGAAGCGGGCTTTTAGAACTTGCTTTCGCCTTTTCGGGCGATGAGGCTCTTAAGTTACTAGATAGCGAGCATCCACCTCAAGTTGTTTATGTATTTTCGGATATCAATATGCCCGGGATGACTGGGCTAGAGTTATTGAATAAAATTAAAACTCAATTTCCATCTATCTGTGTGAGTATGATCTCAGCTTACGGAGATACAGAGAATTATAAGAAAGCAATGGAATCCGGAGCCAAGGAGTTTTTCACAAAACCGATAGATTTTGACTCCCTTAGAAAAGAAATCAGTCGAATAATAAGTCAAGAGTAGATCAAAAAGCTATGTCTAAGATACTAGTAGTGGACGATGAGGCAGATTTAGAAGTTCTTATCACGCAGAAATTCAGACGGAAAATTCGAGCTGGGGAATACGATTTTGTATTTGCTCTAAACGGTCGTGAAGCATTGGATCTGCTACAAAAGCAACCAGACATCGATATGATCCTAAGTGATATAAATATGCCTGAAATGGACGGATTGACTCTCTTGACCAAGGTAAAAGAACAACACCCACTACTCAAGTCCGTCATTATCTCTGCTTACGGTGATTTGGAAAATATCCGAACTGCGATGAATCGAGGTGCATTTGATTTCATCACAAAGCCGGTTGATTTTCAGGATTTGGAGATCACCATTGAGAAGACACTTCAGCATATTAATCAGATCAAATCAACCCTGATTGCCATGAGGGAAAATAATATCCTGAAAATGTATGTCGATGAAAACGTGCTCAATTTCATGATAGGCAAAGAATCAGAAACGTCTCTGATGGAAAATGAAACCGTGGAAGCCACCGTGGCTTTTGTGGATTTGTGCGGTTTTACGAAGATTTCAGAAAATGAAGAACCAAATGTCGTGGTGCCTTTACTGAATGAATACTTTGATCTAATGGTACGCGAAATCATTGAGCAAAAAGGAGCAGTGGACAAATTCATCGGTGATGCGGTGATGGCCGTTTTCAAAGGACCAGACCAGGTAGAGAGAGCAGTAAGAGCCTGTCTGGCAATAAGAGACAAAATGAACGCAATGCCAGTTTACTCCGAAAAATCGAACTTCAGTCCAAAAGTCTCCATAGGTTTGAATTCTGGAGAAATGGTGTCAGGAAATATCGGTTCAAAATCTTTGAAAAGACTTGACTATACCGTGATAGGAGATGCTGTAAACATCGCTTCCAGACTTCAACATGCAGCAGCCCCAGGTCAAATTTTGATTTTGGAGAAATGTGCACATGGACTTGCTGATTTATTTACCTTTAATAATCTAGGAGAATTCACCCTGAAAAATAAAGCCAAACCAGTGTCCGTATTGGAGGTGGTGAATTAGGCTTCACCGATTGCTTCTTCCTTTTTCTATCCCTTACTTGACTGCGTGAAAAATAATCTGATCAAGACAACAGCATTTTTACGACTTCTGAGTTCTCAGAAAATCATTAATTACGTCTTTTTAGCTATTTCCTTCCAGCTTTCCAGGATTATAGGCAGACCAATTCTTTGGGGCAAGCCCACTACCCTTTCCATTGAGCCCACTACCAGCTGCAATCTACGCTGCCCAGAATGTCCTTCGGGATTACGTGCTTTTTCTCGACCCACAGGAATGCTTCAGGAGCAGCTTTTCAAGAAAACCATTGATCAGGTGCAAGGTCATCTTACGTGGTTGCATTTATATTTTCAGGGTGAGCCATTCCTAAATCCACGTTTTTTGGATATGGTCGCCTATGCCAATTCCAAAGGTATTTTCACCTCCACGTCTACCAATGCACATTACTTACAGGAAAAGCAGGTCACTGACGTCTTACAAAGTGGGCTCAGGCAATTGATCGTGTCTATGGACGGAATCACCCAGGAGATTTATGAAAAATACCGGGTAGGAGGACAACTGCATAAAGTGCAGAAAGGAATCAATCTACTTTTGTCTGAACGCAATAAATCCAAGCAAAACTTTCCCCGTGTGGTACTCCAGTTTTTGGTCACCGGACAGAATGAACATCAACTGCCAGAGTTGAAGCAATGGGCGAAAAAAATGAAGGTAGATGAGCTGCAACTGAAAACCACTCAGATATATGACTTCGAAAATGGTTCTGAGCTTATTCCATCTGATTTGGGATATTCCAGATATATGCCCGTGGGAAATGGAAAGTGGAAGCTCAAGAAAAAGATGGAAAACAAATGCTGGAGAATGTGGCAAGGAGCAGTTTCTACCTGGGATGGAAAGATAGTGCCCTGCTGCTTTGACAAAGACGCGGAGCATGTCATGGGTGAATTGAAATCCCAAACACTCGCTTCTATCTGGTCATCACTCCCCTACCAAAACTTCAGAAAACAATTGCTGAGCGACCGGACTCAGATCGAAATATGCAAAAATTGTTCGGAGTGAGTATCTGATAGAGGAAGTGAGAACTCAGGTTTTTGGAACTATATTTGGTAGAATTAAGAAATTCATGGATTTTTAATCTCCATATTTGTCCTTGATTCACCCGGGACTACCATTTCTCTATGATTTCAATCAAACGATTCTCTTACTTTTTCATATTACTAGCCTATTTAGGATTAGCTATTCCTCCCACTTTCGCACAGGAATCAAACGAGGCTGACAAAATCAAAGTAGATGAACTATCCGATGAACAGGTTCAGGATTTATTAGACAGAGCCTACGATGCCGGGCTTACAAAAGCAGAGTTCCTCAAAGCACTTGAGATCCAGGGTATGCCTGCCGGGGAGCTAGCGAAGATGAGAGCAAGAATTAACGAAGATGACAGAGAATCTGTCCGAAGCACCAAATTATCCAAGCGGGATTCTCGCGAGCAGGTTAATTTTGATGAAATTGAACTTGGGATGTTTCAATTGTCCGATGTATCTCCGAAAAAACCAGATGAGAATGAAATATTTGGGTCATCACTTTTTTATCAGAAAAACAGGCGCTTAAGCTTCGAGCCAAGTCTGAATCAAGCCACTCCAAAAAGTTATATCCTCGGCCCGGGAGATTTGATCTATGTCGATATCTATGGGCAGTCAGAGCAGTATTACGAAGCCACAGTCAACCCGGATGGATTTGTCCTATTGGATAATATTGGTCCTGTAGCGGTTTCGGGGAAATCTATAGAGGAAGCTACAGGGATACTTAAAAATCGTGTTGGAAAGTATTATTCTGGCCTGTTGGGAAGCAATCCCAATACTTTTCTACAAGTGACCTTAGGAAATGTAGGCACCATCAAAGTGAATATTCTGGGTGAAGTCCGACTTCCGGGCACATTTACGCTAAGTGCATTTTCCACAGTTTTCAACGCTTTGTATGCTGCCGGTGGTCCCAATGAAAATGGCTCCATGCGAAAAATTAAATTGGTGAGAAATAATATCCAAATCGCTGAGATTGATGTCTATGATTTGCTGATTAATGGAACTGCTCAACTTGATCTAAAACTTCAGGATCAGGACGTCATTTTGGTTCCTCCCTATCTTTCCCATGTGAAAGTCAAAGGAGAAGTAAAGCGTCCGATGGTTTTTGAAGTAGCGGAAGATGATAATTTTACAGAATTATTAAATTACGCGGGAGGTTTTACCGACCATGCATTCAAAGACCGGGTAGCAATTTCCAGAATTTCGGGAAATCAACGTTCTGTCTCTGATGTCTATCAAAATCAATTTGATCTTTTCCTACTGAAGGGCGGGGATGAGATCACTGTTCAGCGAATTCTCGATCGCTATTCCAATCGCGTCCAGATTAAAGGCGCTGTATATAGAGAAGGCACATTTGCTTTGACCGATGGCCTCACGCTTTCACAATTGGTCAAAAATGCTGAAGGATTACGCGGAGATGCCTATACAACACAGGCGAGTATCTTGCGAACAAGGGCTGATCTGAGTACTGAAATGATTCAGGTAAATCTTAAGGAAGTTTTGGAAGGCACCACTTCTGACATTCTACTTCAGCGTGAAGACGTAGTGCGAATAGCCAGTATCTATGATATCAATAACGAGGAATATGTGCAAATCCTGGGCGAGGTGAAAAGGCCTGGAGTCTATCCTTATTCAGCCGAGATGAAAGTAGAAGATTTGATCGTAATGGCTGGAGGATTTCAGGAATCTGCCAACTCACAGGACATCGAAATAGCCCGAAGATTGGAAGATTCTGACTTGGGAACGCTGGCGGATATCATCCCTACGCAGGTAAATACGGATCTAGGATACAATCCAAATTCCCCTTCTCTGGTACCTTTTGACCAAGTTATAGTTAGAAAACGGGCAAGTTTCACCATGCAGCGATTGACTGCGGTGGAAGGTCAGGTGAATTCGCCTGGAATATTTGCGATCCAAAGCAGTGGGGAACGTATCTCCGATTTAGTCAAGCGCGCTGGAGGTCTCAATCAGTTTGCCTATCCTAAAGGTGCAACGTTGATCCGACGCACTGAATTTTTCAACACAGAATCTGAGCAACTTCGTCGTCAGCGAAATCTGGAAGGTTTGCAAATGAAGCTTGCAGAAGATCCAAGTAATTCGGAGGCACAAGCTGAACTGCTTCAGCGATTATTAACTGATACTCCAAAAGCTGTATCTCCTGTCGAAAATCAACTGTCCCAGACCAAAAAGGAGTCCTTGGATCAAATAGCATCTGAAACACCAGGGTTTGCAGTGAAGCTGAAGGAAACCGAAGCTGTTGCAATTAATCTGGAAGAAATCCTGATAAATCCCGGCTCAGAGAATGATCTGCTACTGGAAGAAGGGGATATTCTCTCAGTCCCCAAATTATTTCAAACCGTGAGAATGCGCGGGGATGTAGTGTATCCAACTACCCTTCGTCATGAGTCCGGCCAAAGTTTGAAACACTATATCAATGGTGCTGGTGGTTTTGAGCGTCGTGCGAATAGAAAGCAAACCTATGTGGTCTATGCAAATGGGGCAGTGAAGAGAACAAAGGGCTTTTTGGGAATCAGGAATTACCCGCCTGTAGAACCTGGAGCCGAAGTCATAGTACCCACCAAAGGACCAAGAGTACCGCTACGGTTAGGAGAAGTGGTAGGAATCACTACTGGATTGGCGACCTTGGGCTTGGTTATGTCTCAAATCAACTGGTAATGTCTGGATCGAAACATTTTACGGATAACCAGTTCACAATCAAAGAAGTAACTCAAAACTTCTCCGAATGGATTGCTTATTTCATATTCAAATGGAAAATTCTTCTCCTTGCCGGCTTGCTGGGTATAGGTTTAGGAGCTTTAGTTTCAATTTTTAAAAAACCTGTCTTCATTGCCACTACTTCATTTGTGCTAGAAGATGGAGATTCTGGAAGCATGGGCCAAATGTCGGGACTGGCTTCCCTGGTAGGTGTAAATATGGGGTCATTGGGTGGCACAAGCGGGCTGTTCCAAGGCGATAATATTATGGAGCTTTATCGCTCAGACCGTATGCTTGACGAGGCATTATTGAGTCCATTTGATGAAAATCAGCTGCTGATAGACCGATTTATTGCTTTTGAAAAGATTGATAAAAAGTGGGCTTCAAAAGTGGATATTGCTGCCATGGACTTTTCCATTCCCAGAGAAAACTTTACAGTTTCTCAGGATTCTGTGGTCAAAGAAGTAGCGAAGCTAGTTAGAGAAAATCAACTTTCTGTGGCTAAGCCAGACCGAAAATTGACAATAATACAAGTTACCGTTTTATCCAAAGACGAAGCTTATGCCAAAGCATTCAATGAGCATTTGGTAGAAAATGTAAATAAATTTTACAGGGAGACTAAAACAAAAAAAACCAGCGAAAATCTGGCGATCCTTCAATCACAGGCTGATAGTGTACGCAAATTATTGGATGAGAGCATTGGTGCTTTCGCTTCAGCGACTGATCGTGTTCCCAATGCAAACCCATTGCTTTCGTCAGCTACAATAGATACCCGTAAGCGACAGGTAGATGTGCAGGCAACTGGTGCAGTATATGAGGAGGTAGTTAAAAACTTAGAAATCGCCAAAGTCAATCATCGGAACAATTCTCCTTTGATTCAAATCATTGATTCCCCGAGATTCCCACTGGAGAGATCTGAAATTCGACTGGTAAAAGGGATGGTGTATGGATGTGCAATTTTGGGAATGCTCGCTATATTTTTTATTTATTTCCGACGATTGTACCAGAAGCATATGCAGGAAAGCTAAACTATAGGCTGCCATGCTAGAAAAACTCGGTCTTATTCCTATCAGCGATATTATCAAGAACAAATCAATTCAGAACTTTTTGTTTCTGGCGATTATTCAATCCTCAAATGTGTTGATTACGATCATTTCCATGCCACTGTTGATCCAGGGTATAGGAGTGGATCAATTTGGATTGGTTAATCTGTCACTTTCTGTGATTGTCCTGCTTAATATCTTTGTGGGATTTGGCTACAACCTCAGTGCACCAAGGGAGGTCGCTATCAATCAACAGAATAAGGTGGCGCTATCGCATATAGTGTCCAATATATTTTCTGCTAAAATTTTATTGGCAGGAATCGCGAGCCTCTCCATTTTCATTGGTGTTTTTGGATTTGACCTCTTTCAAGAATATCAGATCATCCTGGCTTTTTCATTGATGTTATTGTTTTCAGAGGCAACACTTCCTCTCTGGTTTTTTCAAGGGATGGAGAAAATGAAGCTGGTGAGCATGGCTAATATCTTCTCCAAACTACTTTTTTTGATGGGAATTGTGCTATTTATTCACAATCCTGAGCAAAGTAAATGGGTCAATTTTTTAATGGGATTCTTTGGGATAGCTGTTAACCTTTTTCTTCTGGTATATATTCGAACCTTTTTGAGGATTAAGTTTTATAGACCTGAGTTTTTGGCGATTTGGAAAAGTCTCACTTCAAATCTTCTACTCTTTTTTTCGAATCTAGGAAGTCATATTGCTGCAAATGGAGGTTTAATTGTATTAAGTTTTTTCACTGCAGCAGAGACATTAGGCATGTATAGCTTAGCCGAGCGGGTAATCATGGTAATGCGGATGCTACCTTCGCTTATTGTACAGGCTGTTTATCCAAACGCTGCCAAATTGTATGTCAAAGATAGGGTAGCATTTCTAAAATTTTCCACCAAAGTGTTGCTTCTCTCCTTAGGGACTAGCGCCTTCTTATCCGTATGTACATTCCTTGGTTCTGATATCATAATTGCAGTTTTGTCAAGAGCTTCTCTACCCAAGTCCGTAGAAATTCTAAAGATTTTGGCTTTTATTCCCTTTTTAGCTACACTCAATATTTGGAATATTATAGTCTTTCTCATCAATGATCAGAAGCAGTTGATGTTCATAACATCTTGGCTTGTTTGCGCTTACATGTTAATCGCCTCGGTTTTGGCGACGGCTTATTATGGTGAAGAAGGCCTTGCTTTTGCTCTACTTTCTACTGAAGTAGTCGCTTTTATATTATCATGCTATTTCAATTGGCGCTTCAATAGAAAATTAGTTTTTGAGCTGTTCTCAAAAAATTGATTATTCAAATCCATCTATTCTTTTTGATTGAGATGTATATTTGAGCGCTAATACTATTGATCACCTTGGCAACCCTACATTTTATCCATAAAATTTCCTGAATGAGTTCTTCATCTTTTCCGTCCGTAGCAATAGTTCTGATCAATTGGAAAAATTATGAAGATTCAAAAAATTGTCTACTCTCACTTCAGGCTTGTAATTACCCGAATTTCAAAAGCATAATCATAGACAACCATTCAGGTGACGGTTCTGGAGAAAGACTTCTAAATGAGTTTGGAGATTTTGCGCATTTCCTATTTACTGACGAAAATCTAGGCTTTTCCGGGGGAAATAATGTTGGGTTCCGCTATGCTTTGGCGAACGGGTTTGATTACATTATGGAGCTTAATAATGATACTGAAGTCGAACCGGATTTTCTCGAAAAACTGGTTTTCTCTATTCATTGTAAGCCAGAGTTTGCGATAGCTCAGCCATTGATTTTTTACAACGGTGACCGAAGAAATGTCATTTGGAATGCAGGTGGTAAACTCATTTCATTTTTAGGGCTTTCCCTCACTAAGAAAGAAGGCAGTACTAATCTCAGTGACGTTATTTCTGAGGAAACGGATTGGACGACTGGATGTGCTACTCTTATAAAAGCGGAAGTGCTTCGTGAAACTGGCCTTTTGAAAGAGTTTTTCTTTTTTGGCTCTTTTGAAGATGTAGATCTTTCCATGAGAATCCGCGAAAAGGGCTACAAGCTATGGTTTGAATCAGAAGCAAAAATCTATCATTCCGTAGGTAATTCGTCCAAATCAAAAACCAAAGGAAAAGAAGGTTTTCTGAATCCTATGGTACATTATTTGGCTCAGAGAAATCAAATGATATTCATCAAACATCACACTAACAATATTTTTATACCTTTGGCCGTGGCTGTTCAGTTTGCAAAAATGATCCTTTATTCCGCCTATTTTATAGGAAGATGGAGGATACAAAAATTGCGGATGGCCTGGAAGGGGTTCGCGGATGGCCTAATAAAAACCTATCATGATTAAGATTAAGGAGATTAAAAATAGAGTTGAGGAGTTTCACTCAGCTACGCCTTTTCCACATTTAATAATCGATGATTTTGTAGATCCAAAATTTGCAATATCTCTTTCAGAGGAATTTCCGGTTATTGATGACAGTAGCTTATTCACCTATTCCAATCCTTTGGAGAAGAAATCGGCACTCAATGACTGGAACAAATTCCCAGAACATACTTACAAATTTTTTGAATACTTATGTTCTGAGACATTTGTAAGTCAATTGGGAGCAATTTTGGGCATCAAATTGTATCCGGATTTTGGCTTGCATGGTGGAGGCTGGCATATGCATCCTGATGGAGGAAAACTCAACCCGCACTTAGATTATAACATTCATCCCAAATTGGGATTACAACGAAGGATAAATTTGATTTTATATCTTTCTCAGGATTGGAAGCCGGAGTTTGGCGGTCATTTTGGTCTTTGGAGTAATGATCCCGAGAGTAAACGTCCGTTTAAGTTGGAGAAAGAAGTAGAAGTAAAATTCAATAGAGCTGTGATTTTTGATACGACGTATCAGTCATGGCATGGATTGAGTAGACAGGTAAGTTCGCAGGGTTCAAATATCCGAAAATCTCTTGCCATTTACTACTTGTGCGACCCTCCAGCAAATACGGAAAATCGCCAACGAGCCCTTTATGCCCCTACTGAAGATCAAATTTCCAACCCTGATATTGAAGAATTAATCCGAAAGAGAGCTGATAATCAGCTTTACAAAGATCAATACATAACTAAAGGTTGATTTTTTTTAAACGCAAACTCTAATTTAACCCTCCATAGAAGATGAGTTTTTGACGACTAGTTGCGTTTGGATTGAGTTACTTCTTTTTGCCTTTCGAAGCCTGACTATGGAATGCCAATGTCTATAATGCTCTTGATAGCTATCACATTTGCTGTGGCTGCCGGATTTCTCTGGACAGTTCAGCAAATGGTATTCAACGGAAAATGGACGTATTTTATCTTCTTCCTTGCTGCTTTCCTGCCGTTTTATATCAGTTCTCTCAGTATAGTTTTTTTGGCTACCAGGTCTCCACTTCTTGTGAGTTTGTTTCAGATCAGCAAGGAAGTAATTGTTCTCATTTCAGGGTTGGTTTTTATTATTTATCAAAGGAAACTGGTTAACTATCCATTCCGACTACAATCCACCGACTGGTTTATGTTGGCTTTTATTGGCTTGGCGCTCATTTTCCTTTTTCTTCCCATAGGTCAGGCAAGTTTTATCAATAAAGCATTATACTTCAAAAGTATATTGATCCCTAGTCTAGTATATCTACTAGGGAGGAATACGCAGTTTGGTGATTTGGAGCTGAAGCGGCTATTTCAGATCATATTCGTGATAGCAGTCAGCGCATTTCTGGTGAATCTAGTAGAAAACTTTCTGCTCGGCGCTCATTTGCAACAGTTCACAGGATATGCACTATTTAATCAGGAGATAAATGACATAGAGCCTCAAGGGAATTATAATCTGACCTGGACTTTTGAGACTACCAATGCCATGAAGCGGCTGGGGAGTTTTTTCTCTGATCCACTGGAACTGGCAAGCTCAGTTTTGATGGGATTTGCCGCTGGCTTGATTTGGTTTTTGACTACGGAGAGAGCTCATCAATGGAAATATTTGCTAATTATGCTTTGCTGTATTGGTAGCCTTGTCTTTGCATCTTCCAGAGCTTCCTTCGCTGCCTTTTTTGTCATGATATTTTTTGTTGCATTAGTTTTCAAGCTCTATAAACTGATTGGCTTTGGCTTCCTGAGTTTGATTTTGTTTGTAGGTTATGTGGTGTTCTTCGCTTCGGATGATTTTTACTTCTTTGTGGTGGATACACTTACGCTTGCAGACACATCCAGCATAGGCCATGTGGTAGAATGGGTACTGGCACTGGATTCAATGGTTGCGAATCCACTGGGAATTGGATTGGCCATGAGTGGGAATTTTGGAAGTGTTTCAGAAGATATTCGTGTGGGTGGAGAAAATCAGTTTTTGATTTATGGCGTACAGTTGGGCTGGATCGGAATGCTCCTATACATAAGCACACTCTTCACAGGTATTTGGAATTCGATCTTTGTTTTCAAAAACTCTGATAACCTAAATCTGGCAAGAATGGCATTCGTAGCAGGAACAGTTAAAGCAGGATTATTGCTTCCCTTGTTTACCGCCAATGTGGAAATCTACACCTACGTATCTTGGGTTTCCTGGTGGATGGTGGGTCTAAGTGTGAATGAGTATTCTAGAATTAAGTTGGAGGGCTTAGAGACAAAACAACTATTGAAATTATGATCTTATATAGAAATTGTCCGATATGTGGGTCTGAAAGTCTAAAGGGATTTGCTATAGATACAAAAAGGAAAGGACCTCATATTTCAAGAGTTCAATGCAATAAATGCAAGTTGGTATTCGCCAATCCTATGGCAGATAGTCAGGAGCTAGCTGATTATTACACTAATTATTACGAAAAAGAACATTATGAAGCTTTTAATTATAAAAACCTCATTCTCAATCATTATCATCGCATAGCTGGGTTAAAAGAAGCTCAAATAAAAAAAGAAGCCAAGTTTCTTAAAAAGTTAGGGGAAAAGACTAAGTTTCTAGATGTTGGTTGTGGACTGGGCTTGGGCCTTGCTTATGCCAATGGACTGAACTGCGAACTGTATGCTACCGAATTAGATACTGGAGCCTTGGAATTTGTGAAAATGCATTTTGATGTGAAGACCTTTCAGGGTGATATTTGGGAGGCAAAGTTCCCTGAAAACTACTTTGACTTTATCCATATCTCCCATGTGATCGAGCATGTACTAGACCCGAAGGCTTACATCTCAGAAATGAAAAGAATCCTGAAACCAGGAGGACATCTCGCAATAGGAACCCCAAACATGTCCAGTAATCTCTATCGCTTTCATCGCTGGTCGAAATTGCTGAGAATGAATGTTCCAGACGTGATTGATGGTTTAGAGCACACCTTTATTTTCCCAAAAAAATTACTTAAAGATATCTGCGAAGAGCAAGGATTATTGGTGACGGATCATTTTACATATAATCTAGGGGAGAAATTAGGTAATCTGATCAGCTATAAAATGCCTTTGAAGAAGAAATTAAACCGATTGCTGCAGAATGCATTTCAGGTGAATCAGTGGATTGTGTGTAAAAAATAGAGTATCCAAATAGACCCAATTTCTACTTATCCATCTCTGGAATGGTAATTGGTGATTTTGGCTTAAGCTTAAAAGTCTCGAATGAATGAAAGTCCTCCTCGATTTACAATATCTCAATGTCGCCACTACGGGTATCAAGACCTATATGATGGAACTGGCTTATGCGGCTCTGCCTTATCCACATCCTGATATAGAATGGATTTTTTCACAAGATCCAGAAACCTCTCTCATCTTCATTCGGTCCTGATCCTGATGCTTTTGATATTTCAGATGGCTGTATTCCTAAAAGTCAATTGGTTAACAATTTAAACGCTAACTATCTTGTTTTGTCTGGTACTTTGGTTTTTGATGAAACCAAAGAGGAATATATACTTGGATTTCCATGCAAAGACATGATCGAAGCACTAAGCACTTGCATTGGTCCTCAGACTTTTACCAAGGTGGATTGATTTTGTCTTTGCATACTTTATCCCCTAGCTGGGTAAAGATTGGCGGTAGCGCTAGGTGTAGATTTTATCTACACCTTTTATTTAGTAGAATTTGTAATTCAAATGATCTAAAACATCTTCCGCTTTGGTATTTGGAAAAAACTGAATCGACTGGTTCAGAATGCTTTTCAGGTGAATCAGTGGATAGTGTGTTCTAAAAAATTGAATTTGTGGTTTTAAGGAAACTAGTGTTTTACTGAGTTAAGTTTAACTTTGGAAAACCTCACTCGTAGTATTACAATAAGGCGTAAAGTTATAGAAGAAAAATTATGAGAGAAATCACCCGTAAAATACCTGAAGACAAAGTTGACTTCTTTTTGGAGTTGATTAAGCAGCTCGATTTAGAAGTAGCAGAATTCGATGTTATTCCTGAGGCACATAAAGAAATCGTGCGTGAAAGAATTCAGAATTCAGATGCATCGAAACTAGTTTCTTGGGAAGAAGCAAGAAAGGAGCTAAAATATAAAGCATAATGAACTTTGATGTCCTTGTAGAACCCCTTGCGAAAGAGGATATTCAACAAGCAATCATTTTTTATGAAGAAAGAAAAGAGGGTTTAGGTAAGGAATCTGAATTGGAACTTCATCACTATTTTAAAATTTTGGAAACGAATCCCTTTTTCCAAATTAAATATGACTCTGTCCACTGCCTGCCTTTAAAGAAATTTCCTTTTATGATTCATTTTACCTTAAATGAAGAATATCGAAAAGTGATCGTTCGAGCAGTATTCCATACTTCCAGAAATCCTCAAGAATGGGGAACTAGATAATTGTTGTATTACAAGCTAAAATGAAAGTCCTCCTCGACCTCCAATATCTCAACGTCGCCACCACGGGTATCAAGACCTATATGATGGAACTGGCCCATGCGGCTCTGGCCTATCCGCATCCTGATATAGAATGGATTTTTTCACATGATCCAGAAACCCAAAGCGCTGATCAGACTTTCAAAGGTCCCCAATCTAAGCTCCAACGTCTGAATTATCACTTGGATTACTTTCGATGGAAAGAGTTTCAACTGCCAGATCTTGTAAAAAAGCATAATCCTGACGTTCTGATTTGTCTTGATTTTGTTTCGCCGGTGGCGAGTCTGTCATGTCGCCGACTGACAGTGATCCACGATGCATTCTTCTGGCAAATGCCACAGAATTACCCCAAATGGTGGCGAACTTACTTTCTGAGCTTAATCAAGAAAGGACTCAAAGAAGACACTATTGTAATCACCACTACAGAATACTCCAAAACCTCGCTGGAAAGATATCTTGGCAAACACCATCCTATCTCAGTTATTTATCAAGCTCCAAAAACCATGGAAAATAGTATGGATTCCACTTTTTTGGAGGAAAATGGTTTGGGAAGCCAGAAATTCTTTCTGCATATAGGGACTTTTGACAAGCGTAAAAACCTGCCTTTGTTTGTTCGTGCTTTTGATCAATTTCTTCAAAAGACGAAGGCAGATTTCAAACTTGTTTTAGCCGGTGGGCCTGGTCAAAGTGCGCAAATGAATGACTTTCCAATTGTAGAAAAGCTCATAGAAGAACTTGGGCTTCAGGAGAAAATATTACTTACTGGATATGTAAATGACGATCGGGTGAAGACCTTATACCAAAATGCTTTTGCTTACGTATTCCCATCTGAAAATGAAGGCTTTGGTATTCCGATCATAGAAGCTATGGGAATTGGAATTCCTGTCATCCACTCCGATCAGCCCGCTTTGATGGAGGTTGCCGGAGATGCTGGACTTGCTTTCAAAACTGGAAATCAGCAGGATTTGATGGAAAAAATGGTAATTTTGATCTTAGATAATGACAAGATCAATTCGATGATCCGTCAAGGTCTTGAGCAATCCAAGAAATTTTCTGCTCAGAAGTTTATTGAAGGATTTCAAAATGTAATCCTTAAGAAATGACAACCGGTAGCCCCATTGACAGTACTATTCCTCAATAGTTCATCAGATCTTTATGGTTCATCCAAAATTCTGATTGAAGTAATAAAAGTTTATAAAAATGCCGGATTGATACCAGTTGTGATCTTGTCGGAGCCTGGCCCTTTAGAGAATCATCTTTCTGATTTGGGAATCGTTGTACGTATTCAAAATCTCGGCATCCTAAGGCGTAAGTATGTAAACCCTTCTGGTGTATTAAACAGGATAGGAAAGAATATCAAAGCCTACAGATTTTTAGATCAATTGCACCGAGAATTTAATTTTGATTTGGTTTATTCCAACACACTAGCTGTAGTAGTTGGGGCTCAATGGGCCAAATGGAACAGACTGCCGCATATTTGGCACATTCATGAGATGCTACTTGGCTCTTCTCCATTGATTAGGCTTCTGAGAAGAATGTTGGACAACACCACTCCTGCTCCTATAGTGGTCTCAGAAGCAGTTAAAAGTCTGTGGGAAGAGCGCCTAAAGAAGTCTGTACCGAAAGTTATCCACAATGGTATTCCTTATGAGAAATTTCTCAATACACCGAAAATAAGCTTTAAAGAGCTTGGAATAGCTGAAAATAGCCTCGTCATCACGATGATAGGTAGAATAAATCCTGGAAAAGGGCAATTGTTCTTCTTGGAAATGGCTAAGCGAATTGCTGCTTCTTATCCACAATGTCATTTCGTTTTAGTAGGAGATCCTTTTCCGGGATATGAAAGTATCGAGTTTGAAATCAATAATTATATCATTGAAAATCGGCTTGAAAATTGTGTAACTAATCTTGGATTTAGAGAGGATGTGGAGTCTATACTGAAAGTTTCTGATATTTTTGTGCTGCCTTCAATTTTGCCTGATTCATTTCCAACCGTTATTCTGGAAGCAATGGCCGCTGGATGTCCAATTGTTGCAACCAGCTCAGGTGGAGCTTCGGAAATGGTCTTGGATGGTGAAACTGGATACTTAATCCCAATTAACGATCTTGACAAAGGTGTAAATGCGTTGATTAAGTTAATTTTGGATCGGGAACTTAGAGAAAAGTTTGGGAATGCGGGGAAAAATCGTGTGTTAGAGGAGTTCAGTTTGGATAGTTTTGGTAAAAACATTGAAAACCATTTATGGCAGCATCTAGGAAAAAATTGAAAGTAGCCATAATGGGTGCAAAAGGATATCCATATGTTTACGGAGGATATGATACGATGATAAGAGAATTGGGTGAACGCTTGGTGAAGAAGGGTGTGCATGTACGAGTTTATAACCATCGCGCTTTATTCCCACAAAAGCCAAGATATGTAAATGGCATTGAATGTATCTATACTCCAGCTATCGAATCAAAAAAATTAACCCAGCTCTCCCATAGTTTCTTTTCTATGGTGCACGCCTGTTTCTCAGATATAGACGTGATCTTCGTAGTGAACTCTGCCAATGGGCCTTTTGGAGTGATCTCTCGATTTTTCAGAAAGAAGACCGTAATTAATGTGGATGGATTGGAGTGGTTGAGACCAAAATGGCAAGGAATCGCTTCCAAATATTTCTTTTGGGCATCAAGAATGGCAACCAAATATTATGACCAGCTAATCAATGATTCTGATGAGATGCAGCGCGTTTACAAGGAATTGTTCAACGCAGATTCCAAAGTAATCGCTTATGGAGCGAATCCCCGCGCTGACTCAGATCCTGAACCAATCGAGAAGTGGGGGCTTAAATCGCAAGATTATTTCCTTATCGTCGGCAGACTTATTCCCGATAATAATGCAGATCTGATTATAGATGGGTTTTTAAAGTCAGATTCTAAGCGAAAGCTCGTCATAGTTGGAGATGTTCCCTTTGATGATGATTATGCCAGCATCTTAAAAAACAAAGAGGATGAAAGGCTACTGTTTTTAGGCTATATTACTGATCAGGATGAATTAGCAGCTTGGTATTCTCATTGCTTTGCTTATTTCCATGGTCATGAATACGGAGGCACCAATCCTGCCATGTTGAAAGCACTGGGCTTTGGTTGCGCTATCCTGGCTTTGGATACCCCGTTCAACCAAGAAATGCTTCAAAACGGCAAGCATGGATGGTATTTTAAAAAGACAACAGAATCGGTTCAGGATATCGTAGAAGCGGCTGAAAGCAGCAAAGAAAGAATGGCCTATTTCCGAAGTACAGCTAGGGAAGGGCTAGTGCAGCGTTACAATTGGGATTTCGTCACCGATCAATATTTAGAAGTTTTTCAGAATTTGACAGGGAAAAAACCATTCAATAATCCTCCTGGAAAACCAAAGCTGGAAAAAGTGGAATCCTGAGAATTACCTGTATTTGATTGAACTTTCAGGCTCATTTTCTCCTTTCATAGCTATAACTTTTAACACTAAAATCTTTTAAGCTATGATCAGAAAAGCAACCGCCGTATGGCAAGGAACAGGTAAAGAAGGAAAAGGCCATTTGAGCACTCCAAGTAAGGCCTTAGAAAAAACACAATATTCTTTTGGATCCAGATTTGAAAGTGGCGTGGGTACCAATCCTGAAGAATTAATCGCAGCAGCTCACGCAGGATGCTTCGCGATGAAATTGAGTTTCAACTTACAGGAAGCAGAATACACCGCAAAAGAATTGGATGTCACTGCGAATATCACATTTGAAGATGGCACACTTAAAAAATCGCACTTGGTGCTAAAGGCTAAAGTTGATGGCATTTCTCAGGAGAAATTTGATGAATTAGTTAAAGACGCTGAGGAAAACTGTCCTATATCAAAAGTGTTGGATTTAGAAATCAGTGTTGAAAGCACATTGAATGCTTAATTAGGAGGATAAGAGAGTGGGAGATTAGAGATTCAAGAGACTAAACTCTTACCCTCGGTTCAAATCATAAACATTAAAAAAAAGGCGCTTTGAATGCATTCAAGCGCCTTTTTTGTTTTAGAAAGTGCGGTAATTTCAAATTTTAAATTCTCCAATTTTAAATTTATTACCATCTTCTTTTTCTCCAGTTTTCCTGTTGCTCAGGATTCAGAAATGTCCAAGCAACAAATCTACTTTTCTTGTTGCCAGGCGTCATTTGAATAATTTTGCGATCAGCAACCCGAGCTTTTTTCAGCGCCAAAATAAGCTCCTTCACATGTTCCTCTTTGGATACAATTGAAGTAAACCAAAAGCAATTGAATTTGAACACCATGCTTTCTCTGATCATTTTGTGAATAAAAGCGAGTTCTCCACCTTCACACCAAAGCTCGTTGCTTTGGCCACCAAAATTCAATGTGACATTTTTGCCTACTTTACCTTTAAGGTTTTTCACCTTCCTAGCACTCCCCGCTTCAGCAGCTGCCTGAGACTCGTGAAAAGGAGGATTACAAATCACTGCGTCAAAAACATCATCTGACTTGATGATTCCAGCTAATATTTCCTTGGGGTTTTCTTGAAGCCGTAAAGTAATTTTCCCTCGAAACTGAGGATTTGCATCCAAATTGTCTTGAGCAGCGTCTAATGCTTTTTCGTCAATCTCTGAGCCAACAAATTGCCAATTGTAAATTGCGTTTCCCAGCATTGGATAAATACAGTTTGCTCCTGTGCCAATATCCAAAACCTTGATTTCTTCACCACTAGGCAACTTTTCCTCATTACTTTGAGCAAGCAAATCTGCCAAGTAATGAAGATAGTCAGCTCTTCCGGGAATAGGCGGGCAGAGGTATCCATCTGGAATATTCCACTCAGATATCTTATAAAAATGGGTGAGCAAAGCTCTATTGAGTTCTCTGACAGCTTTTGGATCCGCGAAATCAATGCTGAGATCACCATACTTATTTTCCGAGGCAAATTCTGCCAAAGCTGGTCGAGAACTGATTAAGCTCGGAAAATCGTAACGCTCACGATGGGCATTTCTGGGATGGAGGGCGGTTTTAGTATCTTTATTCTCTTTCAAATCTTTTCAATCTAACACAAAGATATACCTCCTTAGGCTGAAAGTCGATTTTTTTCCCCTTTTGCAAACTTACAGCTCATACCGTGGTCTTTATTCTAACTGCAAGAGTCTTGCACTCAGAATAACTCTATTGACTGTATCTCCAGTTGAAATTTCTGCTCCTTTTTATTTCCAATCAAAAAAGCCATTTCCACAATCTGGTCTTTGTCGAAGTTGGAGATTGAAAGTTTTTGCCCTCTAAATGCAGGGTACATATCTGGGAGCTTAATTTCAATGATTTCCCATTCACCGCTTGTTCTGAATCCGGCGATATAGGAATGGCGATCAGACGAGTTCGCCTTAATTCTAAATTGGTATGCGTTACCATCTCCTTTTAAATGGATTCTAATATTCTTTTGAGACCGGATTTCAAAAGTTCCTCTATGTCTGACTGAAGAAAAGCCTCCGTTATTTTCTAAGGATACAAAGCCTGCAAATACTCCGTGTCCAGATTCATTGATATAAAACTCACCGGATGATTTTCCACCCATCACTACATCATCGACTATGCGCCAATCTGAAATAGACGAGTTTTTATCAAACTGATATAGGATAATGGAGGAGGTCATTAAGGAAATAAGGATTAAAGCTTTCATTTATTGTTAAAGCTCTCAGTAAGATAATTGTTTGGAGTCGGGATTTTTCAGTCTACTTCAAAGATAAGCTTCATTGTAATCGAAGCTGTTTTGTTTTTGTCGGCTGTATTGAAAGTGCCTCCCCAAGAATAGTCTTCTCCTGAGTTTTGACCGGTAATCTGGAAGATACCCATATTTGCTGAGATGAGATCTCCGAGATCTCCCTTGGAGTTTTCAGCGATTCTCTCGGCCCGGATGCGTGCATCTTCCGTGGCTTTTGCGATCATTTCCAGTTTCAGAGATTCCAGTTCGGTGTAGTAATAGCGTGGAGATTGGGAATAAAAGGCAATTCCCTGATTAAGCAATTCGGTGATCTCACGGGAGATTTTCTCTACTTTTTCCACTTCGGTAGATTCAATTTTCAAGGATTGATTGAGCGTATATCCATCAAAGGTCTGTCCCAAATAACGGCCATCGTTTGCATAATTTTGTTGATATTTTGGATTGGTAGTGACAGCGTTGAAAATCAACTTTTCGGCAGGAATTCCATTCGAAATCAAATAGTCTGCAACGAGTTTTCTGTCTTTCTCCAAGTCAGCATAAGCAGACTTCAGGTCGAAGCTTTCACGGCTGAAATTCCCTTCCCACACGACCAAGTCTGACGTGAAATTACTTTCGCCCAACCCTGTGACATTGATCGAGCCCTGAGGTCGATTTCGGTTGATCACTGCATTTCCCAAGACAATCGAAGCAATCACTATGGCAACTGCGAAAAGAATGGCGGAGAGGTTGTTTCTCATGTTTTCCAAAAGTTGAAGTAGAAAGTAAGTATTCTTAGGCAGATAACAAATAACCCACCAAGTATCGGGTTTTTAAGAATGATTAACTGTCAATCAAATCGATTTTGAATCGTTGTGCTTCAAAATATAATAATGCAGCTTCATGAGAATTTTCCTTAATTCAGACACATCTTTTCCAGTCGTAAAAATTGGATAGGAATCAGGATAATCAGAAAATCTTGTACTGGTTTTCTCAGGGATCATATCAATAATTTTCGAATCCTTTTTCATAAATCCATTACTATAATAGATTCAAATTTAATAAATCCGCTGCTTAAATTCCTGCGCATTTGGGTTTTCGAGATTGATGAGGTAACCATTTACTACGGCATATTTTCTAACTCCATCTCTCTCCAAGAAGAAATTGGTTGCTTCTCCTGTTTTCCACCCAGCAGAAAAAGTATCAGTACTTCTCAAGACTACTATAGGAAGCTGATGCAAATCGTCTTTCGACCCATTTTTAACTTTTACTGCCAAATAGCCTTGATTAAGCAGCTCCATTGCTTTTGCCTCGTCTATATTTTCCACAGAATTAAAAGCAGTTTCATAGACTTTACCCTCAGCATATTTCAGTCCTGTGGCATCAAATTCTTCAAGTCCATAATAAACCTGCGCATCACCCAAGTCATCCACAGAACCGGATACGAAATACGTATCGCCGGCAGTGTTGTCTCGCCTTCTGATGGCTAAATCCACTGGATAATATTTTCCATTTACCGGAACATTAACTTCATTTATCAGCAAATCAACCAACTGCATATCATTGTCTGGTATTGCAAAATACTCAGCAGTAGTGTATTGCTCGTAGCTTCTGGTGGCGATTTGCTCCAGTGCATTGAGAATAATCATAAAATTCAGTTGACGGATGTATTGTTTGTCAGGATCATTTGGATAGCCGCCGGATTCGATCAAAATAGTGCTCGTTCCCCACTTGGTAATATTATCGCCAAAGGCTCTCGGCTCGAATGCATCATCATATTTTCCCACATGTCCGGGCACTACTTGCTGCAGCACCTGATTCATTCCTACTATCGTCTGCATAGCTCTTGTTCGCACATCATTGACATCCGTTTCATAATTATAGGCTGGCGCCAAAACAGATATCGTAGCTTGTTTCGGCGTGCCAGAAGCATTATAATAAACCTGCTGATCGTGCAGATTAAAGCCAAATTCAGGTTCAAAAACATCTCTAGCTCTTTTCAGAATAACCGCTTCCGGAGAAATCTGAGAAATAGCATCACGATTTAAATCTATGTCCAGTGCATTTCTACGCTTGAAAGCCTCAGCTCCGTCAGGATTGATCATAGGGATAAACTTGAGATCAAGATTTGATTTAAGAAGGTTACGTAGTACATCAAACTCATCTCCGATTGCCTCCAAGAAATTGAACAAGTCGAAAAGAGACATGGTAGCCGTGCTCTCATTTCCGTGCATCTGTGACCAAAGCATCACCTTGGTTTTGCCATCACCCCAATCCAAGCTAGAAATGCTTCTGCCTTCCACCGACTCCCCAAGTTTTGTCAACTGAAAAGCATCCTTATGCTTCTGAATCAAAGGCTGAAGATCAGCATGCTTAAATCTTCGATGAGTGATTGCAGATTCTTTGAATTTGGAATATGCGGATTCAAGAGTTTCTACGTCTGTACCTGCTGCGATTGGAATACTTGCTGTTTTACAACTAAGGACTGAAATCAAAAACAGCAAAAACAAGCTAATCGAGAGTTTAGAATTGGCTTTCATAATTATTTCTATTTACCTTGAATAAAATGCAATACTACCTGTCATACAAGCAAAAAACGCTTTAATTTTGCTTCAAATTGAATATTTATCAAATGAAATTATCCTTTCAAGTCGTAGATCTCCCTCTAAAGCATACATTTACTATCGCTCATCAAAGCAGAGACGTGCAAGATACGCTCATTGTAAAACTGCAAGATGGAGCATTTTACGGGTTAGGTGAATCCACTACCAATCCTTTCTACGGCATGACTATTACTAATATGTCGGAATGTTTGGAGAAATTCAGGCCTATCCTCGAAAAAGGTGAATGGGAAACTCCAGCCCAACTTTGGGATTTGGGTAAAGAGGTATTCAAAGAGAATCCGTTTGCGCAATGTGCGCTGGATATGGCCGCCTGGGATATCTATGCTAAGAAGCAAGGGAAGAAACTGTACGAACTTTTGGACCTGAATCCAGAGACTATTCCCACCACCAATTTTACGATTGGAATCGACACGCTGGAAAAGATGGTGGCAAAAATGAAGGAAGTTCATTGGCCGATTTACAAAATCAAATTGGGAACTTCAGACGATCTGGCTATCATCCGTGAGCTCAGAAAGCATACAGACGCTGTTTTTAGGATAGATGCAAATTGTGCCTGGACGGCTGAGCAAGCCATCGAATATTCTATAGAGCTGGAGAAGTTGGGAGTGGAGTTTATGGAACAACCGCTTGGAAAGGATGATCTGGAGGGGATGAAAGAAGTGTTTAAACATAGCAAACTTCCAGTAATCGCTGATGAAAGCTGCATTGTGGAGTCGGACGTGAAGAAATGCCATGGGCTTTTTCACGGAATCAATGTGAAGCTGGTGAAAGCGGGAGGTATCACGCCAGGATTGAGAATGATACACGAGGCCAAGAAACTTGGGATGAAAACAATGGTTGGCTGTATGACTGAATCTTCCGTAGGCATCACAGCCATTGCGCACATTGCACCACTTTTGGACTACGTAGATATGGATGGCGCAATGCTGCTATCCAAAGATCCAGCGAAGGGCGTGGTCATCACAGCCGAAAATGTGACTTTTCCAGAAGGAAATGGAATAGGTGCGGAAATGATTTGTTGAGAAGAAAGTAGTAGGATGTAGGTATCAAGATATTAAATTCTGGAATCGAGAGCCAAGAATTTAGTAGAATAGAATGAGAATAAAAAAGCGATGAATTTTTAGAGATCGTTGCCCATGTATTATCTGGGCTGAAAGCCCAAAATAACTAAGCTCTGCTCGACACGGCTCCGTTCCTACAATGAAATATCTATTTTAAAAGCTCTGAAGCGGCGAAATAACCAAGAATTCCTAGTCAATCAAAAAGCCGGAGCGATCTAAAATCACTCCGGCTTTTATTTATTTTCTACCAATAAAAAATCATTTTCCCTGTTAGGCTAGACATAGGTCACCCGACAATTTTCTCAATCATCCTTCACTCACGATCAGCTTGAAGCCTTCACCATGCACAGTAATAATCTGCACTTTTGGATCGTCTTTCAGAAGCTTTCGGATTTTGCTAAGATACACATCCATGCTTCGAGCATTGAAGTAGCTATCGTCTCCCCAGATTTGCTTCAAGGCATGACTTCTATTTACCAGATTGTTGATTTCAGATGCCAGTAGGCGAATAAGCTCATTTTCTTTAGAAGTCAACTTGTGCCGTCCTTTTGGCCCATCCAAGATTTGCTCATCGTAGTGAAGGACAAAGCCTCCAAAAGTATAAACCTTTAGCGGATTGATTTCTTCATTTTTATGAGTTCTCCTCAGGATAGCATTTACACGAAGAAGTAATTCTTCCATGCTAAATGGCTTTGTCAGGTAATCATCTGCGCCAATTTTGAGCCCTTCGATGATGTCATCCTTTTGATTTTTTGCCGTGAGGAAAAGAATTGGAAGGTTCTCCTCTATCTTCTTAATTTCCTTGGCTAGGGTGAATCCGTCCTTTTTCGGCATCATAATGTCGAGCAGGCAAAGATCAAATTTCCCTTTCTTGTACTTGTTCCAACCTTCTTCACCATCACGGCAAAGCGTAGGTTCATAACCTTTCATTTCCAAATATTCTTTAAGGATATCTCCCAAATTTGGATCGTCTTCGACCACTAATAATTTCGCTTTGCTCATTGTTTCTTTGGTAAGTTAATGGTGAATGAGCTCCCTTTTCCAAGATCGCTACTTACTCGTATTCCGCCTCTATGCGCTTCCAGCATGGTTTTCACGTAAGATAGCCCAAGACCGAAGCCTTTGACATCATGTACATTCCCAGTAGGAACTCGGTAGAATTTATCAAAAATTTTCCGTTGTGCATCCTTATTCATTCCGATTCCTTCATCCTTGATAGTGATGAAGACTTGATCGGAATCGTCTTTTGCTTCAATGCTGATCTTTGGATTTTCGGGGGAATACTTATTTGCATTGTCTAAGAGATTATTGAAAATATGGGTGAGGTGAAAAAGATCACCCTCAATCATAGGTTCGTTCAGCTCATTGATAAAGGTAATTTGTCCTCCTTTTTTCTCGACCTGTAGGCCAAAATGACCAACTGTACTTTCCAAAATATCTCCCAGATTCAACAATTCCAATTTCAGATTGAAATCCTTCTTATCCAACGCAGCAGCCTGAAGAACGTTTTCTACCTGTGAGACCAAGCGCTTATTTTCATCCTTGATAATACCCAGATATCTCGAACGGAACTTGTCCTGACTGGATAGCTCGGGATCTTGAAGTGCCTCCACCGCCAGACTCACTGTGGCCAGTGGCGTCTTGAATTCATGAGTCATGTTATTGATGAAATCATTCTTCGTATCAGAAAGGGCTTTTTGACGGATGATAACTTTGATCGCATAGATGAAACAGGAGATAATCACTAAAATGAAAACGATAGAGCTGGAGATAGGAAGCCATACTTCTCGGATTACGTGGTTACTTTTCTCTGGGAAATACAAATACAGATAGTTGTTTTTACCCAAAATGTCATTGGGGAAAAGCTTGGCTTGAATTCCTTTTTGTACCAAAGTAAACTGCTCTTTCACATTGCCGATAGGCATAATCAGACCGTCCTCTTTGAGTAACCCCAATTCGAAATCCTCGGAAATATTTTGTTCAAGCAGGTATCCTTTCAGTAATTTTCTGACTTGGGCGGTATCCAATCTATCTAAAATTGCCTGCTGCCCAGCAGCCATCTCATCCCACATTTTGTTGAAGAAATCAATCTTCATATTTGTCTTGGCAATTTTTTCCAAGGCATCTGGAGTAAGGTTCATTTCGGGCATATCGTACTGAAAACTTGGCATAGGAACTGTTGAATTCCTTTCCCTAGTCGAATTCTCTACCCTACTTAAGTATTGTAGTTGACGCACTTTTTCATCAAGTAATACTTGCATTTCATCAGGCGTAAAGAGTTCTGAAGCTACTTCAGGCGTCATATAAGTAAAAAAGGTTTCCAGATCTTCCAGCACTTTACTATCAACTCCACGAGATTCTAGAATTCTTTTGAATGTTGGGCTTACCTTGGGAGCTGACTCCTGGAAAAAAGTATCAATCAAAGAAGGTCTATTTGCAGGATTGGGCCTTGACCTATATTGAATTTCCAATGGATCTATTTTTTCAACCAATGATCTTTGTATTGCAGAATCCTGAACCAAAAAGCTGAAAAATAAGTCAGAATTTTCCCCTTTCTCCAATTGTTCAATAGTCCCATCAAGTGCTTGGAGAACATTTTGATCAAAACGCTCTCTATTAATACGAATAGCATTTTTCACCCAATAGAATTGGAATCCCATCAGACCAAAGCTAGCCAAAGCCATCAGGACAACGATAAGGATGATGTTACTTTTGGACATGATGCAAATTTAATCCTATAACAAAGCCATAGCGGGAGCTTAACAATATTTAACCGCGACAAGGTGCCTCGATAATGTATCAATTTCAAGTCCTTCTCCTATATTTAGACTCGAAAACAGAGTTATCTTAATTACACTATAACTTATGAAAATAGGGGGCAAATGCCTCCTTTTTTTGTTATTTGGCTATCTTTGCGCGCAAATTTCAGATAATGTCAACACCTCAACATCCTATCCAACTCCAAGGAGTAAGCCTAGAATCTATAGCTCATGAATTTGGCACACCTGTATATGTATATGACGGGGAAAAGATAGTGAGTCAGATCAAATCACTTCAATCTGCCTTCGCTACCGTTCCTTTGAAGATCAAATATGCCACCAAAGCGCTATCCAATATAAGTATCTTGAAGTTGGTGAAAAAGGCTGGGGAAGGTGTAGATGCAGTATCGATCGAAGAAGTGAGGATTTGCATGCAAGCGGGATTTGCTGCTTCGGAAATCATGTACACACCTAGCGGAGTGAATTTTCGAGAGGTAAAAGAAGCTGTCGAATTGGGTGTGATGATTAACCTCGACAGTATTCCGTTGATGGAGGAGTTTGGTGAAAGGTATGGTAATACGATGCCAGCTTGTATTCGGATCAATCCGCACATTATGGCTGGTGGGAATGCAAAAATTTCGGTAGGTCATATTCAAAGCAAGTTTGGGATTTCTATTCAGCAACTTCCTGAGATTCTGGAAGTGGTGAAAAAGTTTGAAATCAAAATCGTAGGCCTTCATGTTCATACAGGTTCCGACATACTTGATGCTGAAATATTCTTAAGAGGCGGAAATGTGTTGTTTGATGCAGCGATGAACTTCCCGGATCTTACCTTCTTAGATTTCGGAGGAGGTTTCAAAGTCGCTTATAAGTCTGGGGATCCAGCCACTGATATTGCAGAAGTTGGCACAAAAGTGTCTGTGGCTTTCCATACGTTCTGCGAAAAATATGGTCGAGAATTGGAGCTATGGCTTGAGCCAGGTAAGTTTCTGGTAAGCGAATCCGGGTATTTGGTAGTGGAATCCAATGTGGTCAAAAAAACACCACAGATTACATTTGTTGGAGTTGATTCAGGATTGAATCACCTGATCAGACCTATGATGTACGATGCATTCCATGACGTATATAATCTGAGCAACCCTGAGGGAGACTTGAAGCCTTATAATGTAGTTGGATATATCTGTGAAACGGATACCCTGGCTAAAGATCGGATGCTCGCGACTGTCACGAAAGGAGATCTTTTGGTATTCAAAAATGCTGGGGCTTATGGCATAAGTATGTCCTCCAATTACAACTCTCGGCTACGTCCTGCAGAGGTTTTGGTATGGGAAGGAAAGGCCCATTTGATAAGAAAAAGAGAGGAATTTGAGGATTTAATCAAAAATCAGGTCGTTTTAGATATTTAATTTCTTAATACCACATCTTACTTTCCTTTGGTATAATTATGACAAATGTGGAAAATGGTCTTGACATAGGCTATTCTTATGATGTGACCATTTCAAAGTTAGGTCTGAAAGTAGCGGAGGTGCTCATGAGATTTCACTTACCTATTCATTTTTATGGGGTGCTTATAAGAACAGAAACCAGAGAGGAAGAGTTATTCCTTGCTTTAAGTATTAAGCTGAAAACAACTGATTATAATATTTATTCAAGTCACATTTAGCTTAACAGCCTTTTTAAACTAATCCTGGTCTTTAAAAGTCTCTATCTATTTTGGAACCACGCTTAAGTATTGATCAAAACAAAGCAGTAGGAAATTGGCTTTTAGGATAAAGATATTTTTTATGGCCAAAACGCTACGATTAATTTTAGGTGATCAGCTTAACTCTCAGCATTCCTGGTTTTCAGAGAAAGACCCCTCCATTACTTATCTGATGCTAGAGCTGAGGCAGGAAACCGATTACGTGCATCATCATATTCAAAAAGTAATTGCATTTTTTCTAAGTATGAGAAACTTTGCGGAGCATCTAAAAAATCAAGGGCATAAGGTCAATTATGTCCAACTGGATCAGGAGGATAACACACAAGATTTGGAGAAAATGATCATGGCACTTGTGAAGAAACACGACTTTGATCAGTTCGAATACCAGCTTCCAGACGAATACCGCTTGGATGTGCAATTGAAATCAATCAGCAAAAACCTGGTTATTCCTTGCCGTAGCTTTGATTCAGAACATTTTTTGACGGAGCGGGAATATGTCAAAGATTTCTTTCAAGGCAAGAAAACATTTCTGATGGAGAGTTTTTATCATCAAATGCGTAAGGATTTTAATATTCTAATGGATGGTAAAGAACCGGTACAAGGCAAGTGGAATTTTGATCATGAAAATAGAGCTGCTCTGAAAGATAAACGCCTGTTGAGCAAGCCAAAACTCCATCCAAAGAACGTATCCGAAATTCTGGAAATGCTCGAAACAGCTCAGGTAAAAACTATTGGAAATGTGGGCGATAGCCCTTTTGCCTGGCCTTGCTCGCGCGCAGAAAGTCTGGAAGTCTTGGATCATTTTTGTAACCACCTACTTGTTCATTTCGGAGATTATCAGGATGCCTTGACCACTTGGGATCCATTTCTTTTCCATTCCAGATTAAGTTTTGCCTTGAATACCAAAATGCTTTCTCCGCTGGAGGTAGTGAAAAAGGTGGAGAATTATTGGAAGGCCCATCAAGATGAAATTGATATTTCGCAGGCAGAAGGCTTCATCCGTCAGATCCTGGGATGGCGAGAATATATGCGGGGGATTTACTGGGCAAAAATGCCAGATTTTGCAGAAATGAATTTCTTTAATCATCAAAGGAAGTTGCCAGGATGGTTTTGGACGGGCGATACCAAAATGAAATGTCTGAGTCATTCCATCGGTCAGTCATTGGATTTGGCTTATGCTCATCACATTCAGCGATTGATGGTAATAGGTAATTTTGCTTTGCTTGCGGGGATTCATCCAGATGAGGTGGATAAATGGTACTTAGGAGTGTATATCGATGCGATCGAATGGGTAGAAATTACCAATACTCGTGGGATGAGCCAGTTTGCAGATGGAGGAATCGTGGGTACTAAACCTTATGTAGCTTCAGCTAACTACATCAAGAAACAAGGCAATTATTGCACGCATTGCGCCTATGATCCTAAGATAAAAATAGGAGAAGGAGCTTGCCCTTTTAATAGTCTTTACTGGCATTTTTACGATAGAAACAGGGATAAACTTGAGAAAAACCCCAGAATCGGAATGGCCTACCGCACCCTTGACAAGTTGAAAAATAAGGAGGAATTGCTTGAACAGGCAGAGAGTTATTTGAAGGATTTGGATAGGCTTTAAATTACCTGACTATCCGCTTATCCAACTCAAGCGAATATACCTTGAATTCCAAGAGATTGAAGTTGTCAGAAAGTGTGTTGATCACGTAATTCAACGAACTCGAATCTACCACCGACGGAACAGCAAAACATAGAATTCCAGAATTTAATAGGTCTGAACCGTATTTCTGAGAAGAACTAACTGACGGAATAGAATTCCAATTGATCGGTAGGTCTTGCTCTTCTGGGGTAAATATCAAATCGTTTGGTATGATGATTTCCATCACGGAATATAGTACATAGCGCTCCGAGGAAAACAATTCAGGGTCAATAGTCAGCCTTTCCAAAAGAGAAGACGAAAGGCTAGATCCAGCATAGATTGCAGGAGAACCTGGAAGATTCCATCTGCCACCATACAACCTTGCTCCTTCACCACTGGTATCATTGTACTGATTCGTGGCGATCCGATAGGACTTCATAGAGTTCAGACAGCGATCCCGTGCTGCATGCGCAAGATTTCTGTTTTGAGCAGGTCAATTCCTGCAGATACATCAATCAGCTCAAGCGGTTTGCGATTCCCGAGCGAAAAAAGCGGTCGCTCCATCCATCGTCTAAAGCCATCCTTCCCAAAGTAATTGACACCTAAGGCGTACAATTCAGCCAATTCATAGATCTTTTCGGACTGAATGGTATCAAAAACTTCCTTGCGCTGGAGTGTTTTGGTGGAAACACCTAAGGCACCAGCAAGCGTGTTATAATCCAAACCGGATAGCTCTTTGAGGTTTTCGAAAGCACTCTTCTCCAGTCCATTACGAAATGTATCGACTCTACTCAACGGCTCCTCTAACCAGCCAATCGCCAAATCCAAGATAGACCGGACCGAGACTGCTGAAGTGCGATATGCTGCCATAACTGGCTCATTTACATGTTGAATTTTCTTGGCCACAATTTTTATCGGGAATTTGTCCATTAAGATAACGGAATTTGTCTAGAAAAAAGTTCTGTTTCTCAAAAATTTTCAAAATAGAGCTGAAGGGCTCATAATGAAGATCTATTAGAAAAAAATTTAAGTTTCTAACTCAAATTAT
Organism: Algoriphagus antarcticus; assembly: GCF_002150685.1. GTDB lineage: Bacteria > Bacteroidota > Bacteroidia > Cytophagales > Cyclobacteriaceae > Algoriphagus > Algoriphagus antarcticus. The sequence continues at coordinate 100,873 of NZ_MSSW01000019.1, forward strand.
GTTGACTTGTGATAATTCAAAACCGCCCAGGTATTGAAAAAGATTGCAAAGCCGATCATGACCAGAAGGTGTCTGGCAATATCCAAAAATCCACTTCCCTTCAGCATCACCATTCGCATGACTTCTATGAAATAAGTAAGAGGATTGGAGTATGCTACAATTTGTGCCCATTCGGGCATACTGTCGATCGGAGTGAATAGTCCACTCATAAGAAGGAAAATCATCATGATAAAAAAGGCTACCGACATCGCCTGCTGCTGCGTGTCACTATAGGTGGATATCAGCAATCCCAGTCCCAAAAGAGCCACAAGATAAATAGCCAGAAAGCCATAAAGGAGAAATACGCTTCCGATCGGCACTATTCCATATAAGATTCGTGAAACGAAAAATAATCCTATGCTGAAAATAACAACACCAATGATCCAAAAAGGGATGAGTTTTCCGAGGATAAACTGATACTTTTTGATCGGGGTGACATTGATCTGCTCGATAGTTCCGACTTCTTTCTCCTTCACAATATTCAATGCAGACATGTATGCGGCGACCATCGTCACTAGAAATGCCAAGATCCCAGGAACCATGAAGAATCGATAATTCATAAATGGATTAAACCAATTAGAGGAAGCAACCTCCACCTGAGGTATGGTATTGAATCGAGCCGGGTTTATCCATTCTAGTCTGACTTCGGCATTGTAATTTTGGATGATTTGGTTGAGGTATGCTCCGCCAAGATTCGCCTTTGTGCCGTTGATGGCATTCACCGCAATGAATAGTTTTTCGCGTTTATCCCGAACGAGGTTTCTTTCAAAACCCGCTGGAATCTCCAGAATCAAATCAGACTTCTCTTCTTCGATCTGCTGAAAAGCAGCATCAAAAGAATCTCCAAAATCTGCCAATACGAAATACCCAGACGCTGTAATCTTTGAAATCAGCTGCTGAGAATAGGGACTTCTGTCGTGATCGACAATCGAAATATTGATATTTTTGATCTCATAATCTGCCGCCAATGGCATCACCACCAGCTGGATCAATGGCATGGCAAAAATCATCGGAAGCAGGGATTTGTTTCTGAAAATCTGCTTAAACTCTTTTCTGAGCAGGAATAGTAGGGTTCTCATGCGAGTCTGATTTTAAATTTTTTGAAGCTCACAAAAAGGAAGAAAGCAGTCATTCCTACCAGCACCAGTGTTTCCTTCCAGATCGCCGAAAAGCCCAAACCTTTGATCATAATCGATTTCACGATGATGTAATACCATTTGCTCGGTACCACGTTGGAAATGATTCGTAGAGGCACAGGCATATTTTCTATCGGAAACATAAACCCTGTGAATAGCATGGTCGGAATCATCATTCCCATGAGTGCAAGTAGCATAGCAGTCTGCTGAGAATCCGTACTATTGGAGATCAAAAGTCCCAGTGAAAGTGCCGCAATGATAAGTAAACTACTCTCAGCATAGAAGAGTAAAAGACTTCCTTCAAAAGGCATCTCCATTAAGAAAATGGAGAGCAGTAAGATCACCGTAAGGTTGATTAAAGACAGTACAAAATAGGGGACGGCTTTAGAGATGATCACCAAAAAGGGATTAAATGGTGAAACTAAGAGGATTTCCATCGTACCGTTTTCCTTTTCACGAACGATAGAAATGGAGGTCATCAACACGCATACTAACACTAGAACCAAGGCCATCACACCAGGCACAAAGTTCGTCGCACCTTTCAACTCTGGATTGTAGAGCATTCTGATTTCCGCCTGGATTTGATAAGGAAGTTGAGATTCATTCACGCGCTCCTGTTGGTAATCCCGCACGATGTTATTCACATAATTAGTCAGCGAATTTGCTTTGTTCGGATCGGAAGCATCAGCAATCACTTGGATTTGTGCTGAGTTTTGTGACAAAAGATCTGAATTGAAGTTGGCGGGAAAAACCACTGCGAGATTCACAATTCCTTGCTTGAAGGCAGCTTCTATTTCTCGGTGACTCATCAGTGATTTTTGTAGTTCAAACTGATCACTGGCAGCTAGCTTTTGGATGATTTCCTTGGATGCGGAATCGTTGGCGTAGTCAACCACCATGATTTTGGAATCCTTGATCTCATTCGTTAGCGCAAAGCCAAAGAGCATAATCTGCGCAATTGGAAGCCCAAAGAGCATCAAAAGAGTCTTTCGATCCCGGAACACGTGATAGAATTCTTTTTTGACAAAAGTGAAAAACTGCTTCATATTAGTCTGCTTGTCGTTTTGCCCCGCGGGCTAATTCAAAGAAAACCTCGTCCATCGAAGCTGCATTGTACGTTTTCTTGAGGTTCGTCGGCGTGTCAAGCGCTTTCATTTCCCCGTCTACCATCATCGAGATGCGATTGCAATATTCCGCTTCATCCATGTAGTGAGTAGTCACGAAGATCGTGATTCCGCGATTGGATGCCTCATAGATCAGATCCCAAAACTGTCGCCTTGTAACAGGATCCACCCCGCCCGTCGGCTCGTCGAGAAAGACGATTTTCGGATCGTGAATGATCGCAACTGAGAAAGCAAGTTTTTGCTTCCAGCCTAGGGGAAGTGATCCCACGAGCTTTTTACTCTCCTCTTTCAATCCTAGCAAATCAATCAGGTCATCACTTTTCTCCTTGATTTCCTTGTCGCTGAGTCCGTAAACTCCACCGAAAAACCGAATATTCTCAATTACTGTCAGATCCTCGTAAAGAGAGAATTTCTGGCTCATGTAGCCGATGTTTGCTTTTATCTTTTCCGCTTCTTTATAAATATCGAATCCGGCAATCGTGGCTCCACCCGAAGTGGGTATGGACAAACCGCACAGCATTCGCATCGCCGTAGTTTTACCAGCTCCATTGGCACCGAGAAACCCGAATATCTCACCTTCATAGACTTCGAAGGTGATTGCGTCCGTGGCAATGAAATCACCAAATTTCTTGGTGAGCTTATCCGTTTTGATGACTACATTTTTCATATCAATGGCTCATTAATTGAATAAAACAATCTTCTATCGTAGGTGTAATTTCCTTCATTTCTAAACAAGTATGGCCTAGCTTTTCCAAGTCATTTAGAAGCGATTGTTGATTTTCCGGTAAATTTTCTTTAAATGTGAGGTGATGAAATTCTCCAAAAGCAAAGCTGCTTTTGACCTGATCTTGCTTGCGCAAATCTTCTAGCAGCACACTCATTTTTGATGATTTCACTGCGAAAAGAGGCGAAGGATAAGATTTGATAATGGCTTCTGGCGTATCGATGGACATGATTTTTCCTCCTTGGATCAAGGCAATTCGCTCACAAAGTGTCGCCTCATCCATGTATGGAGTAGAGACAAGTATTGTGATTCCTTGGTCTTTAAGTCGCTTCAGCATATCCCAAAACTCCTTACGTGATACAGTATCTACGCCAGTAGTAGGCTCATCCAGAAACAAAACCGTTGGCCTGTGAATCAGCGCACAGCACAGAGCCAACTTTTGCTTCATTCCCCCAGAAAGCTTACCTGCTCTTCGAGTTTTGAAAGGCTCGATCTGCACATAGATTTCCTTGATCAGGTCATAGTTTTCTTGGACTGTTGTGTTGAAAAGTGTTGCAAAGAAGTTTAGGTTTTCCTCCACCGTCAGATCTTGGTACAGTGAGAATTTCCCAGGCATATAGCCAACTTGCTTTCGTATTTCCTTGTAGCCAGTGACGACGTCAAGACCATTGACCGAGGCAACACCTCCGTCAGGAATCAATAGCGTAGTGAGCATGCGGAAAATACTCGTTTTCCCTGCCCCATCAGGGCCGATGAGTCCAAAAAGCTCGCCTTTTTTCACTTTAAAGGATACCTGATCAACTGCTTTTATAGCCCCTTTGTTATATGTTTTCGATATGTTTTGGAGTGTTACCATGACTGCTACAGGAAGTTGATTTCACCGTACATTCCGATTTTGAACTTGCCGTCATTTGGTACATCCACTTTGATGGCATAGACCATATTGGCACGCTCATCCTTGGTTTGTATGGTCTTTGGAGTGAATTCCGCTTTGTCATTGATCCAAGATATAGTGCCTTCCGTTTGGTCAAAACCACCTTCTCCATTGTCTGTGTGGACGGTTACTTTCTGACCCAACTTTACGTGTGAAAGTTGATTCCCACTGATATAGACGCGGAGGATTATATTCGATAAGTCAGCGATTTTGTAAAGCGGTTTACCGGGGGCAGTCATTTCACTTTGCTCTGCGTACTTGCTCAGCACAGTTCCTGCTAGAGGATTGATGATTTTACTTTTCTCCAATTGATCGTTTAGCTGCGCGATCTGCACTTCCATCGGTGTAGCATCATTGCTGATGCCCTGGCTTGAGATATTCAGGGTGGACTTCTGCGCTACAATCTGAGCTTCGATCATAGCGACCTGTGCGGTTGCATCATCAAGTTGTTTTGAGGTGGCAGCATTAGCTTTGACCAGATTGCTGACACGATTTGCTTCCAAATTCACAGTTTTAAGCTGCACTTCCAGAGCTGCTAATTGAGCAGAGATATTCGGTTTACGGCCGTAAAGCGCAGTTATTTGAGCTTCGAGCTGTCTCTTTTTTAGGAAAAGTTGAACGCTATCGACATAGCCAATGAATTGATTAGCTGAGAGGACCTGACCTTCTTCGAGGTCAAACTGCTTCAAAACTCCTAAAGCTTCAGCAGAAATAATAGTTTCTTCTGCTTCAAATGAACCTGATGCGTCGAAGGTTTTTTCTTCAGTACAGCCAATAACTAGAGGCAGAAAAAGCGAGGCGAAAATGATTTTTTGGAAGGTTTTCATGAGCTAAGTTTTAATTGCCTGAAGTGATTTGATAATTGGATTGGGCCAGAAGAAGTTGGATTTGATGTAAAGCGAGATTTTGACGGGCCTGATCTGCTGCATTGATGTAGGTCAGGAAATCATTGGAAGTGATCGTTCCATATTCGAGTTGACTGCTTGCTGAAGCTTGAACTCGCTCTCGAAGTGTGATGATTTCCTTATCGGTCTGCATCAGTTTGAGGTATTTCGCGATTTCGGTCTCTTGTTGGGTCAAAGCGATTTTGGTATTGAGACGAAAGGTTTCCTCTTGAAGTACGATAGCAACCAGGTTAAGATTGAGCAGTTCTTTCTCTCGAGATGAAGTATAGTAGCGGGAGATATTCCAGTTGAAGCGCAGACCACCGAGATAGTACAAATCGAAGTCATTGCTTAGGAAGTTCAGTGCCGGCCGGCCATAGCCTCCTTGGAAAAAGAGATTCAACTGAGGAATATTTTTGCTGGAAATGAGTTCTTGCTGAAGCAAAATAGACCCTTTTTGGCTTGCGAAGAGTCCGAGTTCAGGGCGATTGATCTCTTGCGAAAGGGCTGGAAGAATCGGAATCTGAAGACTTACTGCGGAGCTTATTTCCTGCCCGATAAGCAAGCCTAGCATTTGGGTAAAGCCTTGCTGATTTGCTGCAAGCTCGATTCGTTGTTGATCTGCATTCAGGAGTTCGGCTTGCAGAATATCTAAGGAAGACTGAAGAGCTGTTCCATTTTCAATGGCTGCTTTGGTTTGGGAGATTCCCGCTTGGATATCATTTTGTCGGATTTCGTTTTGTTGTAGCTGCTTATCTAGAAGTAAAACCCCAAAGTAAACCTGGTTCACTCGGCCTTTAAGTTGGTAAAGCTCCACTTGAAGTTGCTGGGCTTGAGTCATGGCGTTAGCTTCAGCCAATTGCTTTTGGGTTTTCACTCCGGAAGTACTGGTGAGTGGCTGAGAGACTTCAGCAAACAACTTGTATTGATCTTTGGCAATGGGCTGAATTTCCAGATTCGGAATATCGATGGGAAAGCCAGTCACATCTGATTGGTAAGTGGCTTGACCTCCAAGATTGATTTGAGGTAGGTTTCTCTTACCAGCATTTTCAACCGAAAAATCCCGGCTAAGGTTGATCAGTTCCAGTTGATTGATCAACGGATAGTTTTGCCGAGCCAAATCCTGACATTGCTCCAAGGTCAAAGTTTGGGAATTTGCAAGAAATGGATTTGCGATGAACAGCAAAAGAGAGAGTAGCAGCACATTCAAGTTTGATGTTTTCATTGTATGTATTTTTTTAATCAAATGATTAACGACTAGTCAAAAATAGTCAGGGAGTAAGAATTACCTTAATCCAGACTGGAATAAGGGTTTTTCGCTCTTGCATAAGCTTTTCAAATTCAGGCTGATCGATATTTCCCATGCCTTTGATCATCGGGCTTCCTATAAATGGAAACACAGTCATTCCCAACATATTCATCATAAAGTGAAGTGGTTTGATGGGCTTTACACGTTTGGCTTCAATCTCCTCTTCGAGTTGCTGAATGAACACGGAATTAAGAAGAACATTCTTAGCACCGGTTTTTTTGATGAGCTCCTCAGGATGGCTTCTCAATTCGCTGAGTATGAAAATCGGTAGGTTCGGATTTGCTGTTAGATTTTCGATGTAATTCTCTACCATCCGACGGATTTTCTCTTCAAAATCAGTATTGGGATCATCGAAAACGGAGCGAAGGGAACGAAAAAACTCCTCCAAACTTTCGGTCATTATCAGGTCAAACAGGCGCTCCTTACTTCTGAAATAATAATTCAAAAGTGCGAGATTGATACCTGCTTCTTCTGCAATATCCCTCGTGCGAGTACCTGCATAGCCTTTCTGCTGGAATATACGTCGAGCGGCATTTTTAATTTTCTCCTCAGTGGAATTGTCCTTTACGTCTTTAGCCATGCTTTCCTTTTTCTATTGGACAAAGTAAATGAAGTAATCACTGTAAATCAAGTGTTTTAATTTTTTATTTTAATCATTTGATTAAATAATTGTGAAAACCTTATTTTTGGATAAAACTGGATGATTACGCACCAAAAAATAAATGATGCAAATACCTGCCGGGCATCAGCGTAAAGCCTCCTGCCAAAATGATTGCTCCCACATACAGGAGGATCATTTTACGTTGATGTGTTTTGATTTTGCGCTTTTTGATGGCGATCAAAGCAGTAGGTACAGTCCAGAATACGAGAAGGCAAAAAAGATGAATGTACCCGAAGTGGTTAAATAGCATTGGCCCTAGTTGCGCTTGGATAAACATAGCTATGAAAGCGGTAATCATCATTAGGCTCATATAAACCATACCTAGCTTTCTATGAACTTCCCCACCTTTTCGGGCTAAAAGCAAAAAGCCTCCCAAAAAAATACAGGGAACTACTGTGAGTAAATGAAAATACATCAAGTATTCGTAGCTCATTGCTGTTTTATTTTCCTGAAACTAGACATTCTATGTCTTAATGCAAATGAATTGAAATAGATGCCAGCAAAAAGAAATCAGAGTTCGATGGTCTAGACTCGCTCAAAAATTGAGATTCGGGGCTGATCAAATACCTGGACTCAACTCTAAAAATCAAGTAATCTCTAAAGCTGCGATCAAGATTTAGGCTAAAACCGCTGGTCTTCAACCCAGCACCATTTTGATTAGTTGCGATGACTCCATCGGGATCCGTGTAATATTCTCCCCGAATCGCAGCTTTCCAGTTTGTGCTCAATTCATAGCCCAGAATCAATGATCCGCCCGACCAAAAACTCGAATTTGTAGAAATTTTTGACTGCTGTTCCCAGCCCAGATCCACTCCTGCAATAATCTCCCATAGTGAAGTCGGGTTCCAAATCAAATAATGATTACTGAAATAGCGAAGTCTCCGCGTTTCATCAGGATAATTATTACCAATCAAGGTGCTCCAGTTTAACGTCAGCTTAGGAGACCATTCGAAATTAGCTTGGGTTCCAATGGATGGAATAGAGTTGTCTTCGATCGCCTGAACGACTTGCCAGCCATTGGCTACCCAAAATGAAAAATACCAACGCTCATCTGCTTGCCAACCCAGTTTTGCACCGGTCAAAAAATAGGGGCTATTTTCTGCAATCAAGGATCGGGATAGAGTGCGGTTTTTGGTTGAAATAGCATTTTCAAATCCAATGTGAGATGGCATCAGCCCGGCATCCAGCCATACTGTTTTACTTGTATTGAGGGCAAACCCGGCATTGGCTTGATTCAGCCATCGAAGTAGCTTCGGTTCGGCACTGTAATTATCCTGAGCGTAGGTTCCTTGCTGAATTCCTAAGTTTGCACGAAATCGCCCTTTTTCGAAGTTTGCTGTGACCAACCCAAGATTGATGGCAAATTGCTTAGCCCGAGTGTGATTATAAAGGAAAGGAAGTCTTTTTTCAGTCTCCGGGCTATTGAAGTCGTAGCCATAATATGCGTCTATAAAGCCTGAAATCCTGAAATTTGACTTTGTTTCCTCTTTTTCTTGTGAATAAGCAGCGAAAGCCAAGCTGTTGATGAAAAGAAAGACAAATAAAATTCGCAATGGAGAAAAAGTAAAGAATTCCATTTTTGAAGGTGCTGAAATGCGCTTTATAAAGAAAAACATCATCTAGAGGAGTTCATAGGATTGACGGATTAATCTGATCAAAGTAGGTGAGAGTTCATCCAAACTTGAAATCCGATAATGATTTTCGAATTTTTTGGATACTTGAGTCGATTTGAAAAAAGGTGGGCAGGGCTGTTGATCTTTAGAGTAGAATTTCAAATCCAAGAACTTGCTCATTGGTCTTATGATCAAAAAAGTCTGCCGGTGTACAAACATGACCGCATTTTGAGTGTTGCTGACTATGACCTTATACCATTCATAGATCTCTGCTAAGATTTTGTCAAAAGCGAACTCCAACTCTTTTGGATTCCTTTCGAAAAGCGTACTCAGTTCCGCTTTGCTGCACATGTGCCATTGATTATCTTTCTTCAAGTCGCGTTCACAAATCGGGCAAGTCCACATAAAGTTGTGAGTTAAAACTTATTAGTCCAGCGGTTTAAATAAGTATTATAAGAGGTTTCTGAACTGCTAAAATTTGCTTTAAATCTCTTTACTTGAATCCTTAGCATTCGATTGATCTAGTGAAACTCGAGTTTTGGGCAAGCTTTCAGGATAGTTTTTCTGGATAAACTCCACCATCTTTTCCCGGACATAGACTCGTAAATCCCAAACCGTAGGGGAGTTTTTGGCAGAGACTAGGATTCTTGTTTCCACGGTAAATTCTTTTGCATCGGTGACTTGGAGTACTTTTACTTTTTTGTCCCAGAGATCAGTCAATTCCAAGATTCGGTCGAGTTCCACTCGAAGTGCTTCGAAGGAAATCGTGTAGTCGGTGTGGATAAAAACCGAACCGATAATATCTGAAGTGGTTCGAGTCCAGTTTTGAAATGGCTTTTCCAAAAAATAAGTAGACGGCAAAACCAATCGCCGTTGATCCCAGATTCGCACGACGACATAGTTTAGATTGATTTCTTCAATCCAGCCCCATTCGCCCTCGACTACCACCGCATCTTCCAATCGGAAAGGCTGTGTAATCGCAATTTGAACACCTGCGATCAGCGTTCCAATGGCTTTTTGCGCAGAGAAACCGATAATAATCCCAGCTACTCCCGCTGAGGCAAATAGTCCAACTCCGATCTGTCTGATCGATTCAAAGGAGATCAAAATCAATCCGATTCCCAGCACGATAATGATGAAGTTGGCAACTTTTTCCAATACGTTGATCTGAGTATAGACTTTCCGAGCTTTCAGATTATCCTCCTTACTGATATCGTATTGCTTGAGCAGGACCTTTTTTCCAATCTTGGTCAAAACCAACAGACACCAACTAAAGCCACAAATAATCAGAACGGTATTGATATTAGGTAAGTATGCGAAAACACCCTCCCAAGTTTTGGATAATTCGCCGAAATATAGCTTTGAAAATCCAAGGGCAAGTGTCACCAATAAGGGTAAAACCAATCGGGTATAGTATTTCATAGACTCAATTCAAAAAGCGGTAAAATTTAACAGACTGATGTTTTCAGCCACAGAAAAAGGTGATTTTGGGAGACTTGAGCTTAGAAATTAGGAAATTGATAGGAGAAAGCAAAATAGAGCAGCCTTGTTTTAGTCACACGGAAAAGGAGTTAAAGCGATGTTGTGACTATAATCCAAAGAATCTATGTTGACCTGTACGGGTATTCCGTCCACAGATTTCATTTCACCATATCCTTCTTTCCACCCTTCTTCAGTATTTTTAAATACTACTTGTCGCCTGGTAGAATCTCCTTCAGACATAAAAGTGTATTCCGCGATTATCATGTCATCTCTTATTTCCCCTTTGATAGTTCCACTGTTTTTATCCTTCTCAAAAATCGTGTAATCCAGCGTGCCTGTGATGTTTGTACCATCAACATGCGTCGTGAGTCGGACGGTGTCTTTTTCACCAAGGTATTGAAAGCACTCCGTGTTGATTTCCTCCAAGTGTTCAGCATCTGGGGAAAATGCTGCGTCTATTGGGGAATCCTGCTTAGGTCCTTTGCAAGCTACTAGAAGTAAGACAACGAAAAATAGTGTAGGTAGCGTTTTCATGGCTGTTTTGCATTTTGTCATAGTGTTTGAAAAACAAAAAGACCGCCAATCGTGAGGATTGTAGAAATTGATAAAAGAATTAGAATTTATTTCTCCAGCATTCCATCTTCCATCCATTTAAAGAAGACTGCTAATTCCTCTTGACTCAGAGCTGGTTTTTTCAATTTGTGTGGCATAAAACCTTTTTCGGAGCTGTCTCTTTGTGTTCTGTCGAGGATATCATCTAACCGAGATAAAACGCGGTCGTATGTATCTAACTGATCCTTCTCTCCTTCCGGATAATGACAAGGGGTGCAATGTGCCACCATAATTGGATGTATGTCTTTGTCATAGGTAACTAAAGCTAGTGCATTGCTGGATACTTTTTTAGTACTGGTACAGGACTGATAGGTGATTAAACCAAATGCACTGACAAGAAGTAGATATCTTATTTTCATTAATAAGTAAGATTGTGGAGCATAATTATAATGGTTTTAAATCTTATTTGAAAAACAAAAATCGGTTGATAATAAATTATCCACATAATCCCATCAGCTAGAAAAAGATTTGAATCTCTTGCATCTCAGTTGGTCCTATTTGAGGAAAAGACCAAGTAATTACCATCATTTGAGATTACTGGGAAAGCGTCAAAAGTACCAATATGTGTGAAACGAGTTAAACCAATTACATACAGATTAATCATGAAAAGGCTGAAAGGATATACTCTTTCAAATGGATGGATGGGAATAAAAATAGTTTCCATCACCAAAACTGAGGCGCTTGATATTTCCAAATAATTTACCTTTGAAGGCTAACGTAAACGAGAGTTTGAAGTATAAAGGACATATGTCTCCGCATCACCTTGAAGGTCTGTCGTCGTAATAAAAGTAAATCGCAATATCAACGTGGCAATAAATTATGGTCTCATTAGGGATTATGATTTGCAATTGCTTAGCCTAATTAATGATTGTGATTATACGGAATCTTGCCAGTAGAAAATTTATAGGATCGAAGATCCAAAGACACCTTGAATTCTGGTTTACTTCGGTCTTCGGTCATCGGTTTTCCAATCCGTTGACCAAAGAGAATTCGCTTACTGGCAGAAAAGCGTACATACAGATTAATGATTATTATCTTTGACCTTAATCTCAAAAAACCATGAAAGAAAAAGCAAAGTATAGCCTCATAATTCTAATTGGAGTATTTTTTATTTTTGGCTGTGGACAAGAGCCAACTACTAGCGAAACAAAAGAAGGTGAGTCCAAAGTAAAGTCTAGCACGAGAGTAAATATTGCTGAAATTGAAAAAGGTATTAAAGATTTTATAGCAGTTCAAACCGAAAAGAATGGTGGAGTATTTCCTGTAAAAGATGAGAACCATGATTTGAAGATGAAGCTGGTCCGGGTACATACGGAATATTTATCAAATCTAGGCCCCAAAACCCATTTCGCCTGTGTAGATCTGGTGGATGAAAGTGGCGATGTCTATGACGTGGATTTTTTTATGGATGGGGAACCGGGAGCGATGGGTGTCACTTCCACTTCTGTACATAAGTTCAATGGAAAACCTTATTATTCCTGGAAGCAAAATAAGGAGGATAAAACCTGGTTTAAATTGCCGCTGGAACAATCTAATAATGATTTGATGGGGGTAGTTGAAGGAAAAGATGAATTTGAGTTTTATTATTCCGCCCAGCTACCACAACTAGATGGACCTGCAAAATTGTGGATTCCGATTGCTGAATCCGATGATTTCCAAGAAATCGAACTGGTAAGTGTTGAAATCCCTGAAGGGGCGAAGCGAATCAAAGAAGGTAATTATGGGAATACGTTGTTGTACTTAGATTTGGGCCCTGAAAATTCCGGAGAGGAAATTAACCTTACTTATGCGGTAAAACGAAGAGAAAAGGGGCCCTATGCTGCTCCTGAGCCAGACAAATCCATTTATCTGGCTTCTACCAAACTCATGCCGACAGGTGGACGTTTTGAGGAAATTGCCAAAGAGGAACTTGGTGATAAAATCAACGATTCTCATTTGATACAAGCGCGTGTATTGTATGATTACATCATTGATAATATGCGCTATATGAAGTTCGGGAATTATGGGAATGGTGACTCAAATTATGCCTGTGATTCAAAAACGGGAAATTGTACGGAGTTCCATTCCTTCTTTATTTCTCTAGCACGATCGGTGAATATTCCTGCCAGATTTGCTATTGGTGCTTCTATTCCATCAGATAGAAATGAGGGAGGTATAGATGGTTATCACTGTTGGGCTGAGTTCTATGCCGATGGAAAATGGTGGCCAGTCGATATTAGCGAGGGGAATAAATACACAGCCCTTGCTACTTACTATTTTGGACGACACCCAGCCAATAGGATAGAACTAAGTCGAGGTAGAGATCTAAAAATCAACCCAGGCCCAGAAGCCGGTCCCATCAATTTTCTGGCCTATCCGTATCTTGAAATCAATGGAAAAGAAGTAAAAGTGAATTCCCGTTTTTCTTTCCAGCGAAAAGCTAAATCCTAAAAAAGGAGATCCAAATGGATCCCCTTTTTTTGAGAAATACGAATTAGTTATCTGCAGGATGCTCAGTGCTATCCCCATCTGCAGGATGCTCAGTACTATCTCCGTCTGCTGGATGCTCAGTACTATCTCCGTCTTCTGGATGCTCATCACCTTCTGCTTGCTCTGTTTCAGTCTCGTTGTTAGCTCCTTTTTTCCCTCCACATGAGGTAAATGTCATAGCTGAGATAAATAACATCACTAGCGTAAGACTCAAAATTGACTTTAGTTTTTTCATAGTTAAGGTTGTTTGTCTACTTCAAATTATAATTTCTTTTTTTAACATAAAAGGATTTATCAAATGTCGGCATTGTTTATTGTTTTATTCAAAAAATTATGGATCATCCGCCTATCCACTCTGCTACGAAGAGATTGGTGTCTCTAGTGCCGCCATTGTTTCTATTTGAGGAAAAAACCAAATATCTACCATCGTTGGAGAATACAGGGAAGGCATCAAAAGTCCCATCATGTGTGATACGAGTTAAACCTGTTCCGTCCAGATTGATCATGAAAAGATTGAAAGGATAGCCGCGTTCGGTTTGATGATTCGAGGCAAAAATAATCTTTTCTCCAGATGGGTGGAAGAATGGAGCCCAGTTGGCTTTTCCTAGATCCGTTATCTTTTTCACATCTGTTCCATCTGCATTTGCCACATATAGCTCCATGCTTGTTGGCATCACAAGTCCTTCTGCAAGTAGATCCTTGTATACTTTTACATCTTCATCAGAAGTAGGTCTAGAAGCTCTCCAGATGATTTTGGTACCGTCAGGCGAGAAAAACGCACCTCCATCATATCCCAAATCTGAAGTGATTTGGTGCACATCAGACCCATCAATATTCATGGTATAAAGCTCCATGTCACCACTTCTTAGAGAAGTGAATACTATTTTGTCCCCTTTTGGCGAAACCGTCGCTTCCGCATCATAGCCAGGCTCATTGGTAAGTTGTGAAGTTATATTTCCCTCCATATCAGCTGTGAAAATGTCAAAGGAATCATAGATCGGCCAAACGTATTTGCCATCAGTTCTGCGCTCTGGAACAGGCGGACAATTTTCTCCCCCTAAATGTGTAGAAGCATAAACGATACTTTTATTGTCAGGAAGAAAGTAGGAACAGGTTGTCCTGCCCAAGCCAGTGCTTAGGCGCTTCGGCTGATTGTTTTGCAAGTCATCGGTTTTCCAATTCGTATAAAATACTTGATCGCAGTCTGCTCCCCATTCTTTATAATCAGACTGAAAAACCAGCATAGAATCATCAAATGACCAATATGCCTCAGCGTTATTTCCACCAAATGTCAGTTGCTTGATGTTTTTTAAATAGTTCATTTCCTCAGGAGTCAATAGCAAAGAGTCTGAAGCAGAGTGAACTTCCGTTTCGGTTACTGTTTGAACCTGAGTTTTTGAGCTGCAAGCAAATGAAAGTAGCAGCAGGGCAATAAGGACTTGTCTCATTAATGAATTGATTTTTAAGTAATAGCTGCGCAAAGGTAAGCTTTATTATCTTTGGCAGAAGATGAGAAATTACATGAAATATCTATCAAAATATAACGTGGCAGCAGCTTCAGTGGCTTTATTCACTTGGAGTTGTAATACTGCACCAACAGATGAAAGTCTGAAAACTGGCTTGAAAGAGGATGTCACTTATCTCGCAGCAGATAATCTCCGGGGCAGAGCTATCGGAACAGAAGGCGAGCTAAAAGCTTCGGAATATCTTGCCGCAGAATTCAAAGAAATCGGACTGGAGCCAAAAGGAACGGAAGCTTATTTTCAGCCTTTCACAGTGTCAAAACCTACCAATCCGCATGAAGAAGCAGTAGTCGGCACAGATGGAGAAGGCGTGACTGGAAGAAATGTGATTGGCTATATTGACAACAAGTCTGAAAATACAATCGTGATCGGAGCTCATTTTGATCACTTGGGGATGGGAGGAAGCGGTTCATTGCATCGTGGAGATTCAGCTATCCATAATGGTGCAGATGATAATGCCAGCGGCACTGCTGCTTTGGTAGCTTTAGCAAGAACTCTCAAGCATGAGAAGCACAACAGCAACTTTCTATTCATTGCTTTTTCAGGGGAGGAAAATGGACTTTGGGGGTCAAATTATTTCGTAAAGAATCCTACCATCGATCTTACTACTGTCAATTACATGATCAATATGGATATGGTTGGTCGATTGAATGCAGAAAAGACACTTGCAATTAATGGTGTTGGTACTAGCCCAAGCTTTGTGTCAGCATTGGATTTGGCAAATGCGGATAGTTTGAAATTAGTCACTTCAGAGTCCGGCGTGGGTCCTTCTGATCACACTTCTTTTTATCTACAAGATTTGCCAGTTCTTCATTTTTTCACAGGTCAGCATGAAGACTATCACAAGCCTTCTGATGACTCTGACTTGATCAATTATGATGGATTATTGCTTGTGGTGAAATACATCGATCGCTTAGTGGATCAATTGGATGCTGAGCCTAAACTTGCTTTCAGGAAGACGAAAGACAGCAACGGAGATTCTCCTCGATTTACAGTTTCCTTGGGTGTAGTCCCAGATTACCTATTTGATGGAAAAGGCATGCGAATCGACGGTGTGTCTGAGGACAAGCCTGCTCAAGCAGCTGGTCTAATGAAAGGTGATGTAGTTTTGCAAATGGGTGATTCTACGATTGTGGATATGATGAGCTATATGCGTGCGTTAAGTTCTTTTCAGAAAGGCGATGAAGTGCTTCTTGGCTATGAGAGAGGTGGAGAGAAGAAGGAAGTGAAGGTTACTTTATAGATTTTAGATTCAAGAAACAAGAAAGCTCCTAGGCACTTAGTTTTAGGATTTTTATTTTACTCTTTGAGTATAAAGTAAAATACTAATATTCATAATCTACTTTCAATCTCGAAGTAGTCAGTCAGGTTTGTTGCTTTTGCTATTCATTCAAAAAATGATCTAAGCCAAGGAGCGTCTTTGAGTCCATTTATTATTGGAATGAAAAGTAAGTTGACAATCAGGATCAATACATAAGAAAAGTAAACAGTCTTTTGTTTGACAATATCCCTGATGATCAAATAAAGAATTATCAAGCAAATCAATACTTCATTCCAGATGAATACGTCCGTCCAAATGAATGGGAAATCAGAAAATGCTTTCGGTTGAAATATCGCTCCCAGAGGAATAAATGAAAACCGCACGGTACCCGGAGATAAAACCCAAAAAACAGTTGAAATCATCCATCTTGCATGCACTTGGGTATTTCGTGCGTAGGTAATGGCAAGAACGACAGATAATGCAAAGCCCGTAATAGAAATACAGTCCACAAGTGCAAGACTATACCTAACAGAATAAAGGGGTGATAGTTCGCTCATCGTAGGTAAACTCACTATGATCATATTTAAGGCAGATGCAATAACAAATCCCGCTATAATCAAAGAAAACATTCCTACTTTTCTATGGACACTTATAGGTCGGTTATGATAGAGCCAAGGCTGAATAATCAAACATATATACCAAAAGGTGGCTGAAAGTCCATGCAAATGCCAATGAAATGGGGCATCTCTAAAACCCATCCAATACCCTTGGAATCCTATTAATGTAACAAGGAATGGCAGGATCAACCATAAATGGAGTTTAGAAAAAGGTTTCATAAAAAACTATTCAAAATTGAAGAATCAGATGTAATTAAAATAGTCTTAACTAGATTTAGAAAAATGGTGTTAATAGTTGGCAGTCAGTATATTAAAAGTAAGTTTTTTATGGCATTAATAAATGAAAAAATCCAGTTGTGTTCAACTCTACTGGATTTTTGAAATTACCTTAAAATAGGGCTTATTCCAGTATAGGATTCGCTGCCACTCCCTCAAAAGTCATTTTAATCGGCTTGATAGTGCCATCTGCATTGAATTCCATGACATCAATCGCTGTCACCCGATGATCTCGACCTTCATTTGGAATTGGGCGACGGTGATAGACCATGTACCAATCATCAGATCCAGACTTTTGGATGACCGAGTTGTGACCAGCGCCCGTCGCAACAGTGGTATCAGATTCCAAGATTGTATCAATGCGCTTCCAAGGCCCAGTGATTTTGTCAGCCATAGCATAAGCAACTTTATAGCTATCATTTGTCCAGCCTCCTTCAGACCACATGAAGTAATATTTGCCATTTCTGATAAATACAAAAGGCCCTTCTACATAACCCTCGGGGGTAATCTCATGAAATAGCTCCCCGTCATCCCAAAGTTCAAAGCCCGTGAAATCAGCATTTAGTTTGCCGATATTACAATGACTCCAACCTCCATAGAGCATATAATATGTACCGTCGGTGTCTTTGAATACGAATTGGTCGATTGGCTGGGCATCGTTATAGAATTCAGAAAGCAAAGGCTTGCCTAAGTGATCTTTGAAAGGCCCTCCAGGTGAGTCAGCAACTGCCACTCCAAGTCCTCCAAAATGGTTGATGTCATTATTCGGATCCCATCCGTCACGGCTTGGGCGCTGAATATCATTTGCGGAAAAGAAGAGGTAGTATTTCCCATCCTTTTCGATTGCCGCTGGTGCCCACATGGCTTGTCTAGCCCATTTGATTGCTACTGTGTCCAAGATATTAGCATGCTTTTCCCAAGTGATTAGGTCTTTGGAAGAAAAGGCATCGATGTGCAATTGATCTGTGAAGCCAGCTGAAAAGGTAGGATATACCCAGTATTCGTCTACAAAAACGATTCCTTCTGGATCTGCATACCAGCCGTCGAAAATCGGATTACCAGAGAGTTTGGGAGTTTCTTCTAGGTTGGTTTCCTTCGCAGATGAGCAGGCAAAGGCCAGACTTGCTGCCAATGTGTATAGAGCTATTCTTGATTTCATCGAAATATATTAAGTGTCCGCGGAAAATATAAACAGACAAGGAGAGGTAAATGCCTTTGATGCAAAAATGGGCATTTTTAAAGGCTCTTACACCTATGAGCCGATTATCGCTTCTATTCGGCTCATAAATCGTAGTATTATGAGCCGAATAAGTTGTATATTCGGCTCATGAGATATAATTGGGAATATCCAGATTGGCCGAATTTCAGCTACAAAGCTAAATCCAGTGATAAACGTCTGGCAGAATTTCTATTGAAATCAGGACAGATCAAAGGTATGGTTATTGGTTTGGGTGATTTGGACCAAACTGAGACTACTCTGGAAATGATGGTAGTAGAGGCAATCAAAACTTCTGAAATCGAGGGAGAGTTTCTCAGTCGTCTAGACGTAATGTCGTCGATCAAGAAAAATCTCGGAATTCACGAAAACCAACCTTTGCTAGTCAAAGATCAGCGCGCAAAAGGCATCGCCAAACTGATGATCCATGTACGTTCTTCCTATGCAGAACCATTGAACGAAGCGATGCTTTTCGATTGGCACAAGATGCTGATGGAGGGAAATCGATACATCGAGGCTGGACAATGGCGCACTGATTCAGAGCCTATGCAGGTTGTCTCGGGAGCTTTGAGCAAGGAAAAAGTCCACTATGAAGCGCCTCCTAGCAAAAGAGTTCCACAAGAAATGGAAGCCTTTATCAAATGGTTTAATACAACTGCCCCCAATGCTGTGAATGAAATCTCGAGTCTACTTGTTCGCTCAGCGATCACGCATTTGTATTTTGAAACCATACATCCATTTGAGGATGGAAATGGACGAATAGGTCGTGCATTGGCGGAAAAAGCGTTGCATCAAGGGTTGGGGCATACTACTTTGATCAGTCTTTCTACAGCAATAGAAAAGGAGAAAAATGCCTATTACGGAGCGTTGAAAGTTGCTCAATCCAGTAATGAAATTAGTAATTGGTTAGAATATTTCACAGACACTGTGCTTCAGGCTCAAGTTTATGCCACTGAGTTAATTCAATTTACGCTTCTGAAAAGCAAGTTTTTTGCGAAGCATCAATCTATTCTGACCGACCGACAATCGAAGGCTATCAATCGAATGCTCGCTGAAGAGCCAACAGGTTTTGAGGGAGGAATGACAGCGAAAAAATACATAGCTATCACCAAAGCCTCCAAAGCGACTGCCACGCGAGATTTACAGGTTTTAAACGAATTGGGAATCTTTTTACCACAGGGAGGTGGACGAAGTGTGAGTTATAAATTGGAGATGGGCAATTAGTTTAAAGTAAAAAGACGTAAGTATCAAGATCTAAGAGCCAACAGTCTAGAATCGTGAGTTGAAATGTCAGATGACATAGTAAAAGAGTTCTCTCAATGATCTGTAGTTTATTGGTCTGTTAGGCTTTCCTTCCATTTTTTCCGGTTGACCCTCCCAAAAAGGGGGATTTCTCCTATCTTTGTGCCTTCATTTGAGGAGGATGTTTCCTTGAATGCGTGAGGGATAGCAGCTGTATCCACTAAGCGAAGCGCAGTGGATACAGCGGATAGCCCGACCCCGGCTTTTTCAGACGGGGACACGCCCAAAAATTAATTATCACCTACTTGCCCTTAAGAAAGGATACAGTGAAGACATATCAGGAATTTAAACAAGTGGATTATCCCGAAATCGGGGAATCCGTATTGAAGTATTGGAAAGAAAACCAGATTTTCGAGCAATCAGTAGCTAACCGTGACGGTGCGGAGACATTTACTTTTTTCGAGGGCCCGCCTTCGGCAAATGGTACTCCAGGCATTCATCACGTAATGGCGCGTACCCTGAAAGATATTTTCTGCCGTTACAAAACGCTTCAGGGTTTTCAGGTGAAACGCAAAGGCGGTTGGGATACGCATGGCTTGCCTGTGGAGTTGCAGGTGGAGAAGGAATTGGGTATTACCAAAGAGGATATTGGCAAGAAAATTTCGGTAGAAGAATACAATCAAAAGTGCCGTGAGACGGTCATGCGATTCAAAAATGAATGGGATGACCTGACGGAGAAAATAGGATACTGGGTGGATTTGGATGATCCATACATCACGTTTGAGCCGGAATATATAGAGTCAGTTTGGAGCTTGCTAAAGAAGCTTTATGAGAAAGATCTGATTTATAAAGGCTACACAATTCAGCCATATTCACCAGCTGCAGGTACGGGCTTGAGTTCTCACGAGCTGAACCAACCAGGCACTTATAAAGATGTAAAAGACACTTCCATCACTGCTCAGTTCAAACTGAAAGATGGGGAAAACACCTATATCCTAGCTTGGACGACTACACCTTGGACTTTGCCTGCCAACTCGGCTTTGGCGATCGGGGAGAATCTGGACTATGTGAAAGTGAAGACTTTCAATCCATATACGTTCGATGCTTGCACAGTGATTTTAGCGAAAGCCAGGATGAATTCTTACTTGAATCCAAAAGCTGCTGAGCTAAAATTGGAAGGTTATAAAGGTGGAGACAAATTGATTCCGTTTGAAGTGATCGAGGAATTCAAAGGAAAAGATATGCTAGGCTGGGAATATGAGCAACTGTTCCCGATAACTGGTTTGGCACTTCCACATCCGGCGTTCACGGTAGTTTCTGGTGATTATGTCACTACTGAAGATGGTACAGGAATCGTTCATCTTGCCAAGGCTTTCGGTGCAGATGACTTTAGAACTTTGTCGCAGAATAATGTACCTGGAATATTCGTAAAGGATGATCAAGGAAAAGATGTTCCGATTGTGGATAAGCGAGGGAAATTCATCACGATGGTGGGTGAATACCTTAAGTTAAAAGTAGCTGAACATGGAATCACTGCCCACAAAGAATATGGAGCGGAGGATTTCTATGTGAAAAACTATACCGAGGATGATGAGAATGCGGCGGACTTCAAGAGTACCGACGTGATCATCTCGATCATTCTGAAAAATGAAAATAAGGCCTTTAAGGTTGAAAAATATGAGCACAGTTACCCACATTGCTGGAGAACTGACAAGCCAGTACTTTACTATCCTATGGACAGCTGGTTTATCAAAACCACTGCTTACAAAGATAGATTGGTCGAGCTAAACAAGACGATCAACTGGAAGCCAGAGGCTACTGGAACGGGTCGTTTTGGGAATTGGCTGGAAAATCTGGTGGATTGGAACCTTAGCCGTTCTCGATTCTGGGGTACACCGCTTCCTATCTGGAGAACGGAAGATGGAAATGAAGAGCTTTGTTTAGGATCTATCGCCGAGTTGGAAACTGGGATTCAAGAATCTATTGCCAAAGGGTTCATGGTGAAGTCTCCTTATGAAGACAAGGCTCTTGATCTTCACCGTCCTTATGTGGATGATGTCATCTTAGTTTCTCCCAAAGGTGAAAAAATGTTCCGCGAGTTAGATCTGATTGACGTTTGGTTTGATTCCGGGGCTATGCCGTATGCCCAGTGGCATTATCCTTTTGAAAACGATGATATTTTCAAAGCCAACTATCCAGCAGACTACATTGCAGAAGGAGTGGATCAAACGAGAGGCTGGTTCTTTACGCTTCATGCGATTGCGGTAATGCTTTTTGACAGTGTTGCATTCAAAAATGTGATTGCAAACGGACTTGTGCTGGACAAAAACGGAAACAAAATGTCCAAGCGATTGGGCAATGCGGTGGATCCTTTCAAGACCTTAAAAGAATACGGTCCTGATGCGGTACGCTGGTATCTGCTGAGCAATGCGAATCCATGGGACAATTTGAAATTCAATCTGGATGGAGTGACTGAGGTGCAGCGTCGCTTCTTTGGCACACTTCAGAATACCTATAACTTTTTCGCGCTTTATGCGAATTTGGATGCTTTTGTCTATGACAAATCGATGGCGGTACCAGTGGCGAAAAGAGCCGAGCTGGATCAGTGGATTGTCTCCAAGCTTCAGTCTTTAATATCAGAAGTAGAAGAAGCCATGGATAATTACGATGCTACCAAAGCGACACGCGCAATCATGAGTTTCACGGTTGATCAGCTTTCAAATTGGTATGTGCGATTGGCGAGAAAAAGATTCTGGAGAGGCGATATGAATGCAGATAAGCAGGCGGCTTACGAGACGCTTTATGAGTCTTTGCTCACGCTCACCCAATTGATGTCGTCCTTTGCTCCTTTCTATGCTGATTGGTTGTATCAGAATTTGACCGAATCGGGATCTGATGCTAAAGCTTCTGTGCATTTGACTGATTGGGTTGCTGCGGATTCGACTTTGATCAATACCGATCTGGAAGAAAGCATGGAATTATCGCAAACGATTTCTTCTTTGGTTCACTCACTGAGAAAGAAAGAGAAGATGAAAGTACGTCAGCCCTTAAAGAGAATTTTGATTCCTATCTTAAAAGAGAAAATCAAAGACCAGATTCTCCACTTGGAAGATCTGATCAAATCCGAAGTGAATATCAAAGACATTGAGTTTATCGATGACGCATCCGGTATCTTGGTGAAAAATGTAAAGCCAAATCTTCCTGTGCTAGGAAAGAAATTGGGCCCAAAAATGCGATTCGTGGTAGCTGAAATCAATAAGTGGGGACAAGCTGAAATCGCTGAAATAGAACGTGAAGGTAAAATATCAGTTGATCTCGACGGTGAAAGTCTAGAACTGCTTTTGGAAGAAGTGTTGATCAGTTCTCAGGATATTCCAGGGTGGTCAGTAGCATCTGATCAAGGTGTGACTGTCGCGCTAGATGTGACCCTTTCGGAGGAATTGAAGCAAGAAGGAATCGCGAGAGATCTGGTAAACCGAATCCAAAATCTAAGAAAGGACATGGGATTGGAAGTACAGGATAAGATCAATATCAAGCTTGCCAATGATAATGAGTTGGTAAACAGTGCAATTGATTCTTTTGGGGAATATATCCAAACTGAAGTACAAGCGTTGAAACTAGAGCTTTTGGCTGAATTGAAAGGAGCGACCGTACTTGATATGGATGATTTTGAACTAGCTGTTTTGGTAGAAAAAGCAAAATAGCAAATCGTATATAATGACTAAATACCTGAAATTCTTTGGCATTGCGCTAGTAGTGATCATCATTGATCAAGCGGTGAAAATGCTAGTTCATTTCCAGATGGACTTTGGTTCACCTGGACAGATTCCGATTTTCGGAGACTGGTTCAAGCTGCATTACACGACCAACCCAGGCATGGCTTTCGGGATGGAACTGGGTTCTGATTATGGTAAGTTGCTTCTTACATCGTTCCGTTTGGTTGCGATGGTTGGAATAGGTTATTACCTATATCACATCATAGAGAAAAAACAACCTCGTTTATATATAGTATGTATCGCGATGATTTTAGGAGGAGCAATTGGCAATCTCATTGATTCTGTCTTTTATGGAGTTTGGCTAAATAATGCGCCATATAACGCTTCCACTCCATGGTTTCACGGCCAAGTGGTCGATATGTTTTATTTTGATATTTGGGAAGGATATCTACCTGAATGGATTCCTGTGTGGGGTGGCAGTTACACGGCTCTTTGGCCGATTTTCAATGTGGCAGATGCTGCTATATTTGTAGGTGTAGCTATGATTCTAATGTTTCAAGGCAGGTTTTTCCCAGAAAAAACAGAAGATAATAAACAATTCCAAAAAGGAGAGTTAGATCCGATTTCTGAGTAAAAATCTACGAAAACTCACTAAAAGTCCCTAGGGTCAGAATCTCTGATTGTAGGGACTTTTCATGTTTTATAGGAGATAATTGGCTCAAACCATAAATTTGAGCAGTATTTTTTGTAATTTTCAACTTGCTTTTCCCTTTTTTGGGATATCTAACCGCGACTTGGCTTCCATTTGCTTAACCCCAAACTGATGGAAGTTGTGTCATTCCGATAATTATATGATAGTTGATTCTGATAAACCTTTTCAGATAATTTATTCTATTTACAGCCATGAGTTCCTAGGGCTTCTAATTGAATCTTTTGTAATACAGATAGACCCGCAAGGAAGACTTTCTTTGGCCTATCAAAACATAAGTTCTGCAAATGCAAGCGAATTTGACTCTGGATTGAATAAGACGGATTATGATTTGATCAAAATCATGGATTCAATGAACCCAGAAGTAGTTGTAAAGCCATTTATAAAGCGCGGAAATATCCGTCCCAAGCAATATCTGGCGAAGATTTTTGACCCAAAAACCGAGGACAAAAAGACGCAGGATGCCATCGAGGAAGTGATCGAGAAGAAGCGTTCTAAAATAATGCCTCTGCTAATCGGCAAGAGGCTTTTTGAGATGGGAAGTGATGGAAACCCAGTTTGGGGTGAAATAACAGTAAATGCTGAGCGCGCCAGTGTATTATTTCATTTTCATAAAAATGAGGAGAACACACATTATTGGCCTACGATCAAATTCAAAGGAGAGAAGCTCGATTGGCAATATAAAAATGGCTATTTCATCAGTAATGAACCAGGATGGTTGGTTGTTCAAGGGCAGCTTTATCACTTTGAGAAAGGAATTGATGGGAAGAAACTCAAAGCTTTTTTGAGCAAGAAATTCATTGTCATCGACAAGCGAATTGAGCCAAGTTACTACCGTGGTTTTATGGCCAATTTGATTTCTCAATTCGATGTAGAATCCGTTGGGTTTGATATTAATATAGAGCGCGGGACACCAGAGGTTTTTATCAATATCAGTGATTTGCCAGGAGGTTCCGGAAAGAACCTTTTTGGAGAGGAAGGAGAAAAGCTGGAGGAGGATAAAATCGTATTTGAGCTTCGATTCAAGTACGGTTCCATTGATTTTCCGGTGCAGACACCAAGTTCAGAAAAGAATGGTGCTTCGGTAAGACTGGAAGAAGGAGATGATAGTTACACTTTCTATAAAACTATCCGCAGCACCCAAAAAGAAAAAGCATATTTAAAATTACTTCGTGACAAAGGCCTGGAATTCAAAATAGGGAAAGACGCTTTACCGAAGACAGAAGCGTTTGAGTGGATTGGTGAAAATGAAGATTTTCTGGATATAGAGAAGATCAGGATAGTCCAAAAGCCAAATGCAAAAGGCAAGGTCTATAATATCGGCAAAGCACAAATTTCCATCGAGGTCAATGAAAACATTGATTGGTTTGATGTCAAGGCTCTGATCAAATTTGGGATTTACCTCGTGCCTTTTGCGAAGCTGAGAAAGCTTTTGCTTCAGGGTAAAACAGAGTTCGAATTGCCAAATGGCGAGATTGCTGTGATTCCAGCCTCTTGGTTTGTGAATTATTCCGAACTCTTCAATTTCATGGAAGATCGTGGAGATGAAAATGTCATGGTTTTGCGCAAGCATCACTTGGCACTAGCCAGAGAAATGGAGATAGGCAACTTGGTACAGGTGACTTTGAGTAGAAAACTGGAGAGACTTAGAGATTTTAGCTCTATCGAAGAATATACACTTCCGGCTAATTTTGAAGGAACACTACGCCCTTATCAACATGCCGGATACAACTGGCTTAGATTCCTCAATGAATTTAAGTTTGGTGGATGCTTAGCCGATGATATGGGACTAGGTAAAACCGTGCAAACGCTCGCTCTACTTGCACATGAAATGGAAGAAAATCCTGGATTGACTTCACTCCTTGTGATGCCTACTTCCCTGATTTATAACTGGGAGCTTGAGGCAAGAAAGTTCACTCCAGAGTTGAAAATCCTAGTTTATTCGGGAACTCAGCGTATCAAAGATCCTTGGAGATTTGGAGATTATGACTTGGTGCTGACATCCTACGGGATCACTCGATTGGACATTGAAGTGCTGAAAGGCTTCTACTTCAACTACATTATTTTAGATGAATCCCAAGCGATCAAAAACCCAGGAAGTAATATTGCTGCAGCTGTAAATCAACTGAAGAGCAAGCAAAAATTGATTCTGACAGGTACTCCTGTGGAAAATAGTACGATGGATCTTTGGTCACAGATGAACTTCATCAATCCCGGTTTACTAGGTAATCAGAATTCGTTTAAGAAGCAGTTTTTGTTGCCAATCGAAAAGCAAGGAGATGTTGGGAAATCTGCCAAACTCCATGCGATGATTAAGCCATTTATCCTCAGAAGACTGAAATCGCAGGTGGCAACGGACTTGCCAGAGAAAATCACCAACGTGAAGTACTCTGATATGACTGTTGCGCAAGAGGAAGTTTATGAGGAAGTGAAAAACTACTATCGAGAAAAGATTATCTCTGATATCCAGAGTACTGGCAGAAACAATCAGCAGTTCACTTTGCTTCGTGGTCTTACGCAGCTTCGCCAAATTGCCAATCATCCAAAGTTAGTACGGGATGATTACGAAGGAGAATCCGGCAAGCTGGAAGACGTGACTTACATGCTTCAGTCAACGATTTCTGAGGGACACAAAATCCTTGTTTTCAGTCAGTTTGTAAGACATTTGAGTATCGTGAAAGCATATTTGGAGAAGGAAGGAATTCCATACGCATACCTCGATGGTTCTACCAAGGATCGTCAGGCACAGGTGGAGAAATTTCAGGAAAATGAAGAGATCAAGGTTTTCTTGATTTCCTTGAAAGCAGGTGGAGTAGGTCTGAATCTGACCAAAGCAGAATATGTATTCTTGCTTGACCCATGGTGGAATCCTGCGGTGGAGGCTCAGGCCATAGATAGAGCGCATAGAATCGGACAGGAAAACAAGGTCATCATCTATAAATTCATCACACGCGGAACTGTGGAAGAAAAAATCATGGCTTTGCAAAATAGGAAGCTGGCGCTTGCAGGCGAGCTGATTAATACGGAAGAAAGCTTCATGAAGAGTCTAGGTCAGGATGATATTGCAGCATTACTGGATTAAAAAAGGTTGATTTTTTGAAAAAGGGCAGAACGATAAATTCTGCCCTTTTTTTATTGGATTGATAGTCAAAGGCATAGGAAACCGACACATTTAATTAATCATAAATTCTCTTTGAAACCTTGTCAATAGCCCAATTATTTATCTAAATTAAATCACATAGTACCATTACACTACCTGCGCATGCCAAGAGCCAAGTCCGATAATGATCGGAAAATCTTTGTGCTGGATACTTCTGTGATCCTCTACGCACACAACTCCATAATGAACTTTGCCGAGCACGACGTGGTCATCCCGATCACTGTGCTGGAGGAACTTGATCAATTCAAAAAAGGCAATGACACCAAGAATTTTGAAGCACGTGAATTCATCCGATTGCTGGACAAACTCTCAAAGGACCATATGATTCACAATTGGACTCCTCTCAACGGGAAGTCTAAGGGGAATTTTAGGGTACTGATGAATCCGGAGAATCAGATCAATGCCAATGAAATCTTTGGTGAGGAAAAGAATGATCACAAGATTCTCAACTGCGCGCTGTATCTCAAGCAACACGAGAAGGGCAGAAAAGTAATCTTGGTGAGTAAGGATATTAACCTGCGCTTAAAGGCAAAATCTATTGATTTACTTGCTGAGGACTACGAGACGGGGAAGATTAAAAATATCTCAGAACTGGAAAACACGGGGAAATACATCCTTGACAATATGAATCCAGATCACATCAATACACTTTATGAGCAGGGATATGTAGAGGCTAAAACAGTTTTGGGAACCCGAAAAAGACAATCCAATGCTTACTATATTCTAAAAAGTGATAAGAATTCGGTTTTAGCTTATTACAATTCAGAAGAAGGTATCCTTGAGAGAGTAGATAAAAAATTGGCGTATAATATAAAGCCAAAAAATGCTGAACAGACCTTCGCTCTTCATGCAATCACGAATCCAAACATCCGCTTGGTTTCCATTCAGGGAGTAGCTGGAACGGGTAAGACCTTGCTGGCTTTAGCGGGAGCTTTGGAGCAAAGAAGAGAGTATAAGCAGATTTTCTTGGCTCGACCTATAGTTCCTTTGAGTAATAAGGACATTGGATATTTGCCTGGAGATATCAAATCCAAGTTGAACCCGTACATGGAGCCACTTTGGGATAATCTGAAATTTATTCAAAACCAATATAAAGAGACTGATAAGGAATTTCAGAAGATCACAGAATTGGTGAATCAGGAGAAACTGGTAATTCAGCCATTGGCTTACATCCGAGGTCGATCGCTGTCTAATATCTTCTTTATCGTAGATGAGGCGCAGAACCTGACTCCGCACGAGATCAAGACGATAATCTCCAGAGCTGGGGAAAATACGAAGATCATCTTCACTGGAGATGTATTCCAGATTGACACACCATATTTGGATTCCCAGTCGAATGGCTTGTCCTATCTGATAGATCGCGTAAAAGATCATCCGCTCTATGCGCATATCAAATTAGAGAAAGGTGAGCGCTCAGAGCTGGCAAATCTGGCAAATGAGTTGTTGTAAACATTTCCTCAACTCATTAAAAAAGCTCCATTTGGAGCTTTTTTTCTTTATGTCCAGATGAAGAAGTTCTTCAAGCGATTCGATTTTTTGGATTAAGAAGAGAAACTGTGAAGCAAATTTTTTGAAAGTTTCACTTAACATTGTAACCTACTTGCTTTTAAACAATTGTCCGTCTCTGGCTATATGGTGTTCAAAACCGTACAAGGTATTGCCCTAAAATACTCCTAATACATTGATTTTAAGATAATTATATCTTTTGGGTCACTTTTTGGCATATAGAGGATATAGAAATTAAACTAACTTATTACTGCCATGATTACTTCACTATTTTCCCAAAAAAACGTTTGTGCTGCATTGGGCTTTGTAATGGCAATTACCATTGTTTGGAAAGCTAAAGTAGAGACAAATCTTGCACAGCATACTGCCCTTATTGAATATTCTGAACCAACTTATAATAGGGACATTACATCAAGTTCTAAAGCTGAAAAGGCCTACGAATTCAGAAAATTAAGGACCGAGTCTTCGGTCCTTTGATAAGCTAAACTGGGTGAAATCCCCATAAAGAATACTCGTAAGAGTAGATTTGGTTGATTGTTTGGTTAAGCTAAAGAGGTGGGTAATAGCCCACCTTTTTGTTTTTAACTTTCTGTGATAGTGCTCAGCTTCGCTAGAAAACTGTTATAATACTGTCGCCCTACCTGCACCACTGCACCAGAATGGAGCGTGATTTCTTTGGTATTGAAGCTTTCTATTTGTCCAAGATGGACAATGAATGACTTTTGTACCCGAAGGAATAACTGAGAAGGAAGGATTTCCTCTATTTCCTTCATAGACTTTCGGATATTGTAGTCTCTGTTTTTGGTGAAAATGGTTACCATATTTCCATTTGCCTCTATGTAATAGATGTCACCGTAAGAAACTCGCTCAAAAGCATTATCGGCTTTAATGAAAACGGCATCAGATACTAAATAGGGACTGTCATTGGTTGTGCTAACTGCAGCTGTTTCGGTAACTGGTTTCGTCCGCTTGTTATAGAGAACAATCTCTACGATAGCATGAATGTCATTTGTGTTAAATGGCTTTACAATAAATCCAGCTGGATTTATTCGTTTTGCTCTTTCAATGATGGTGGGATCTGAATAAGATGTCACGTAAACCAGCGGTGCATCCACCATTTGTTTTACGATTTCTCCAAGTTCTATACCATCTTTATCACCTTTGAGTTTGATATCCATGAATATCAAATCCGGGCGATACTTCTTGATGATTTTGATGCATTGGTTTGCAGAATTTGCGATGTCTGTGTTGACATAACCCAGGAGTTCTAATATTTCCTGAATATTTTCTGCGATGCTGATATCGTCTTCGACGATTAAAATCCGCTCTTCTTTCATAAGTAGGTGGCAGATGTTGCGTTTTATGGTGAAAACTACTAAATCTTGCAGTTTATTACAATTCCTCTCTATTTACATAATTTATCAATGAAATCAAATGCTTTTTTTAAGGTATAAAACTTAAAGACTCATCATTTCTTTAAATCGTGCTGCTTGTCTTCTACTTACTTCTATTCTATCTCCGCCTTTGAGCGTGACTACCAGGCCTCCATTGAACCAAGGCTCTATCCCTTCTACCCATCCTAGATTGATGATATGTTTTCTACTTGCCCGGAAAAAAGATTTCTCATCAAGTCGCTCGTCCAAGGCATTTAGGGATTTGTGTATCATCGGCTTGAAATTGTCAAAGTACACTTTGATATAGTTGCCATCAGACTCAAATAAGCGGACATTGGAAAGTCGCACAAACCAGCATCTGTCTCCATCTTTGACGAAAACTTGGTCTTCGAGCGTAAGTTTCTTTTGGCTATGGGAGGACGTCGATTCATCATTTTTTGAATAGCCATCCATTTTCCCCTGAAGCTTGATGATCGCTTCTTCGAGTCGCTTTGGCTCGATTGGCTTCAATAGATAGTCCAAGGCATTAACCTGAAAAGCTTTCAAAGCATATTCATCGTAAGCTGTTGTAAATATCACGTGAGGCACGTTATCGAGTTCTTCCAAAAGTTCAAAGCCAGTTTTTTCAGGCATTTGAATATCAAGAAAAATGACATCAGGGCTTAGCTGTTCTATTTTATCTTTGGCATCATCCACGTTTACCGCTTCGCCTACCACTTCTACACTTTCCAGTTGATTTAACAGGTTGATCAGCTCCTTGCGTGCTAATCTTTCATCATCAATTACAATGGCTCGCATTTTTTTTGAGTTTGTTATTCGAATGTAACTTTTTGTTTCGGGATTTTTATTTCGGTGATAACGAATTGATTCCCTGAGTTGAAGATACGGAAGCTAGCTTTACTACCATATATTAACTTTAGTCTTTGTACAGTATTACTTAGTCCATGACCCTGCTCGTCATCAGAGTTCAAAGTAGGTTGGTGGGTGAGTTGACCGCTATTTTTGACTTGAATATACAAATCATCATGCAATCCTTCTCTACACTTGATTTCGATAGTTCCACCTTTCACCAGATTTGACACCCCATGTTTGACTCCATTTTCCACGATGGTTTGTAGCATCATAGGGGGGATTTTATAGCTATAGGACTCGTCTTCAATATAGTACACTACTTTCAGTCTTTCTTCAAAACGAATTGATTCAAGCTCCAAATAGTCTTTCACGGTATTTAGTTCATCACCGAATTCAATGGTTTGCTTTTTATCCATCATCAGCGAAAAGCGAAGCATATTTGAAATTCTAGTAATGGCTGTTTTTGCTTTGATAGGATCTTCATCCACAAGAGCTCTGACACTGTTGAGTGCATTGAAGATGAAATGCGGATTGAGTTGACTTTTGAGGTGATTAAGCCTTATTTCATTGATTTTTGCCTCGTACTTTAGAGTGGAATTGTAGTTGTCAAGAAAATGAACCAGGAAGTACATCAAAAACCAAATAGCATACAATAATATGGCCTGAAGAAGATTGGCGAGGATTAATAGGATTTTGAAATCTTCTGAAGGGTTTAGCGTACCAAAAGCAATATTGATTAATATCTGAGCTACTATGTTGACAAAAGAAAGTGCGATAATAGCCAGAAAAGACTGAAACAAAAGTTGAGAAATACCCAACTTAAACCAGTTATACGTTTTGACTATATAACGTAAAAAATGAGTAGAAATAAGGTTAGTTGCGGCTAAGACAATAAACGCCCAGATTTGAATATAAGTAACTCCTTGGGACAGTGAAGCCAGAAAAATACTCACCAGAGCAAAACCTCCCCAACCGAGTATTTGTAACAACCAATACAGCCTTGTTCTATTCATAATCACTCAAAGATAAATAACGCACTTGTCTCCTCTTTCTTAATTTGATAGAAGGAGGATACCTATGATTTTTACCCTCGATAGCTATTTAATTCCATTTTAAGGAATTTTCCTGTGTAGCTTTTCGGACTTGCAGCGACCTTTTCAGGAGTTCCGTGAACTACGATTGTACCGCCTTTATTTCCTCCTTCGGGGCCCAGATCCACTATGTAATCTGCCATTTTGATCACATCCATATTATGCTCAATGATCAAGACCGTGTTCCCTTTTGACACCAGTCCGTTTACTACCAACATCAATAATTCGATGTCTTGGAAATGGAGTCCAGTGGTAGGTTCGTCAAGTATATAGAACGTCTTTCCAGTATCTTTTTTAGAGAGTTCTGTTGCTAATTTGACCCGCTGGGCTTCGCCACCAGAGAGGGTGGTCGCATGCTGGCCTAAGGTGATATATCCCAACCCTACATCATTTAGCGTCTTAATTTTCCTGAGGATTTTTGGAAGCTTATCGAAGAATTCTACCGCTTGTTCCACAGTCATATCGAGCACATCGGAAATCGATTTTCCCTTATATCGAATCTCGAGCGTCTCCCGATTGTAGCGCTTGCCTTTACAGGTTTCGCATGGTACGTGTACATCTGGGAGAAAGTCCATCTCTATCAGCTTCATTCCAGCACCTTCACAATCCTCACATCTTCCTCCTTTTACATTGAAGGAAAAGCGTCCGGGTTTGTAGCCTCTGATCTTAGCTTCCGGGAGTTCTGTGAAAAGTGCCCTTATATCTGAGAAAACCCCTGTGTATGTGGCTGGATTTGACCTTGGAGTCCGACCAATGGGTGACTGATCCACTTCGATTACTTTATCCAAATGCTCCAGGCCTTTCACACTTTGATAAGGCATTGGGTTTTTCTTGGAATGGTAAATATGCTGATTTAGAATAGGATAAAGTGTCTCATGAATCAAGGTGCTTTTCCCACTTCCTGAGACTCCAGTGATGCATATCAATGTGCCAAGTGGAAGCTTGAGATCGATATTCTTGAGATTGTTTCCTGTTGCTCCTTTAATTACAAGTGATTTATCTTTACCGTCTCTCCGTTCTTTCGGAACCGGTAATCCGATCTTTCCTGCTAAGTATTTTGCCGTAAGGCCATCTGTTTGCAATATTTCGGCTGGAGTTCCATCAGAGACTATATGTCCACCGTGTCGTCCAGCGCCAGGCCCCATGTCTAGGAGATAATCTGAGGCCAGCATCATATCTTTGTCATGCTCTACGACTAAGACGGAATTGCCCAGATCCCGCAAACTTTGGAGAGCTTGTATTAGCTTTTCGTTGTCACGCTGATGTAGTCCTATGCTTGGTTCATCCAAAATATAAAGCACGCCGACCAACTGGGTGCCAATCTGCGTAGCCAAACGGATTCGCTGTGCCTCACCTCCAGATAGAGTCCGAAGTGGTCTGTTAAGCGATAGATAATCCAATCCTATATCGAGTAGAAAACCGATTCTCTTCCTAATCTCTTTCAAGACTTCCGCAGCAATCACATTTTGCCTTTCAGAAAGCCTATTTTCCAGTCCTTCAAACCATTCTCCTAAAGAGCGAATATCCATCATGGCTAACTGCCCGATATGCGAATTGTCTATTTTGATATGAAGTGCCTCCTGCTTGAGTCTATATCCATTACAATCTGGACAAGTCTGTGTGATGGTGAATTCACTCACCCAATCTTGGATTTTGTCTGAACTGCCCTCCTGATATTTTTTCAGAAAGTTAATAATGCCTTCGAATGTCGTATGCCATTTGGTTCCAGGATGTTTTATAGAATCTACTGCTACTTCTATTTTATCGCCACTGAGGAGGATCTCGACCACATTTTCCGGAAGATCTTTGATTGGCGTACTCATACTACACTTGTAGTGCTTGAGAATGGCTTCTATTTTCTTGAAAATCCATATATCACGGTATTCTCCAAGTGGGGCTATTCCCCCTCTTGTAATACTGAGGGTTGGATCTGGAATAATACTTTCACGAGTTATTTCCTCAGTTATCCCAAGGCCATTACAGGTAGGACAGGCTCCGTACGGGCTATTGAATGAAAAAGTATTTGGCGCCGGCTCATCATAGGAAAGTCCTGTCTCTGGATCCATCAGGTACTTAGAGAAATGATGAATTTCTCCTTTCTCATCGCGGATCATGATGACACCTTTGCCATGTTGCAAACCTGATTTCAACGATAGAGTAATGCGAAAACGATCGGATTCTTCCGCTACGATTCGGTCAATTACTATTTCAATATCATGGATTTTGTACCGATCCACTTGCATTTTGGGCGACATCTCCATTACAACTCCATCCACACGAACTTTTGAAAAACCCATTTTCCGGATTTGCTCAAAAAGCTCTCTGTAATGTCCCTTCCGCCCTTTTACTACTGGTGCAAGTATGTATAGTTTTTGGTTTAAAAAGTTTGTAAAAAGCAAGTCGATAATCTGATCTTCTGTTTGGCGAACCATTTTAGACCCAGTCAAATATGAATAAGCATCACCAGCTCTGGCATAAAGCAAACGCATAAAATCATAAATCTCCGTCACGGTGCCGACAGTGGATCGGGGATTTTTGGAAGTCGTCTTTTGCTCGATGGCTATTACCGGTGAAAGACCATTGATTTTGTCCACATCAGGACGCTCCATCCCACCGAGGAAGGATCTGGCATATGCTGAAAAAGATTCCATGTATCTCCGCTGCCCCTCGGCGTAGATCGTATCAAAAGCAAGCGAGCTTTTACCACTTCCGCTTAGACCAGTGATTACCACTAGTTTATTGCGGGGAATCTTCAGATCAAGGTTTTTAAGGTTATGCTCTCGGGCTCCAAATATCTCTATATATTCTTCCTGTGCAGGAGTGACTTGACTCATATAATCGACGGGCAATTTTAAACGGCGAAGGTACGAATTTTCATCCGCATACGGTAGTAAACTTCAACCTGTATAACTCAAGATGTCAGGATTGGTTCAAGCAAGGACCAATTGGATTTAATCTAATACTTACAATTTTTCCAAATAAAATAATGATGATCGCTAGTTGAAAGACAAACAATACTTTCGCTTAAGCGATAGAAGTGAGTACTTTAGCTATTTTTTATATCACTCTGGCAGCATGATTTCATAGCTTCTCCCCCGCTTTATATTCAAATCTTTATCGCGCAGCCAGGGATTATAAAGCTTCAGTTCTTTGTAGGTGCTCCCTTGAGATTTTGCCCAGCTGGCAAGATTCTTAATGTCGGATTTAACAGTAATTTTTTTGAGAGGAGGGTTTATATAAAAGTCGGATTCCCTTAGGTGAAAACCGAATTCACCTGGATTTTCGAAGATCACCTTGAATGCTAAAATTCTGAATAAATACCTACTCGTTTCATCGTTCAGGTATAAGTCGTAGTAGTTTTTGGCAAATTGATCCTCTTGTCTTCTCGAAAATCCTGATTGCCCCATATTATAACTGGCTGCAACAGCTGACCAGTCCCCAAATTTGGCATGCGCCTTTTTGAAGTATTTTGAAGCAGCAAGTGTGGCCTCCGATAGATTGTATCGCTCGTCCACATCTTTGGAAATTTCCAGGCCATATTCCTTACCAGTTGATTCCAATATCTGCCAAAAACCCTTTGCGCCAGCTGAAGAAGCTACATTCAAAAGAGCAGATTCAGCCATAGCGAGGTATTTGAAATCATCCGGAATACCGTTCTCTTTCAACATTTTTTCGATGTCAGGAAGGAATTTATTTGACCGCTTCATCAGCAAAATCATATTGGACTGCCAATAAGCATTCACGTAGATTTCTCGTTCCAGTCGTTCTCTTACATCTTCTATTTCCAGCGGAACTTTCTCCCCGGCAAATGTCAATTCCTTTGGAAGATCAAAAAGCCGAACTGTATCGCTAGAGGTAGATGGCATTGTTTGCAGCATTTGCACACTTGCTACACTTTGTTCTGCAGTTATTTCTTGAGGTGTTTTCCAAATGGCATAACCTGCCATTACCAAGCAGATAGTTATTAAGGTGTAAAGAGGAATGATATGAGATTTATTCATTTAATAAAAAGATTTCTATACAACAACAGGCTATGATTACTTGTAAGGAGATTAGAAATTGGGACTCAGCAAATACTTGTTGTAAAAATCGTCAATCACTTTCACCGCCTCCGTAGCGTCTTCGACTACAGAGAATAATTCCAGATCTACTTCATTAATGTAATGATGGACTAATAGTGTTTTCTTGATCCAATCTACCAGTCCATTCCAGTAATCTTTGCCAACGAGCACAATTGGAAATTTGCCTATTTTATTAGTCTGAATTAATGTCAAGGCTTCAAAAAACTCATCCATTGTACCGAAACCACCTGGAAGAACCACAAATCCCTGGGAATATTTGATGAACATAACCTTGCGAACAAAAAAGTAATCAAAGGTCATCAGCTTGTCACGATCAATATAAATATTGTCAAATTGCTCAAATGGCAATACAATATTCAGCCCGACAGATTTTCCACCTTCTGAATGCGCTCCTTTATTCCCTGCTTCCATTATTCCAGGTCCTCCTCCTGTGATTACACCATATCCATGTCGGACAAGCTTGGCAGCAATATCTTCAGCCATTTTATAATGATGATGATCTCTTGGTGTCCTTGCAGATCCAAAAATTGAGACGCAAGGGCCAATTTTGGCCAATTTTTCAAATCCTTCCACAAACTCAGACATGACCTTAAAAATCACCCATGAATCGGCACTTTTGATTTCGCTCCAATCCTTTTCCTTGAATGCAAGGCGGATTTTCTCTTCTGCATTTTGATTTTCTAAATTACTCATATCCTACTTTTTATTAAAGAAAACGATCTCTTGGTTGAAATGGACAGTGTATTCTCTACTATTCATTTGGTAGAAAGGTAAACCTCTGACTCTCAATATAAAAAAATAGTTGCTTATGGGAATCAATAAACAAAGTCTGGTGTACTTTTGCGCACTATTTGAATATAAAGAGATGAATCTTGCTGAAAAATCTCAAGCTACACTGGATGTCTTCAGTGAGCTAGAGTCAGATACAAAGCAATTTGCTTCTGAGAGTGGACTAAGCTGTGTTTCTGGATGTGGCTTTTGCTGCGCAAATCCAAAAGTCCCCGCTTCCCCGTTAGAATTTCTTCCATTGGCCTTCGACCTCCATGATAAAGGTTTGGCAGAATCAACCTTGATCATATTAGAAAGTAAGGATGAAGGAGATAGCTGTGTGATGTATAGACCACAGTCAGAGGATGGAAGGAAAGGATTCTGTGGCAACCACACCAAAAGGGGAATGATCTGTCGGTTGTTTGCTGCCTCGGCACGTAGAACCAAATATGGCAAAAAAGACCTCATTATCTGCAAAGTTTTGAAAGAGGAAAAAGCCGAGGCGTTCTTAATCGCCAGCGAAAGAATAAATAAAGACCTGGATATTCCGCTGGCAACGGCTTTCTATTCCCGTTTAGACGAAATTGACGAATCACTCAGTCAGCAATTTACAATAAACGAGGCTATTGCCTTTGCATTGGAACTAGTTTTGAGATACAGATTCTATGAAGAGCAAGAAATTGATGTGATTGCATAATTTTTTGCTTCTGCCAATTGAAGTATATTGTGATTAATTCAAGAGTAAAGTCCAACAAATTTTTAACCATGCTAAGACTCGGAGATATAATACAGACTATAAAAGGAATAGTAGAGACCAAAATAGCCATGGTCAAACTGGAAATTCAAGACCAGATATCGGGAATTTTATCTCGTTTAATCGTTTTGGTGATGATGGCCATGAGTCTTTTAATGCTTTTATTATTCTTAAGCTTTTCTTTATCCTTTTATCTGAGCCAATATTTTGAATCCCCACATATGGGCTTTCTGATTGTGGGTTTACTATACCTTTTAATACTCGTGATCCTATATCTTATTAGAGATAATGATTCTACCCAAGAGAAAATGCAGAATGGATTGAAAGGATTTATTTTCAGAGCTAGAATTTTAAAAAATCGTCGAGAGAATGAATAAGGACTTGAAGAAAAAAGGTGAAGAATTAGAACAATCCTTGGCCAAGCAGATGGAACTATTCAAAGCTGAATCAGAAGGCTGGTTGAAAATTGGAGGTATAATATTAGCGGGTGGCTTGATAGCTTTAGTTATCATCAAATCACGCAGTAAGCGCAAAGATCGAAAGACTGAAGAGGTCATGAAAGTGCTTGAAAAGGAGGGACTACTCACTAAGGATATTGAGAAGAAGCTCACAGAAGGATCCAAGTCATCTTTTTGGCCAAGTATGGGGCAGCGCCTATTGATACTAGGTCTAGGTTTTGCCAAGGATAAATTTCTTCCTAACCTATTTGCTTCTCAACCAGAAGATGCCAAAGTCGAAGAAGAGAATTAGTAGGATTCTAAAGGAATTTCATACTACTGGCAGAAAAGGTTTGGCTTGGCTGGTTGACCCGGATAAGTTTGACAATGCTACTCTTTTTGAGGAAAAATATGCTTGGGTGAAAGAATCCTATTTAGATTTAATTTTTGTAGGCGGGAGTCAGCTCAGTCGTGACAATTTCAGAAATGTAGTAATCTCACTCAAGAGAATTGCTGGAGAAATTCCAGTTGTTATTTTTCCAGGTTCTCAGATGCAGCTGGCTGCAGAGGCAGATGCAATTTTATTCCTTTCATTGATATCAGGCAGAAATCCAGAATACCTTATTGGCCATCAAGTGCTCGCTGCTCCGATGGTAAAGAAAATGAAATTGGAAGCTCTGCCGACCGCTTATATGCTGGTAAATGAAGGCGAAATCACCAGTGTGCAATATATAAGTCAAACGATACCTTTACCGAATTCCAAACCTAACCTAGCTAAGGCAACTGCACTTGCTGGGCTTTACATGGGAATGAAATACTTCTATATGGATGCAGGGAGTGGCGCAAAATCTCCAGTGTCTAGCGAAGTGATCAAATCTGTAAAGTCGGTGACCAATAACCCTATTATAGTCGGCGGAGGTTTGGATTCTTTGGAAAAAGTGAAAATTGCTTATGAAAGTGGCGCAGACCTTTTGGTAATAGGTAATGCAATAGAAAAAGACCCCAGCTTTTTGGCTAAGGTCTTGAATTACAAAGAGCTGTTGAATTTATCCTTAAACGTTAATTAGGGATTCTCTTCTCCTCATTTTGCCAGCTGGAACACCGTACATCATCTTAAATCTACGGCAGAAATATGCGGTGTCTTTGTAGCCTACATCTTTTCCTATGTCTCGAATGGATTTTTTGGTAGTCCGCAAAAGCTCAACTGCAGCTTCCATTCTTTGGTATTCTATGTAATCTTGAGGATTAATTCCGGTCAGCATTTTGAAATACTGTCCCACATAATCTTCAGATACATTAGCCACCTTAGCTAGAATCTTATTTGATAAGTCGCCCCCCAGATTTGTTTTGATAAAATTGAACAAATCAATCAGGCGAGGATCCTTGAAATAGGTAGCATTGGTGGAAAGCTCTTCCAAAAACAATCTATTCTTCAGAATATGGCGAAGAAGTTCTATGACCAGTAATTCTGTGTGAGATTTTAAGGCTCTTTCTTTCCCCACATTGCTCACTTCTACTTCCTTCATCAGATCCTCGATTATCGTAGCCAAACGATCATTGAACCGGACAATAAATGGAGGGATGTCCAGTGAGTTAAAAAAGTTAACTACATCAAATACTTTGGACTCAAATCCAAGAATAGAAATGCAGTCGTCTTCTGTGCTCTTTATATCCCTGAAACTGATACTCTGTAGGTACTTTTTCTTATTCTCCTGAAATTGATCTTTGGATATTTCCCCTTTTTTAGAACTATTGCCTATAGTTAGTTTGGTCTTCTGCTCAGCGGGCAAAAAAAGTACCTCTCCTTCGTTGAGAACCTCTTGATCTTCACCGAATTTGAGAGTGCCATGGTGTAGCAGAATCAGTGTATTATCTGATTCAGTATAATCATTCACTGAAATAGGTTTTTCTACTCGGAAATTGTTCCCTCGAATAAACCTAACATTAACTGATTCAATAACCTTGTTGTAATATTCCATGAATAAGTATTAAGAAAACATAGCATCAAAAGTATAATTTTTCTAACGATTATTCTTGAATTTTCTATAGGTGGTGTAAAAAAAATTAAAAAGGGTATAGTTTTATATGACTATACCCTTTTCTCAATAAAATAGTTACTATCTGAGGATACCTCTGGATATGACTATTTTCTGAATCTCAGAGGTTCCTTCATAAATTTGCGTGATTTTGGCATCTCTCATCAGACGCTCCACATGATATTCTCTCACATATCCATAGCCACCGTGTATTTGTACCGCTTCAATACTTACATCCATAGCCACCTGTGAAGCATACAATTTTGCCATAGCCGATGCATGAGAATAGTCTTCTCCTTGATCCTTCAACCATGCCGCTTTATACACTAAAAGTCTTGCCGCTTCAATACTAGTGGCCATATCTGCAAGTTTGAATTGGATAGATTGATGCTGACTGATTGGTTTGCCAAAAGTCTTACGTTCTTTAGAATAAGCCAGTGCAAATTCATATGCTCCAGCCGCGATCCCCAGTGCTTGGGCTGCGATTCCAATTCTTCCACCATTTAAAGTTTCCATAGCGTAAATGAAACCAAAACCTTCCTCTCCAATTCGATTTTCTATCGGAACTTTCACATCTGTAAACATAAGTGAAGTGGTGTCAGATGCTCTGATTCCCAGCTTATCTTCTTTATGACCAGAAGTAAAGCCTTCCCAGCCCTTTTCTACAAAAAATACAGAAATGCCTTTATGCCCTTTGCTGTGATCTGTCTGAGCAAAAATTAGGTATATATCAGCCTGTGAACCATTAGTAATCCAATTCTTCGTACCGTTCAAAACATAGTAATCGCCTTCAAGTTTTGCTTCGGTTTTTTGCGATGTGGCATCAGAACCTGCCTCTGGCTCTGACAGTGCAAAAGCTCCGAGTTTTTGTCCAGATGCCAATGGTTTAAGGTATTTCTCTTTTTGAGCTTCTGAAGCATATCTCTCTATGCCCCAGCACACGAGTGAATTGTTCACTGACATCACTACAGAAGCTGAAGCATCGATCTTGGATAATTCCTCCATGGCTATGACATACGAAACGGTATCCATACCGCCTCCATTATATTTGGGCTCGATCATCATACCCATGAAGCCAAGTTCTCCCATTTTCTTGATCTCTTCCACTGGAAATCTTGACTCAATATCTCGTTGGATCACTCCTGGAAGAAGCTCATTTTTTGCAAAATCTCTCGCCGCTTCCTGTACTGCGCGATGCTCTTCTGTAAGTTCAAAATGCATAATACTCTCTCTAAATTTAACTACCTGTTAGGAATATATGGCAAAAAAAGAAGAGGGACAACGCTTGCCCCTCTTCCAAATATGTTATTTGATCTGTATCAATCCCGTCCGCCAAAGAAAACCATTATGTAATAGGCCAAAGTGGTAAGTGCGGCTAGTGCAGCCACCACATAAGTCATTGCTGCCCATTTAAGTGAATCCTTGGACATAGCATATTCATCGGGAGTCACGATGTTTCTGGTTTTGATCCAGGCTAGTGCACGATTACTGGCATCAAATTCTACAGGCAATGTCACCAAAGTGAAGAGGGTTATGATACTATAGGCGCCCACTATAAGAAAGCCAATGATTTCATTGGGGATATTGATGAAAAAACCGCCTACAATAGATGCAATTAAAACAAAATTCAAAATCTTTCCTGCACTGTTTTGAATCGGAACCAATGTGGATCTTAAATTCAACCAAGCATAGGATGTGGCATGTTGTACAGCGTGCCCACATTCGTGAGATGCTACTGCAGCTGCGGCTGCATTTCTCCCATAATACACATCCG
Organism: Algoriphagus antarcticus; assembly: GCF_002150685.1. Classification (GTDB taxonomy): domain Bacteria; phylum Bacteroidota; class Bacteroidia; order Cytophagales; family Cyclobacteriaceae; genus Algoriphagus; species Algoriphagus antarcticus. The sequence goes on from NZ_MSSW01000019.1 coordinate 142,274, forward strand.
GACTTAAATTGACTGTTTTATTTTGAGGATTATAATGGTCCGTCAGTTGACCTTCTACAGATATAACTTGTACGTCTGAGATATTATTGTCGGCAAGCATAAGTTTGGCTATTTCCGCTCCCGATAGGTTAGCTTTAAGTGCTACCTGAGAATATTGCTTGAATTTGCTCTTGAGCTTTCTGCTCACTAGAAATCCAGCAAGAGCGAATACGACTACGATTAAAATAAGGATTATCATAAGTTATTGTGTTTGCAAGGTTGAATACGTTTTAAGTTTGCTCGGGTTTTTTCCAAGACGGTAATTTCATCATTATTAACCAGCTTATAAGGCCAGCTCCTAATATTACAATTACCTGAGTACTGTGAATAATCACCGCGAAGATTTTCCCGTCTACTTCCGAGATACCCAACTGTATCAAAATGAAGGCCACCAGTGCATGGAAGGTGCCTATACCTCCCTGAACAGGGGCTATCATGCCAATACTTCCCATTACCATGACTAAAAGCACTTCACCCGAAGACAAATTGGCAGTACTGGGTATACCGAAAGAAATGGTGTACATGGTCATGAAATAAATAACCCAAAGCAAAACTGAGCTTATCCAAAAACCTGTTGGATTAGATAATTTGCCAATTCTCTTGAGTCCCGAAAGAATCTCTCTGAAAAAATGTTGGAGTTTATTTATTAATCCATGGTCACGAAACTGCTTGAAAATATAGAATATCAAAAGCATAAGAACTGCTATTCCCCCAACTACAACGGGAAGATTGGAAAGAATAGTTTGCCCAAGGGATTCCAAATCAATTAGTTGGCGTGTTAGACTCAAGAACAGCTCTTTTTCCACTAAAAAAGCTAGGATAATGGTAGTTACAAGACACAGTAAATCTACGCTACGCTCTACTATGACAGTCCCAATTAGATAGCCAACAGAGATTCCATTTGTCCGAGTAAGAACTCCGCATCGGGCTACCTCTCCTGCTCTCGGTATAAGCATGTTGACCAAGTTGCCGATCATGACAGCATGGTAGGCACGTGTCAGCGTTACTTTTTTTCCTTCCTCAGTATCAATCAATAAAATCCAACGCCAGCTTCTCACGAGGTAGCCAAGCATTGAGATCACCAATGAAAACATTATCCAAGCCCAATTACTTGATCTGATTTGGTCAATCAATTCATCTAATGCGATGTCCTGGTACAAAAACCAAAAAATCCAGACTGCAATTCCTAGAGAAATTAAAATCTGGATAAATTGCCTGATGTATTTTTGCCCCATCAGATGAGTTTATTTTGCTCGTCTGGGAAGATCAAAACAGGCTTAAATTTTTTAGCTTCTTCTATTTCCATTCCTGCATAAGAAATGATGATTATGATATCTCCTACTTGTACCTTTCTTGCGGCTGGACCATTCAGACAAACTTGTCCTGAACCTCTTTCGCCTGTGATCACGTAAGTTTCCAGTCTTTCGCCGTTATTTACATTGACGATTTGAACTTTCTCATTTGCAATAAGATTGGCTGCATCCATCAGGTCTTCATCGATGGTGATTGAGCCTACATAGTGCAATTCTGCCTGGGTAATCTTCACCCGGTGAATCTTTGATTTCAGTACCTGAATTTGCATTGGTTTAATTTTGCGGCAAAATTAGGAAATTATTGGCAGGTTGTCGATTAATCTAATTTTTCCTAGGTAGGCTGCTACACAAATTGATGATTTCTGACTTGCGTCAAAATCCATGTAGTTCATAAAGCTGTCAGGATGAATCATTTCAAAATATTCTAAACTTGCCAAGGACATTTCCTCAAAATCGCGTTTGATTTGATTCTGCACTTCAAACCATGGCTTGATGGCTAAAAGTTCCTGCTTCGCCTTGGTCAAACTGTTAATTAAAATCAAAGCCTGGCTCCTTTCTTCGGGTGAGAGGCGTAAGTTTCGGGAGGACATTGCCAGTCCATCATCTTCTCTTCTTGTTGGCACGATCACTAGCTGCACATCCATCGAAAGGTCTTTGATCAACCTTTTTATGATACCCGTTTGTTGGAGGTCTTTCTGTCCAAAATAAGCTTTGTGAGGTTTGATGATGTTGAAAAGTTTGGAAACAACTATTCCTACTCCATTAAAATGACCTGGTCGAAAGGCTCCTTCTAAAACCGTTTCAAGATCACCAAAATTGATACTAAGCTTGGGCTTTTCGGGATAGATAGTATCTATTTTAGGAATGAAAACAAAGTCTACATTTTCACTCTTAAGTTTACTTAAATCCTCATTTAAAGTTGCAGGATAGTTGTCAAAATCTTCCTGATTATTGAATTGTGTAGGGTTCACAAAGATCGAAACGATCACAATATCAGATTCTTCTTTGGCTTTTCTTACCAGGTCGAGATGACCCTCATGAAGCGCTCCCATCGTTGGGATCAAACCTATGGATTTATCGCTTTTAAGGAATTTAAACCAATATTTTTGCCAATCGGCTCCAGTATAGATTACTTGCACTGGTAGAGGGTTTAGAATGGGTAAATAGGGGCAAATGTATATTATTATTCAACAAAACAAGGCTATTAAGGCTTTTTTTATTATCTTTGCGCAGTTGTTTTTTCACCTTCAACTTAAAATCCAATAAGCATGTCCAAATTACGTATTCTCTACGTTGCCAGTGAAATCAACCCTTTTCTCCAAACATCACAAGTTGCCAATTTCTTAAGATCCCTTCCTCAAGCTATGCAAGAGCGTGGTATGGAAATTCGGATTTTGGTGCCAAGATTCGGCCTGATTAACGAGCGAAAGAATAGACTTCATGAGGTTGTGAGATTGTCAGGCATTAATATCGCAGTGGGAGAAGAGGAGAAACCTTTAGTAATTAAAGTTGCTTCAATACCAAACGCGAAGCTTCAAGTTTATTTTATAGACAATGAAGATTATTTCCAACGCAAACATGTATTCCATGACAAGCAACACAAGTTCTACGAAGACAATGACGAGCGAGCAATTTTCTTCTGTAAGGGAGTAATTGAAACGGTCAAAAAACTTGGTTGGGCTCCGGATATCGTTCATTGTAATGACTGGATGACAAGTTTGATACCGATGTATTTGAAGACCACCTACAAAAGTGAGCCACTCTTCAAAAACACTAAATCTGTTTTCGCGGTTTATAACAATGGATTTTCGCATACCTTTGGCGATGATTTGTTAAACAAGGTTAAGATGGTCGATATAGATGACGCTATTTTAGCACCTTTGATGAGCAAAGATTACACAGGATTTATCAAGATGGGAATGGAGTATGCCGACTTGATAGTCAAAGGCGGTGAAGTTTCCGCAGAATTAAACCAACTAATCGAGGGTTTCTCAAAAGACAAAAAGTTTGAAATCAGTATTGAATCAGAATCAGAAGCGCAGGCTCATGAAGAGCTCTTCGACATATATACCAACCTCGCCGGTTAATCTGGCATTTGGGGCAGTCCTGACCCTATTTCTAATTAGTTCTTGTAGTGACCCTGCTACAGTAGGCATTGAGCTAGCTCCCGGAAACAACCAAATCGGTGTTGTTTTCGAGGAGTTTGAACTTCCTGCTCAGGTAGTATTACTGGATTCATTTAATACGACCAACCAGTCAGTCCTTGTCGTGGGAGAAGAGGAAGATGACTTCTTTGGGAAGACATCTGGAACTGGATATACCAGACTTTCATTTGATCCCAATGCAACCCTTCCGAAAGCGGATGCAATTTTGGATTCAATTTTCTTCAAATTAAATATAAGAAGTATAAGTGGTAATGATTTAGATCAAGCCAAATTCTACTCGGTGCATAAACTCAAGGAGCAAATTCTCGATACAATTTATTACAATTTCGATGAATTGACTTATGAAGCAACTCCTTTAGCTTCGGGTGAAGTTGTCTTCGGAGAAAAAACAGACACAATAGTTTCTCTTCAGGTAACGCCTGAATTTGCTGCGGAGATATTTGCAGAGATGAAAGACGGTATTAATTTTAATAATGTATTTGGTTTCAGAGACTATTTCCCTGGAATTGCAATAAAGGGTAAACAAGGGGATAATACATCAATCAGTGTGGGTCTAGGGACTGGCACCGGAATTCTTGCTTACTATCATAGCGAAGGGGATACTACTTCTAAGAGCTACAATATTTCAGCAGGTGTAAGGCTCTCAGGCGGATCATTTGCTGCAGCAAGGAGTTTTAGCGGTATTAAAAGCGATAAAACTGGAACTCCAACATCGGTGGTCACAGAAACTAAGAAGGCATATGATGTAGGTCCTCTTGTAGGAATGAAAGCAGGTCTTGGAATGGTCATCAAACTGGACACTAGCCCATTTGATGCCTTCTTGGATACACTTTCGGGAGTAACATTCAATCAAGTTGCTCTGGAAATTGGTGAACTGGAAGAACAGGCCGAAACAAAGTTAGTTCCTGCAACTATTGCAATGCATTTTACGGATTCAAGAAATGATATTTTAACATCCTCGACTGGTATTTCATTAAGTGTTCAGGCAGACGGATTTTCACAAGTATTCACAAATGAGAACGGGAAAGAGGTCCCAAACACAAATTCTCCAACTGTCTTGCAATACAATTCGGAAACTAGGATATATAGTCAGTTCATTACATCCCATGTCAATGCTTTATTCAGGGAACAACTTACAAGAAAAGACTGGCTGCTTTATGGAGGTTTCTTTGCAGAGGACGGAAGTGACGTTTTCAAAAAGTCCCTACGCCAATTTGTAGTACGTAAAAATAAAGTAAAAGTAAAAGTAATATACTCCAGATCTAGGTAGCACAATCGATTTCGAAGAAGATCTTATAATCCACTTTCTAATTTTTAGGAAGTGGATTATTTTTTTTGGGATGAAAGCTGTTTCTTTGCAGAAGTTAAAATTTATCTTTAGAATTTTTCTATATGTGTGGAATCGTAGCATACGTGGGGCAACAAGAAGCCCTGCCTATAATCATCAAAGGCCTTAGAAGGCTAGAATACCGAGGTTATGATAGTGCTGGTGTTGCGCTATTGGACAGCAATGGCCTAAGTATTTATAAAAAGAAGGGAAAAGTTTCCGAATTGGAAAAATATCTTGAGTCCACTTCTGATTTAGGATCTACCATCGGTATTGGTCATACACGCTGGGCCACCCATGGTGAGCCAAATGATGCCAATGCACATCCTCATTATTCTTCCTCTGAAAAAATTGCTATGATCCATAATGGAATCATAGAAAACTACGAGGTACTTAAGCAGGATCTTCAACAGAAAGGCTACACTTTTCAGTCAGATACTGATACAGAGGTCTTCATTAAGTTTATAGAGGACATCCAGCTCAATAATCACTGTAGTTTGGAGGAGGCACTTAGACTAGCCCTTCATAAGGTAGTTGGGGCTTACGCAATTGTATTGATCAATAAAGAAGAGCCAGATACGCTAATCGCAGCCAGAAAAGGCTCTCCATTGGTTATTGGGGTAGGAGAAGACGAGTACTTCCTTGCCTCTGATGCCACACCGATTATCGAATACACCAACAAGGTGGTCTATTTGGACGATTTTGAAATAGCAGTTATCCGTAACAATCGTCTTCAGATAAAAACTATTGAGAACGTAGAAACCAATCCCTATATCAATCAACTGGAAATGGAATTGGAAGCCATTGAAAAAGGTGGATACGACCATTTCATGCTGAAAGAAATCTACGAGCAGCCCAAGTCAATTGCTGATTGCCTGAGAGGTCGTCTGGACGCAAAGTCAGGACGCTTGGTTCTAGGAGGTTTACGTGATTATATGAATAAATTCCAAAATGCTGAGCGGATCATTATCACAGCTTGTGGTACATCTTGGCATGCTGGTCTAGTAGCAGAATATCTTTTTGAGGAATTTGCCCGCGTTCCTGTAGAGGTGGAATACGCCTCTGAATTCAGGTATAGAAATCCTGTCGTAGGTGAAAAAGATTTTGTAATTGCCATTTCCCAATCCGGTGAGACTGCGGATACTTTGGCAGCTATCGAGCTTGCCAAATCCAAAGGAGCAACAATTTTTGGGGTTTGTAATGTGGTAGGATCATCGATTCCGAGAACAACGCATGCAGGATCTTATACTCACGCAGGCCCTGAAATAGGGGTAGCATCTACCAAAGCTTTTACGGCTCAGATTTCAGTACTAGCTATGATGGCCCTCAAGCTAGGTTATCAGAGAGGCACTTTGCCAGAAAGTAAATATATACAGCTTTTACATGAACTAGAGGCAATCCCTGGAAAGGTGGAGCAGGCATTGAAAACAAATGATGCAATCAAATATATTGCTGAAGAGTACAAGAATGTAAGGAATGCACTTTACTTGGGCAGAGGATATAATTTCCCGGTTGCTCTAGAAGGAGCCTTGAAACTCAAAGAAATTTCCTATATCCATGCAGAGGGATATCCGGCTGCAGAGATGAAGCATGGCCCGATTGCTTTGATAGATGAAGAAATGCCTGTATTTTTTATTGCTACTAAGGATAGCTCTTATGAAAAAGTAGTAAGCAATATACAGGAAGTAAAAGCTAGAAAAGGAAAAGTGATCGCTGTAGTCACTGAAGGAGATACGCAAGTGAAAGCAATTGCAGATCATGTGATTGAAGTCCCTGCAACTCACGAAGCTTTTGCTCCTCTTGTTGCGGTAGTTCCATTACAGTTACTCTCTTACCACATAGCGGTGATGCGAGGCTGTAACGTAGATCAGCCGAGGAATTTGGCGAAATCTGTAACCGTAGAATAATCTTCAAAGGCTGTCCAAACGGGCAGCCTTTTTTAATTACATTCCCCCGTTGTCCAAGAAGTAACACCAGATAAGTCTGCTTCACAAGCGTTTGAATATGTTATGCCGTTACAACCACAGACAGGATTGTAATCTGAAGTACAAGCCCCTTGCCTTATTTTGTCTGAGTCTATGCAAGTGTTGTTGGGCTTTTCCTCTTCACATCCCAGGATATAGAAGAAGCCAATGGCGAGGAGTAAGTTTTTTGGGTGTTTCACGTATTTGAGACGCAATAACTCAATAAAGCGCTACACTCCTTTCCGCTTTATAGTTGGAAGAGGTATTCCCCCTCCGGATAAATTTGTCTACTTTTGCGCAGCGATTAAAAAACTATGCTGGACAAATTACAATCAATCAAAGAACGTTTTGAAGAAGTAGGGCAATTGATCATTCTGCCAGAGTCTATGGCGGATATGAGCAAGTATGCCAAGCTGAACAAAGAATACAAGGACTTAGAAAAAATTGTAAATGTCTATGACGAATATAGTTTAGTATTGCAAAATATTACCAGCTCCAAAGAGATTCTCGACAAGGAAAAAGATCCTGATTTCAAAGAAATGGCCAAATCAGAATTGGATGAGCTTCGACCTCGAAAAGAGGAACTTGAAAATGAACTGAAGCAACTTCTGATACCTAAGGATCCCAATGATGCCAAAGATTGTATTCTGGAAATCAGAGGTGGTGCTGGTGGTGATGAAGCATCGATTTTTGCCGGAGACCTTTTCCGTATGTACCAGAGATTCTGCGAAAGACAGAATCTAAAGCTAACAGTTTTGGATTTGACCTTTGGCTCTGCGGGAGGATATAAAGAAATCATTTCCACTATTTCAGGTGGAGATGATGTATATGGCCGGATGAAATACGAGTCTGGTGTGCACCGCGTGCAGAGAGTACCTGCTACGGAATCTCAGGGGAGAGTTCATACCTCAGCTGCATCTGTGGCTGTACTGCCAGAGATGGACGAAGTGGAAGTGAACATCGATATGAATGATGTGCGTAAAGACACTTATTGCTCTTCAGGCCCAGGTGGACAATCTGTGAACACAACTTACTCTGCGGTAAGATTGACACATGAGCCTTCTGGATTGATAGTAACCTGTCAGGATGAAAAGTCGCAGATAAAGAACTTTGAGAAAGCGCTGAAAGTATTGCGATCCCGATTGTATGAAATCGAACTGGCAAAACACAATGATGCCGTAGGAGCACAACGCAAATCAATGGTGGGATCTGGGGACAGATCAGACAAAATTCGTACTTACAATTACCCACAATCCAGAGTTACCGACCATAGAATAAATAAAACTGTGTATAATCTCCCCGAGGTAATGGATGGACATATTGAGGATTTTATATCCTCATTAAGGTTTGCCGAAAACCTTGACAGGATGAATACCAATGGATTAGAAGAATAGGCTTATCATTTGTATAAATTCCGTTAGAATTTTATTGATTCTGCGATTTGCCTATTACCTTGAAGAATTAACCATCAGACTTTTATGATTATTACCGGAGAAAGAGAAATACGTCTAGTGACATGGAATGACGCTCATTTTCATCAACTCTATCCTTTGGCCAATAATCCCAAGATCGCAATGAATCTTAAGGATAGCTATCCGCAGCCTTATACCATCCACGATGCACGTCATTGGATTGAGCACAATCAGAAATTTAATCCTCCACAAAACTTTGCAGTAGAGTTTGAAGGAAGATTGGCAGGCTCGGTAGGCTCTGAGAGAGGAAAAGATGAACTCCGTACCAATATGGAGTTAGGCTTTTGGATTGGTGAGCCTTTTTGGGGAAAAGGAATAGCTACTGAAGCAGTAAAACTATACACCAAGTATATTTTTGAGAAATTTGACATTGAGCGCATTTTCGCCCAAGTCTATGATTTCAATGGTCAATCGATGAATGTCCTAGAAAAAGCAGGTTATTTTCCTGAGGCTATTTTGAAAAAAGCTTTTGTGAAAAATACTACTGTGGGAGATATTTTCCAGTACGTTAACATACGCGGCGAGCAGTAACGGAGTCTCTCACCAAGAATTTCAAGGGGATTTTTCTATGGGGAAATCATAGTAGATTTAATTCCTTGTATTCATTAAGATCAAAACAACCACCAAGGTCAACTTTGGTCTTGCAGACTTGGCAAGGGTCTTAGTCATCCTAATCCCTTCACATTGGCTCCTTTCTAGCTTTACTTAGTAAACAACCACTTTTCTTACCAAGACACTCGATTCAGTATAAAGCTGGATCAAATTCATCCCTCTCGGTAAGTGCTCCAACGTAATTTCATTAGTGCCATTAGACAGGTCAATAGACTGGATGACTTGGCCAAAAGCGTTAATGACTTGTATGCTTTTATAATTTCCGTCACCTAAATGGAGCTCAACTGTACCCGTGGATGGGTTGGGAAAAACGCGAACGTTTAAGTCTTCATTCTCTGGCAAGACAGTGATTACGTTCACATTTACATTCTGGATTCTGGCTTCACCGTAGTTACATCCGTTTTCAGGCGTAACGCTCAGCTGAAAATCACCTTCCTTTTCCCAACGCACGATTATCTTTTCTGTTCCTTGTCCTTGTAATATTCTGCCACCTTCATTTGAGATTTTCCACATAAAATTCACAGCATCTTGGGCAGGAATTTCATATTCTGTTTCCCACAATCCTGTTTGATTTTCTCCTTGAATCTCTCCCGGTTGATCTGGATTCCTATTCACCGATATTGGCATTAGCACAGGAACGGCCTTTCCACACGAGTTTTCTTGAATTACACGCAGCTCCTGGCTGCCAGAGGCATTCCATTTTACTTTAATTTCTGAAGTACCTTGGCCATCCACCACCGCACCACCACTAGCCTCCCAAGTATAGCTCACTCCATTTAACTTTGGTAAAGAGTAAATAATGGTATCATTTAAGCAAACAGATCCATTTCCTGTAATTTGTATAGTAGCAGTTGGACTAGTTGATATAATCACCTCCATAGAAGAGGTGTTGCCATTACCACAGAAATTCTCCATGCTGACAAAGACACCATTTCTTCCGGGAGTTTTCCACAATACCTCAATCTCACTACTGCCTTGTCCCGAAATAATTTCTCCGCCATCCGCACGCCAAACCAATTGAGCCCCAGGTATTGCAGAATTTGCTATTGAATAATTGCCTGTTGTGAGACAAAGTTGATTTTCTCCGGTAATCTCACTAAGATCAATAGGCGGAATACATACATATTTCAAAATTGTACCATCATCCCCAACAGCAAAAGCTACCGTGGGTGTACCGACACTTATTCCAGTAATATTTCGAATAGTTCCACTTGGTATTTTCACCCAGGATTCGCCGCCATCTTTCGTTTGAAGTATCAGTCCATTATCGCCAGAAACAAAACCCAAATAGTTGTCCCAAAAGTCAACAGAATTTAAATCCTCAGTATACGGAACATTTATCTTCTTCCAAGTTTTGGCCTTGTCCACCGACTTCAGAATGACTCCCGCATCTCCTACAATCACAGCACTACTAGAATCCAATTTCGATAAAGCATTCAGGTCCTCAGAAGTCAATTTTGGGAGATTTTCCCAGACATTCCCGCCATTTGTCCAGCTGATCTGACCATTATCCCCCATGGCAAAACCCACTTGGTAGTCAAAATATGTGATATCTCTCAGGTTTTCGCTGGTGTTAGTTTGAATGCCGGCAGCATCCCATGTTACTCCTGAGTTGAAAGACCTGGCTATGTAACCGTTAGTTCCTGTGATGTAGAGAACTGAAGGCGCAAAAAGGTAAAATCCAGTAATTGTCTCTGGAGTCTGGGCTGCGACGGATACCCAAGAGGAGCCACCATTGCCAGTTCTGTAAATTTTCCCGGATGCAGCACCCACATACCCAAAGGAAGTATTCCAGTAATCCATTCCCACAATATCAATTTCTTCTGGAATTGGTCTATACACCAAGCTAGTGGCTCCATTGCTAGTGATGTAGTCAGCTCCTTTTTGGCCCGTAATATGCCCAGCTCGATCTGTTTTGAAGTCTGTGCCAGAAAAATTATTGCGGATACCTGCCAGTCGCTGGGTATAGCTACTTCCTGCATTAGTGGAGGAAATAAGATAACCATCCTGACCAACCGCAAAAACAAGATTACTGGCTGGCTTGAACGCTAGAGCTTTTATATATCGAGTATTTTTGGTGCCTAAGTTCGCCTTGCCAAATGTCGCTCCGGAGTTAATAGATCGAAGAGCAGTTGCCAAATCTCCCACAACTGTAACAATCCGAATATCCAATGGGCTGATTGCTACCTTCTTTAAATCCGTAGTCACTGGGGAAGTTTGAGGTATCCAAGTTTCACCTCCATCAAGCGTTTTAGTAATAATACCGCCATCTCCTACCGCATAACCTATTAGCGAAGAAGAAAAAGCAATTCCATTCAGATTTGCCACCTGACCAGAATTCAGAGATCTCCATTGATTTCCTCCATCATAAGTCCTTAAAACCAATCCTTGGTTTCCGGCTATATATGCGGTGTCTGAATTGATAAAGTTTATCTCATTCAAACTTCTTTCCGTTCCAGAATTCACCTTTGCCCAAGTCTCTCCATTATTGGTTGAACGCAGAATTTCACCTCCACCTGATATTGCCAGAATCTTATTTTGAGAGGAAAAAGCTACGCTTTTCAAAGAATGACTTGTACCTGCAGGTATTTTAGTCCAGGTATTGCCAGAATCTTGGGTTTTAAGGATTAGCCCATTTTCCCCTACAGCCACACCGGTATTTATATCCCAAAACGAAACATCCAATAATTTACCTTCAAAAATCACCGGCAGCTCTTCCCAGGTATTTCCCCCATCTGTGGTACGAATAATGATGTTTTCACCCGCGGCGAATCCCACATTTTCATCTACCCAGGTAATAGATTCAAGATCTAAGCCCCAGCTTTGCATTCTGATCCAGGTTTGGGAAAAAAGCTGTGTGCTTAACACCATCCCGATTAAAAATAGACCAAAGGTTTTTTGCATGTGCATAGTTGAATAAACAAAAATAAGTTATTTCAAGTCTTATCAAGTGATATAATCTACTTACTGGTAATA
>NZ_MSSW01000002.1 GCF_002150685.1 Algoriphagus antarcticus
ATGTAAACCAAGCCCAAGCTAAAGCAGAAATATTTGAGTTTATAGAGATCTGGTACAACCAGAAAAGGAAACATTCCTACCTCAATTACCTCACCCCCGATCAATTCGGGCAAACAACAAAAAAGAAAGCCGCATAAAATAATAAGACTCGAAAATATCAGGGGGATTTTCCTTCAAAATCCTCCTGATATTTTGAGTAGCCCGCGGCAGGCGAAACATGAAATCAATTTCAAAACAAGCTTAAAATATTGTCCAGCTTTTTGTAGCAAATCCAAACCTTTGCTGTATAATTCCCCAAGATCCAATACCCATGGGGAATTAACAGTTAAATCAATTCTGGCTCGTTCCACCTTCCATCTTCCTTGATGATTTCTATAAGCTTATCAACAGCTTTTTCTGAAGGAACAGAACGCTTCATTACTTCTTTGCCTTTGTACAGTGTGATTTTTCCTTTTCCAGAACCCACATAGCCATAATCGGCATCGGCCATCTCTCCCGGCCCATTTACTATACAGCCCATTATCCCGATTTTCACACCTTTGAGGTGATCAGTTCGCTTACGAATCATCGCGGTAGTCACCTGAAGATCAAAAAGCGTTCTACCGCAAGAAGGACAGGAAATGTATTCGGTCTTGGACATTCTAGTCCGTGCAGCTTGAAGCACTCCAAATCCAACAGAATTATGAAGTTTGACATGATCTAGAATTTCTTCATGACTATGAGCCTTTTCCTTTTTTAAGGAAATAAAAATCCCGTCTCCCAATCCATCAATCAAAACTCCTCCGACGTCTGTAGCAGCATAAAGCATTGTTTCATCCTGTGTTTGATCTGGATAGCTTACTTTCACAATCACCGGAATCTCGGACTTGGCTTCCAGTAAACTTACGAATGCTCTTCTCAAAGCTGGCATTGTATGCTTATTCTCGGTCTCTAAGATAAGAACAGTGTCCTTTCTGCCTGAAGATAGCGCAATCGCTTCTGCAATCTGCGTATCAAAAACCTCTAGGAAATTTAATTCTGAATGTAGTTTCTCGGTAGTTGAAAAGCTGACCAAATCGAAAAGCGGGAATTTATTTTGCTGGTCTGAACCTGTAGTCCAAATAGCTGCATCCTGGATTTCCTTCATGCCATTTGGCAGCATAAAAGGAATAGGATTCGCGCCCGAATAAACGAAATCACATCCCTGATCATTCATTTTCCACTTATCCAGTTCAGGCAAATAGAAATGACCCACAGACTTCATTTCCTTTTCAGTGATCTTTTCGATCTTGGAAATATCAGTAATCACGCGAGGGACATTGTGTCCACCGAAATTGTAAATCTCTGCACTTTGACGCTTGAAATGCTCATATGGATTAACTGGGTATTCTTGAATTGGCTTGATATCAGCATGTCCAGCTCGGTGAGCATATCTATCTATCAATGCTTTAGCAACTGGTGCTTCAAACTCAGGATCTTCGGTAAGTGAAACCCGAACTGTATCTCCCAGTCCGTCTTCCAGCAAAGTGCCAATCCCAACAGCCGATTTGATTCGACCATCTTCGGCTTCACCAGCTTCAGTCACCCCAAGGTGCAAAGGATAAGGCTTGAAACCACCTTCGTCCAACTTCTGCACGAGCAAACGATACGCTTGCACCATCACTTGGGTATTGGAGGACTTCATCGAAATCACGATATCGAAGTAATTCTCGTCTTCACAAATCCTCAAAAATTCCAATGCTGACTCCACCATTCCCAGTGGAGTATCGCCATATCTACTCATGATCCGATCAGAAAGTGAACCGTGGTTGGTTCCAATCCGCATTGCTGTACCATTCTCTTTGCAGATTTTCACCAAAGGCAAAAAACGCTCACGAATACGATCCAATTCATCCTGATAAGTAGCGTCCGTATATTCTATTACTTCAAATTTTTTCTTGTCGGCATAATTCCCAGGATTCACACGTACTTTCTCCACAATTCTCGCTGCAACTTCTGCGGCATTTGGGGTAAAGTGAATATCAGCAACCAATGGTGTATTGTAGCCTCTTTTGCGAAGCCCATCCTTAATATGCCGAAGATTTTCTGCCTCTTTTATGCTTGGAGCAGTGATTCTCACCAGTTCACAACCTGCCTCGATCATTCGGATACTTTGCTCGATAGAGCCTTCGGTATCCATCGTATCCACCGTGGTCATGGACTGTACTACGATCGGATTATCTCCACCCACGATGACATCACCGATTCTAACAGGGATAGTTTTTCTCCTAGAGTAACTCGTCAAGCTATCGCAATAAAGCTGATCTAATGATTTGATAATTGGCTCCATGGGTTTATATATCTCCTAATTGAGGTCGCATTACTATTTCTTCAACAACTGACTGAGGCGAAAGGTTATAGGCAGCCCAGACACTTTCGGCTACATCTTCCGCTTTCATAAATCTTTCTTCTGGCAGATCTGATGCCTCCCAGCTGGACGTATAAGTCGCTCCGGCAAGAATGGAAGTTACTTTGATTTGGTACGGTTTTAATTCTTCCCGTAGACACTTGGTCATACCAAGCATTGCCCATTTGGAAACTGCATACGTCCCGCCATTTGGATAGGCAGTGAGTCCTGCTACCGATCCCATAGTGAAAATATGTCCTGATTTCTTTTCAATCATTTCATTCACAAAACCGCGGGTGAGATAATAAGCGGAATACAGGTTGGTCTGCATCATCAGTTCAAAATTCCCTTCTGGCTCATTGTGAATTGTGCCTGGCAAAAAGACTCCGGTGTTATTTACCAATACATCAGGAATCGCCGCAGCCTTGATTTCATTCACAAATCTGGTCACATCTTCCTTCTTGGAAAGATCTGCCTGTATTGTCAGCACCTCGATTTTCGGATATTTCTCTTCCAGAAAAGTCTTTAGACTAGCCAAATCAGCCTCATTTCTGGCGCAAGTGAAGATATCAAAACCCTCCGCTGCAAAGCGCTCAATGATTGCTCTTCCGATTCCCTTGGTACCTCCTGTGACGAGGATGCTTTTGCTCATTTGATTCGTAGTTTAATAGTTAGTATGACAACTATTTAGCTTACGCAAAGTTACATTAATTTATCAAAACAGAGCCGAAACTTGCATTCTCCCTACATGGACAATCCGATCCAATCCCTGTGAATTTCTACCTTCATAAACTAGATTAAGCTGCAATCCTTCTCCGATTTTTTGAAGCCAATTCACGTTCCAGGTAACATTTGTTCCCGGGGTCAAAGCCTGGAGCATTTCATATCCAACAGGAGAATTAGCAACGCCATTGTAATCGATCTGAATCAATTTGAGATTCCCCGTCAGCGTAGTTTTTACAGCTCGCGCAAAGCGAAGGTCAAGCCCAACTTGATTCAACAGAGCTTTTTCTTTAAACTCATCGTTAGCCGTATTGACTTTTCCAGTGAAGGAATACGTCGCAGTAGTTCTGAAATATGGGGTTGGCTGCCAGGAAAACTCTGGACCAATTTGATTTTGTGAAATATTATAATTTCTATTATCCAAAAAATCAGAAGACGAAATTCGGTTGCCCGTTCCACCCAGAATCCTCAAAGTTGTCTGCCCACTGAAATTATAACGCGTATTCAGCTTCCAATCTTTTTGAATCAAATCCTCGAAACCGCCTGAGAGTAATTGCTTGAACTGGGAATCAAAATACGATAAGTCAAAGCCGTACTTCGCAGATGCTCGATTAAAGAAAAAGCTGGAACGAATTACTTGACGAAGTGATAAAATATCTTCTCGATTCACTCCGCCTACAAATGGATTTATTCGATCCACAAAGTCGTCTGAAGTCACTTTTTTCTCCACACTCAGACTGGTGGTATTGGAAAATCTATGCAGAAAAGCACGCAAACCTCTAGATTCTTTCCATGATTCCGGAAATTTTGCCTGCAAACGATAATTCAAAATACTAGTATATGCCTGTATGTAAGTATCAGTCGGAACAAAAATCTTGATGTACTGTTTCTCTTCAGGATTTATAGCTAGATAAAATTCGTTCAATTGCTGCACCCCATCGCCGTTATCATCTCGCCAGGTGTGGGTTCCATCTCCATTTGGCGCTGGCAAATAGATAAATTCACGCTGCAATTCACGACCGTTCCCTATCGCATAGGAGATTTCATTTCGAATTAGATTTTTACCCAAACTACCCTGGTAATCCACTTTGCCCATTACCGTGAGTTCGGATTGCAGGTCGCGCTGCAAATATTCCAGTTCCCGATAAGTGAATGTACTGCTCAGACTATGCTGGGTCCATTGCTTGCGAAAAGTAAAATTGGAAGTAAATGCGCGTGTATCTTTTAGCAACTCTCCAGCATAAGGAGTCTTATCTTCACGCCAAGCAGCATCTGCCAAGAAGGAGTAGCTAAGCGAGTCATTGCTGCGCAAATAGATTAAATGCTGTTGAAAATTCATCGCAGTACTCACCACAGAATCTGTCTCGGCCCTTCTTAATGCATTTTGATCCAAAGAAAATTGATAGCCAGGTACGACGAGTTTGGAATTATAGCTCACATCACCCAAGTAGCGAGTCCAGTCAGAAGTAAGTGAATCCTGATTAGAATTTAACCGAAAAAACTCTTGCCTAAGTCGTAATCTAGATCCCATCTGAAGATTCCAATTCGCAGAATGCTGCGTACCATTCAGTACATTCGCTCTATTTCTTAGGTAAAAAAGGTAATCAAAACGATTGAGCGCATCTTTTTCAAAACCAATTCCTGCACGAAAAAATTGCTCGGCGGCAGCATTTTGCAAAGCCTGCTGACTCAGTCCCCAATCCCGGTCAAATTCAATGTATCTGAATCGATCGATGAAATTGAAATTGGTGGAATTGTATTCGTATTCTGTCTGGCCTTTCATGGTGTAGCCTTTGAAAAGTGATGATTCCCGACCTTCACTTTGCAGTCCAACCTTCATACCCAGCCCTTGATTGTTATCATCATTCAATTCAGAAAAGAGATTCTGATCTATTGAGGAAAGAGCTAATTCTGTGTAAACTTTCTCATGATCATTCAGCTTGATTCTTGTTCCTGCCGTCACCATTCGCTTGCTGTCAGGCAGTGGAAGTTGGGACAAAATGGAATAATCACCCTGAGGCTGTCCACTTAGCCTCGGCACATATTCATAAACTGTCCCGTTGGACAATTGACTGGAGCGACGATAATCCCCGAGACCGGCTCCCACTTGAGAAAAGCCCAACTCGTAATGCGCCAATTCAGGTTCGTTTGAATATTCAAAATAAATCAATGGATTCCCAAATTCATCAACTTCTGTGATTTTCGCATACAAAATCCTATTCTGATCAAATGCCACACTATCTATCCGCGGGATTCTAGCGAGTTCTGTGCTATCGCCCACAGAAGCCATAAGCCCTAGTTCCTGCTGGGAAAAATCAGAAAATAGTGGCCGGTTTCTATTGTCTTTCTCTTGGTAATAATTCAGATAAACATCAACTTTCCCATTGGTCTGGGTATGATTCGCACCGATAATGGATCGGGAATAATTGCGCTCCGCATATTCAAAATCCACTCGAACTCTGGAATATTGTGTAATCAGAACTTTCGGTGTAAAGGTGATTTCTGCCTGATTATAATCAATCACATAATCTTCATTGAATCCGCGCTTGAGCTGCTTTCCATCCAGAAACACGCGCTCAGAATTTGCCATGATGATTACAAAGCGCTCATTATTTGGTCCGCTGACTCTATATGGACCGAGTACTCCTTCCAAAATCGGTAATTGTATGGAAGCAAATTTCCCTTTGGCAATGGAGGCAAAAGCCTGAGAACTTGCCGTCCAATTATCATTCATTTTATAATTGGACGTAAACTGCAAGCCTTGCACATTTTTATAGTAGCGCAAAAACTCAGACTGTCTTTGCTGAAGCACCACATCTCCCGCGGCCAAGCTAAAATCATCGTTATACAATTCAATTAGTACATTGTCAAAGTCCTGAATTTGCTGGGTATTTCCTTCAGGCTGAAAAGGAACATTTTGATCAGTGATGCTTGCACGAATTTTAAGATTCTCAGCTATATCTCCTTCTAGCTGTAAATTGAGGGCAGAGTTCACAAATACATTTTGCGTATTTCCGAAGGATATCCCGCGCGTGAGACTTCCGGATTTATAGAGATTCGTGGTGGGAAAAAGCTCTTCCCGAAAGTCGAATGCAGGCAACTCGGCCATTCGATTATCCTTGAATTGGGCAGTGGAATCGTAATCCGCGAGTAATGTCCTGCGAGCAATCGGCTGATCAAAGCGAAGAGAAAAAGTCCGATAGCAAAGCAAAAGTGAATCAGGCTTACTGTCATTTTCAAAAACTACTTGAACCTTGTTCGTGCTGAGTTCATACTTGAATTCGTAGGATTTTCCATTTTTATCGGTAATTCTGATCGTTTCCTCAAGTATGGAAAGTGAGTCTGGGACAGTAGGATTGACAAACATTTCTGATTCTATCCATCGACATTTTTCCTGAGCTTTTAACGAAGTAAAACAGCCCAACAATAAAATCCAGAAAAGTAGCCAAACGCGCATGCTTACTTCGAAATACCTTTTGATTTGAAGATACTAATTAGATAAATTATCCTATCAATGGAAAGGTGAGATAGAAAGTGGTTCCCTTTCCCATCTCTGTTTCAAACCAGATTTTACCACCCGCAGTCTCCACTCCACTTTTTGCGATAGCCAATCCCAAACCTGATCCAGTGGACTTGGTAGAGAAATTAGGAATGAAAATCTTGTCCTTCAGTTCGTCTGTAATTCCTTTGCCATTATCCGTGATTTCCAGAAAAACTGCCTGATCTGTCAACCATAACCAGACTCTGATCACAGGCTTCACTCCTGGCTCCACGGCTTGAATGCCATTGATTACAAGATTTGAAATTACTCTTCCGAAAAGCTTATCATCGCCCATAATAGGAATATTCTTGGTAAATGAATCATCCTGAAAAACCAATTCCACCTCCTGGTCACCGCTAAAGAGATCCAATACTTGATTCACCACCAATTTGAAATTCATCAACTCACTATTCGGCAGCGGCATTTTTGCAAAAGTGGAAAAAGAAGAAGCAATACCACTCAGAGCATCCACTTGATGAATCAAGGTCTCCAGTGATCTTTTAAGCTTTTCCGCATCGTCTAATCTGCCCGCATCTTGGAGACGAATCAAATGCTGAAGCGTGAGCTTCATCGGTGTCAGTGGATTCTTAATCTCATGTGCAACCTGCTTTGCCATCTCCCGCCAAGCAGACTCTTTCTCTGTGGAAGCCAGCACTTTTTTACTGTTTTCCAGTTTGAAAAGCATGTTGTTATATTCGTTCACCAGCAAGCCAATTTCATCCTTGGAACCCCAATACATGGGTTCGTTATTCTCCAGATTGGTAGCTTTTAGCTTTTGCGTCAGCAACTTGAAAGGAAAAGTAAGATTGGTAGAAACGAAATAAGAGACGAACAAAAAGAGGATGAAAATCACCACAAAGGCATTGAAAATATTACTAAGCACATCTGCGATAAGCGTATTGAGCTCGGCTTCAGATTCAAAAAATGGCACAGCCAAAATCCCCAGATTCTCTTGGTTAGTAGTAGCTGGAATTGACAAATAAACTGTCTTATAAAGTAACTTCCCTATTTGCTCGTCGGCCAGGTATTGACTTTGCCCCATCTCTTCGATCTCAGCAATCGCTTTAGGATTGATCAGCGGGGCCAGGATTTTCTTTTCAAATATATTCGGACGATTGGTAGATTCCAGCTTGCCTTCCGCGCTATAGACGTGAATGTCACTAGCCGTAGTATTCGCCAGTTCGTTTACTTCTTCGTTGAGTAGATCCTCGTCCACATTTTCGGGCTTCTGGTTATTCAGGAAACTACCCAGATTACCTCTGATCAGCGCCGCCTTTTGCATATACTGTCGATCCAGATCATCGCGATAACTATTTGCCAAAAGCCCAATCGTAATGATACTGATGATAATGATAGGAAAGAAGAAAGCAAAGTTCAGATAAAGCTGAAGCTTAGTGGAATAATTGAATTCGAAATTCTTGACTCCAGTGATCAGCGTATTGATCAGAATAGTCAAAAAAGTCATGATCACAAAGAGTACGAAGAAGAGAGAAATATTTCCAAAAAAGTGAGCTAAGGAGATATTCCTGGAGGACACAATTACCAATTCACCTCCATTTTTTATCCCAAAATGATGAAATCCATTTTGATGAACTCCTTCAGTTAGCAATTTTTTTCGAGTCAAAGCTTGCTCAAATCCTTTGCTCAAATAATTAAATGTTCCAGAGTTTCTGATAAATTCAGAATCTTTGAAAATGGCATAATCATAAAGTATAAGATCAAGCTTGTCGTTATATTTCTTGTCCAATAATAGCTTAGGATAGACACTTGTTGGCTGTACGCGCAATTGTCGAAGTTCAAGAATGATTGTGCCTAACGATGAACCATCCTTGCTCATTGGGACAAATGCTATAAATCGATTTCCATTTGCAGATTCATTGCCTCGGATAAAATACAAGTCCTTCACACTGGTGGCGAAATCACTTTTGATATATTCCAATTGTATATCCTCTAGATTATCGGAGTTAGCAGAACCTAATATTTGTTGTCCTGATGAAGAGAACACGCGGACTTGAACCTCAAACTGATCAAAGTAATTATCCAGATAATATCTCCTGATTTTGGTTTCTATTGGATCTTTGGAGAAAAGTGGATCAGCTATCCTATTTTGAATGAATAAATCACTTTTGATACGAGTAAAGATTTCCCCTAAGAAAAACTCAGTCATCACATCATTTTCGATAAGATTTTGATTTGCGAAGCGGGTTTTGGATTGAATCAATTCACTTTTCTCTGTCTGAAAAGTGCTAATTCCTCCAATAATCGCAGTTACCAAACACGCAAAGAAGAAAGTGAGAAATGTATCTAATCCAAGTTTAAAGGCATTTTTGAAGAGCTCAAGCCGAATGACAGTGAGTAGAAATCCAAGATGAATAAGCCAAACTACACCGCCCCACACTGTAAAGAAGAATAATATACCGCCGATAGGAAACCCGATGATTGCTATCCATTTGTAATAAACTTTTTTGCGCTGATGGATCTCCAGAAGCAAACTAAACATCGTCAGCGTGACCAAAACATATACCGCACCCCAAAGGAAAAGCATAAAAAAGCTTATGCCTTTGAACCAATCAAATGAGGGAATGGAGCTAATATCCAAGGCCCACTGAGAATTGACCATCAAATCCCGTGGCAGAGACCACACCAAATACATACCAATGGAACTCACAAATAGTGTGAAAAAGTAGAATACCAGAAACTCACTGCGAGACTTCAAGACTTTTATTTTCTCGTGCATAGTCTTGGAAGCCAGCTGAAAAATTACCATCACCAAGATAAGAACCACACATAAAGTGTTGATCAGCAAATCCCCTAGACTTGGATTGAACCAGGACGACGCATAATTCGCCGAATCGAATAGCGACAAAGTGAGATAGTTACTTGGGAAATCCAGCAGCAGCATCATCATCCTAAATGCTGCAAGTATGAAAATGGCATAGCCGATAGCTTGCCATCTTCTGCCAGATTTCCACTTGCTCAGCACAAAATCTGAACTCAATAGAAAATAAAGCAGGAAAACAGAAGCAAAGAAAATTAGGATGGCAGGGTTCACCACCCTACCCGCAGGACTGTAGCCAAAAAGGAAATTGATTCCAAATAGCGGAATACCTACTGGATTCTTGACTACTGCTGACGCTTCTTCAGGATTTGCAAAAAGCTCAAACCGATCATTGCCAAAGATGTTAGGATTTGCACCAGTGATTAGATAATTGTTTTCAATATTGCCCGGCCAAATCAAGCGAAGCACATGAAGCATTACATAATCCGCCTTATTCCTTTTAACATTTCGAACCTTAAGCAGAAGTGTACCATAGGCATCTTCTATGAGTTGGTATTCTTTTGAAAGATCAACTTTAGAAAAATCAAGAGTAAGCGTGAAATCAGACCAATACAGAAGGTCTTTTTCTGGACTTAATATGAAAAAAGGATACTTGTGAATAGGCGTACTTATTTGCCCAAAGCTTAGGGAGTCATCTGGCCCGACATCCATGAGAATCTTAATAAAATCCTCATCAAATTCTTTATCTACAGCCTGCACACGATCCTGTAAAGCTTGCAAATAGGTTTCTTGATCGCTTTTCTGGAAGAAAAAGAAATTCAATACTAACACAGCAAGTAAAGAGAATATACTGATCAAGATGATCAGGCGACGTAAATCATGCTTCATTTAGACGTAAAATAAAAAAAGCAAAGTCCTTGATCAAACTTTGCTCTTCTATTCATTTAGTGCAAGGCTATTTTCGCCTTTCTTTTTTTAGCATTTCGATACCAGAAAAATCCCAGTACCATCGCTATTAGATATGGCATGACAAAAAGATACATGATTCCAAGGTTCAAACCAGCTCCAATGCTGGTATCTCCATTACTCACGTTATTTTCTACAGATGCTCGGCACATAGCACACTGAGCAAAACTGGCAGTGTGAAACAGAAAAGCAACGAGCGAAAGAAATCCTATTTTGAAAGCTTTTTTCATACTATTTCCTACGGTTTATAAGTAACGCAGGTTTTTAATGTACATAATAAGGACTGATCATCAAGTAAACTATCACGCCCGTGACAGTCACATAAAGCCAGATCGGGTAGGCAAATTTAACAACTTTTCTGTGCTTCGCACGCTGATCTGTATATCCATAGTAATATGCAAAGAGGATCGGGAAAAGCGCCACTGCTGCCAACACTATATGAGTGAGCAAAATGAAGTAATAGACGCTTCGGATCATCCCTTCTCCACCAAATGAGGTGCTTTCGGCTGCCGCATGATATATCACATAGGAAACCAAAAATATCGCTCCCAGCCCAAATGCCACCGTCATAGAGGCACGGTGATAAGGAATGCTACCTTTTTTGATAAATACCAACCCAGCAATCAGTGCTAAAGTCGCAGCGGAATTAATTACCGCATTCAGATGAGGCAGGAAATAAACCCACTCCGAGCCTAAATCAATTTTTGATGGCATGAAGATAAGCACAGCCACCGCTACAGGGATGATCACAGACATGGCAATAATCCACCCCTTCACCTTCCCCTCATTCTCTAACAAACTATTTCCCTTCGCTTGCATGCAATAATACTTTAGTCTCTAACATCAATAAATCCACATCCTCACGTGAGGTACCACTATAGTATCCTCTGATCCGTCCAAGTTCATCTATAAGCACAAACTTATCACTGTGTACAAAATCATCCGGAACGCCCATTCCGTCGACGGAAGGGATGATAAAACCGCATTTTGCTAAGTCATAAGTCTCTTGCACACCACCTGTAAGAAAATCCCATTTGCCAGCCTCGGCATTGTGCTTCTCGGCATATTCTTTTAAGATTTCAGGAGTATCGAAGGTAGGATCGATACTAATGGACATGATCTGAACACGATCTTCGTCCCTGAACATATCGTTTACGCGTTCCATTTCAGCAGACATTTCAGGGCAAATACTTGGACATGAGGTGAAAAAAAAGTCAACTATTGTGACCTTTCCTTCCATATCAGTTCTTCCCACAGTTTCCCCTTCTTGATTGGTGAAAGAAAACTCAGGAATATAATGCTGAGTGGTATCAGCAATTGGGCATTCTCTAAATGGATTATCTACTCCTTTTTCGAAAAAGACAGGAATATCGTAGTTGTTACTGCCGAAGCCTTTAAGAAATAGGAAAATCAAAATGGGGACTAATAGGATGCAAACCAGTACAAACCCTTGCAAAATTCTCAAACTTCTCATATTAATGGTTTAACAAAAAAGAAGGTCAAAGTGTCTCACTTCAACCTTCTTTTTTTATATATCTTTTTAACTTCTGATCAAAACCAGCGCAGAGAAAATATGTCTGTGCCTTCTTTAAAAAGGACTATGATTAGCCAAAACAGAAATATAATCGGAACGAGAATGGCATAGATCATCGGTTTCACCTCGTCGCCAAGGTGCATAAATTCCATCATGATATATTTAGCCTTCCATACTGTCAAAATCATAAACAATACATAAAGAAGTATACCTCTAGGCATTGTGAAGGCCATTATAAATTCTGCTGTCGTAATAGCAAGCAAGATTAAAGCAGTCTTCCAAATTTTCTTGATCTTCTCATTGTTCTTAGGGACTACATTGAGAGTTGATTTATTTTCTTGAATATCCATAATTCTAATTTTTAGTGCTTAGATCAGGTAGAATAAAGTAAATACAAAGACCCAAACAAGGTCTACAAAGTGCCAATACAAGCCGATTTTTTCAACCATCTCGTAGTGACCTCGTCTGTCGTAAACTCCTACAGCTGCCTGATAAAACACCATGAAAAGAAGCAACACACCGATAGTAACATGGAAACCGTGGAAACCTGTGATGAAGAAGAAAAGGTTGGCAAATGATGCTGGACCGTATTCATTTACGAGCAGATTGGCTCCAAATACTGTTTCCGTCACATATCGGCCGATGTCATTAACATACTTCAAAACTGCTCCTCCTTCTGATCCATGGATGAAGTGATTCCACTCCCAAGCCTGACAGCTCAAGAAAGTAATCCCTCCAACGAGTGTCCAAAGCATCCATTTTACTACATCATTTCTATCATTTCTGTGACCAGCTTCTACAGCCAGTACCATTGTAACAGAACTTGCAATCAAGATAAACGTCATCAAACCAACAAATACAAGCGGTGCGTGAACACCATGTACAAACGGTATGGCATCAAATACCAATTCAGGAATCGGCCAGTATTCGTTTGAACCTACAAATTCATTAGCAGGCCCAGCATAAGCAGGATAACTGACACGAATGGAGAGGTAGGTAATTAAAAAAGCAGCAAAAGTAAAGATATCCGAAAGAAGGAAAAACCACATCATTAGTTTTCCATAACTGGCTTTGAGGGGTTCATTACCACCTCCCCAGACGCCTCTTTTCGAGCTTACTCCTATAGCAGTAGAATGCGCAGACATAAGTTATTGATTTGTACTTGGTTTATTTTAATGATTCAAAAGCAAAAACATAAATAGATATAACCACAGAGCAGCGAGAAAATGCCAAAATGTAATTGCCATTTCAAGCGTATCCAATGACTTGGAATGTACTTTATATCTGAAAGTCGAAATTAATACAATAATCAGAAATATCACACCACTGATTAAGTGAACAGCATGCAATCCTGTGAACACATAGAGAAACGATCCCGAAGGATTGCCTACGAAAAACACATTTGCATCTACCAAAGCCACCCAACTATACCACTGACCAACAAGAAAAGCAATTCCAAACAGAAGTGCTAGCCCAAGACCTGCTCTAAGGCCTGTGAAGTTATCTTTTTTAGCCGATGCATAGGAATATTGGAGGAATATACTACTTAGGATCACAATACCGGAAGTGTACCAGAAAATTGTTGGCAGATCGTATTCCAGCCAATTGCCTTCAGACTGTCTCACTATATAAGCACTGGTAAGACCAGCAAAGATCATAACTATAGTCACTAAGAAAAGCCATAAAGCAAACTTCTTAGGATGCATTGCGATAGGCTGATCAACCATATCGACGTATTTAAGTTCTTTTTCCATCGTTAAGGCAGTTTATCTAATAAGTAAGCAATCTGTACGACTGGCAAATATAGAAAGGAGCCAAACATAATTCTAAGAGCTGATTTGCGCGAGCAATCTTTCATCAAAGAGAAAGTTTGAGCAAGAAATAAAACTCCACATACAGTCGCAACAATTCCAGAAGTCATCCCAGTGAGTCCAAAATAACTTGGCAGCAATCCCAGAGGCAACAGGAAAAGGGTGTAAATCATTATTTGAATAGCAGTGTTCAAGTCCTTCCCTCCGCCGCTAGGCAAAAGTTTAAAGCCAGCTGCTTTGTAATCTTCATCTCCTACCCAAGCAATCGCCCAGAAATGCGGGAACTGCCAGATAAATTGAATCCCGAAAATGATCAAAGCTTCATGTGAGATAGCTCCAGTAGCAGCCGTCCAACCCAAAAGTGGAGGAAGTGCGCCTGGTATAGCTCCAACAAATACTGCAATCGGGCCGACTCTCTTCAGTGGTGTATAAACAAACACATATAACACCATACTCAAAATCCCCAACCATGTGGTCAACGGATTGGTGAAATACCAAAGTAGGCCAACGCCAATAATAGCTACAATGGAAGTAACCCATAGCGCTTCTTGCAAAGAAATAAGTTTTAAGGGAAGTGGGCGGTTTTGAGTTCGCTTCATCAGCTTATCCAAATCACGCTCCAATATCTCATTAGCAGCGCAGGATGCACCGCTTATTAAGAAGCCGCCAAGAGTCAGTCCTAGAAATCCAGACCAACCAAAACTCACTCCTCGATCACCAAGTATGTAGCCAAATACTGCTGAGAAGGTAACCAAAGCTGAAAGCCTTAATTTGATCAACTCAGCGTAAGCTTTAATTTTGCTTAGAACTAAACTACTAAAATGGTCAGTTACTTCAACTGTCCTCATGGTCAATTTGTATTTAATCGAAACTGAATGTTATCTCTGATTTCAAGTAGCAAAATAACTTGCACTCCGATAATCAAAGAACCAAATAAGAGATGGATAGGCTGAAGAAATGCTGGGATACCGAAGTAAGCCATTCCCATTCCTGTAGCTATTTCCAGTATAATCAGAATCATCAAGACCTGAGACCAAAGATTTACTTGAGATCTTCTTAGGGTGTATTTGTATGCCCAGAAGAAGTACAACACGTGGATTCCTAATAGAACCAATGAAAAGGATCGGTGAATGAGGAAATCTAAACCTATTCGACCTATCCACTCGTCTCTAAGCATGTTCCCAAGTGAGGATGAGATTAAATCAATCTGCTCACGCACCTGCGTACCTAAGACAATCTGAACCAGCATTAAAATAGTACCTATTACTAATACCATCTCAATTTTTCGCGGAACATCCATTTTCACTTCTTTGCTTTTGATCAATTTGCCAGATCTATGATAAACGTAGATCAATAAAGAAACCAACAGCAAAGCAAGCATCATATGGAAAGTAATCATCCAGTGCAGCAAATTTGTAGATACTACAATAGAACCTATCCAGCCTATGAATACAACCAGAATAAGATTTAAAATAGACAAAATCGGTATCCATCGATCAGACTTTCCGAGTGGAAATGACTTCCAAACAGTAAGAACAATCAACAAACCAATCACAACTCCAGCCAACCGATTGAGGTATTCAATCCAAGTTTTGACTGGATTAAATTCTTCCTCGATAAGTATTGACTTATCATTGGCTATTTCATTGGCTTTTTCTGAGAATCCTAATTTTTCAAGTGTTGCCACGAACCGTTCATTCTTGGCTAATCTTTTATTGAGATAAATCTCCTGATAGTTTGCTGGCAGTTGATCCAAACTAGTGGGCGGAATGATACTCCCAAAGCATTTCGGCCAGTCGGGACAACCCATTCCAGAGCCGGAACTTCTAACTATCCCACCGATAAGAATCAGTAAATAAACAGCTATCACCGTGATTACACTTACACGGCGAAAGCTATTTAAAGACGTATCAGTGAATTGTTTCATTTGAAACCAAAACGTCTTCCTCTTCTTTCATTATATCCAATTCTGCCTGAACCAATTCCTGCTCGTGAGGAAGATTAGACTCAGGAGTGGCGGAAAGAGGTACAGTCTGCGGAATGAAATCCTCTTCAGCACCTGGCTTAGAATAATCATAAGGCCATCTATAGATGGTAGGAATCTCACCTGGCCAGTTGCCGTGTCCGGGATGAAGTGGAGTAGTCCACTCAAGAGTATTTGATCTCCAAGGATTCAATGTAGCTTTTCTACCTCTATACATAGAATAGAAGAAGTTGAACAAGAAGATGAATTGTGCCGCAAATGTGATGATAGCAGCTACAGAAACAAACATGTTAAGGTCGGTGTACATATTGGCAAACTCAAAGTTTGTCCAGCTATAGTATCTTCTTGGGAAACCAGCAATACCGATGTAGTGCATAGGGAAGAACACCAGATAAACGCCAACAAATGTGAGCCAGAAGTGAATATAGCCCAATTTAGCATCCATCATTCTACCAAACATCTTAGGGAACCAGTGGTATATACCAGCCACCATTCCGAAGAAGGAAGCTGCCCCCATCACCAAGTGAAAGTGAGCTACTACGAAGTAGGTATCGTGCAATTGAATATCAATAGCAGAGTTTCCCAAGAAAATCCCCGTCAATCCACCAGAAATAAAGAATGAAACTAGCCCTATTGAAAACAACATCGCAGGAGTGAAGATCAAATTACCTCTCCAAAGTGTAGTCAAATAGTTGAATACCTTCACTGCAGAAGGAATCGCAATGATCAACGTCAGGAACATGAAGATAGATCCAAGAAATGGATTCAAACCGGACACGAACATATGGTGAGCCCAAACCACAAAGGAAAGAACAGTAATACCCAGCAAAGAAATAATCATTGCTTTGTATCCAAAGATTGGTTTTCTAGAATTAGTAGAAATAACTTCAGAAGTAATACCCAAAGCAGGAAGCAATACAATGTAAACTTCAGGGTGACCTAAGAACCAGAACAAATGCTGATATAATACAGGGCTTCCACCAGTATTTGGAAGAGCCTCTCCGCCAATGTAGATATCAGAAAGGTAGAATGATGTACCAAAGCTTCTGTCAAATACCAATAATAAAGCAGCTGCAAATAAAACTGGAAAGGACAATAAACCGATAACTGCAGTCAGGAAGAACGCCCAAATGGTCAAAGGGAGTTTTGAGAAAGACATCCCTTTTGTTCTCAAGTTAATTACAGTAGTAATGTAATTGATACCGCCCATTAATGAAGAGGCAATAAACAATGTCATCGCAATCAACCACAACGTCATACCTAGACCAGAACCTGGGATAGCTTGTTCCAAAGCAGATAGAGGCGGATAAACCACCCAACCACCGGCTGCAGGGCCAGTCTTCAGGAATAGAGAAATAAACATGATCACACCGGAAAGGAAAAACAACCAATAAGAAAGCATGTTCATAAAACCTGATGCCATATCTCTTGCACCAATTTGCAAAGGAATCAGGAAGTTGGAGAATGTACCACTCAACCCTGCAGTCAGCACAAAGAATACCATGATGGTACCGTGCATCGTCACAAGTGCGAGATAGAATGTAGGATCTAGTGCTCCAGACTCGTCAATCCATCCACCTAAAATCGGGCGAAGGAAAGACATATCCATTTCTGGAAATCCCAATTGTAATCTAAATAAGATAGAAAGAAATCCTCCTAGAAGAGCCCAAAACATACCTGTGACCAAGTATTGCTTTGCGATCATTTTGTGATCTTGGGAGAAAATATATTTGGTTACAAAATTATCATGGTGCTCATGTTCTTGTGCTGCGTCATGATTTGCGACAGATGCTGTTGACATAATCTATAATTTTGTTTGTTACTTTTCGGTTAGTTGAATTTCTGCAAGCTCTTTCGTATCAGAAGGAAGTCCAGAGGCTAGTGCTGGATTAACTTGAATGAAAGATTTTTGTTCAGCATACCACTTCTGGTAGGCTTCTGGCTCCACTACTTCAATAACTTTCCGCATTGAGAAGTGACCACGTCCACAGAGTTCTGTACAGGCGATTTCATAGTTGAATTCTGGATTTCCAGTTTCTTCTCTCATCTCAGCTGTGGTCTTGGTAGGCACAAACCAAAAACGAGTCGGCATGCCTGGAACTGCATCCATTTTCAATCTCATATGAGGTGCGAAAACGGAATGAAGTACATCTCGAGCTCTGATTTTGAATAGAACAGGCTCTCCTTTTGGTATCACTACCACTGGAGATGGAAAATCATCTATAGAATTTTTATCGGCGAAATCAATCCCGTGAGAATTAGTGGCTGTAATCAAGCGATAATCATAATCTCCTAGCACCTTGTCTTTGCCGGGGTACCTAATTTCCCACGCAAATTGATATCCCATGATTTCCACCACATTAGCATTCTCAGGTGCTGGGGCGGTGATATCAGACCATGCCATCCATCCTGAAATAACCAAACCTGCAAGTACAACACCTGGTACAGCTGTCCAAATGACTTCAAGCTTGTTATTATGTGGATAGAAAGACGCTTTGCGCTTTTCACTGTATTGATATTTATACGGGAAGATGAAAAGCAACACGTGAGTAATCAAAAACACTATTCCAGTAACCGCCATTGTAATCCAAAACAGATTATCAGTAACCACACCGTGTTCCGATGCTATAGGCAAGTGATAGTTGTCAAATTCTTTAATAGAATACCAGAACATCAAAATGCCTGAACCCACTAAAAAAACAACAAATAAAATTGCATTAATTCTATTACTCCCTGAAGCGATCTTTTTATCAGATCCTTTTACTACAGAGACTAACGTTTGGATTCGATATACCATCCATATTATGGAAAATATCAAAAGAACCCCTACTCCAATCAGAAATCCGTACATACCTTAATTTTTTCGGCTGTTGTTAAATGTGATGATTATAGCTTTCTTCTAGCATAGGATGGTTTTTAGGAACTAGGTTCCCTTTAGCCAATCCAGAAAGAACTACGAATGTGAAGGCGGCTCCATAAATTAGGAACATACCAACTTCCATAAATCCTACGCCACCATTATGTCCCAATGTGCCTGGCTGTACCATTAGGAAGAAATCTACCCAGTGCCCAGCGATGATCAATGCACATACTAGTTTCAAAAACACTCCATGCCTTTTTGAATCTCTTGTCATTAATAACAGGAAAGGAAGCACAAAGTTCATGGCTATGTTCACAAATATGAACGGACCGTAAATATCGCTTGACAATCTCTCAACGAAGTAAACAGTCTCTTCAGGAATGTTGGCATAATAGATCAGCAAGAACTGAGAAAACCATAAATAAGTCCAGAAAATAGTAAAGCCGAAGATGAACTTACCTAAGTCATGGACATGATTCTCATTAACCATCTCAAGTAGGCCTTTGCTCTTCAAGAACATTGTAATCAAGGTAATAGCAGATAGTCCCGCAACAAACCAAGATGAAAATACATACCATCCAAATAGTGTAGAGAACCAGTGCGTGTCAATTGACATCACCCAGTCCCATGCAGCGATGGAAGATGATACAGCAAAGAAAATCAAGAAAAATGCTGACCAGCTTCTGATTTTATACCAATTAGTAGTACCACCGATGATATCTTCATTATAGGTAAAGCTTTGGAATTTCTTAAAAAAGAACACCCAGAAGCCAAAGAATAAAACCATTCTGAAGATATAGAATACAGGGAATGTTCCCTTTGCCATTGGCCAGTAGAAGAAAGAGCCTTTTCCATCAATAATACTGTCGTATTCTGGAGAAGCCTTATCAAATAGATAAGCATGAGTCCAGTGGAACAAATCATGATTTGCTATGAAGAAAGTAACGATCATCAAGATACCAGCAATTGGCAACCAGTTACCCAAGGAAAGCATTACTCTAATGATAGCTGTGGACCATCCTGCTTGCGCTGCATACTGAATAGCGAAGAAGAATACACCGATGATAGCAATACCTGTAAAATATACGTTATTGATCCATAGATTGGCGTAAAGACGCTCATACCAATGAAATGCATGACCTTCAGCTTCTGCTGCTTCCTCATGACCACCGCCAAATATCGCCATTACGATACCAAGGACAAGTAATGCTGCACCGATACCTAGAACCGTAAATACGATTTTTTTTGTCGCTGCGGTGAAATCAAATTTTTGATCCAGATTATAGTGTTGTACGTCGTGAGCCATAATTAATTAGCTGGAGTTTCTACTTGTGTAACTTCTTGGTCAGCCTCTACCTCTTCTACTACCTCTGCTGTTGTAGCTGCATTATCAGCATTCTGACCACCCTGGAGTTCTTGCTTCACGTAGTGAACAATTTTCCACCTGTTTTCTGGAGTGATCTGAGAACCGTGAGCTCCCATTCTGCCTTTACCTTTTGTGATCACATGATAAATATGTCCTTCTGAAAGGGTGATATATGCTCCACCTGTAAGGTTGGCTACACCTCCGATAATAGCACCTACTTTACCATCTCCTTGACCACCTGTACCATGACATGGAGTACAGTAAAGTTGGTATAATCTTTTACCTTCTGTCAAAACCTCATCATTCAATTCGATGGGATTTTTCAAAGTTGTACCTGCTTCTTCTATTTCAAAAGCTTTGTATCGGTATGGCAAATAACCGTTCTTAGTTCTAGGAACAGTATTAGCAACTGGCTCACGCATATTCATATTGTGAGGGTTGTTAATGTTGCTATTGAAATATTCGCCTTTACCATCTTCTCGATTGGAGATGATCTCGCCTTTAGTCTCTGAATCAGTAATTTGCGTCAAAGGCTCATAAGCTACGGAGTGATACATCTGCGGGGCAAATTCTAAGCCTTGGTTCTCTCCTCCTGCTCTACAGCTTGCAAGGGTAATCCCCGCTACTGCTATACCTAAAATACTTAGTGTTTTAGCAATCTTCATTTTTCCAGATTTACTATTCAAAACTTTTTTTATTAACCTCTGATGCTCCAGAAGATTTCAATATCTCTTCAATCTTAGCCAACTCTATAGCTGAATTATTAGCTATGTCGATTGCCATCACGTGCTTATCATCGGTGATTCTCAGATCAAAGATTCTAGGCTGAGCCCAAGGCTTCAGGTCAGTACTTACCATAAACACACCCACCATACCGAATGATGCCAATAAAACAGTCAATTCGAAAGTAACGGGAATGAAATCAGGAAAAGCTCCGTAATCCTTACCACCGATGATCATTGGCCAGTCAAAAGCCATCATATAATACTGCATAGTCAAAGCCAATGTAGTACCTAACAATCCAAACAAAAATGCTGCAATTGGCAATTTGCTTCTCTTATAGCCTAGGTAGTCATCTATCCCGTGAACAGGATATGGCGAATAAACCTCATGGATTTTTATGCCTGAAGATCTTACTTCTTTGATTGCATGAAGTAGAACATCCTCATCTTCATAAACTCCGGTAACAAAATGTGTATCTCTTTCCATGATTATTTGTTCACTTTTTCGGATGAAGACTTCAATACAGCTTTCACTTCTGCCATGTTGATTACCGGGAAGAATTTGGCAAACAAAAAGAACAGGGTGAAGAATAAACCAAACGTGAAGAGGTAAACCCCTACATCAGCCCAAGTTGGGTAGAACATCGCCCAAGAAGATGGGAGGTAATCTCTGTGAAGAGAAGTAACGATAATTACGAATCGCTCAAACCACATACCTATGTTCACTACAATAGACAAAACAAAAGTAGCTACGATGGAAGTACGAATTTTCTTAAACCAGAATAACTGTGGAGAAATCACATTACAAGTCATCATTGACCAGTATGCCCACCAGTAAGGACCTGTTGCACGGTTGATAAATGCATATTGCTCAGCTTCTACTCCTGAATACCAGGCCATAAAAAACTCAGTGATGTATGCAATACCTACGATAGAACCTGTGATGATAATGACAATATTCATCAAT
This sequence comes from Algoriphagus antarcticus, assembly GCF_002150685.1. GTDB lineage: Bacteria > Bacteroidota > Bacteroidia > Cytophagales > Cyclobacteriaceae > Algoriphagus > Algoriphagus antarcticus. Next base: position 21,619 of record NZ_MSSW01000002.1, read on the forward strand.
TCTATGTGACCGATTGTGATGTAATCTTCCAAGCTGTAAACTTTTCGTGTTACGATCATCAGCGACAATACCATGGCGAAACCAGAGAATATCGCACCTGCCACAAAGTACGGAGGGAAGATCGTCGTATGCCATCCTGGTATTACAGAAGTCGCAAAGTCAAAGGATACAATCGTGTGTACCGATAGTACAAGTGGCGTGGCCAAACCTGCAAGAATCAAAGAAACTGATTCGTATCTACTCCAAGATTTTGCGGCGCCATCCCATCCAAATGAAAGTGCTCCGTATATAATTTTTCTCAAACCAGTCGCTCTATCTCTAATGGTAGCGAAATCAGGAATAAGACCTATGTACCAGAATACAAGAGATACAGAGAAATACGTAGAAATCGCGAACACATCCCATAGAAGTGGGGAGTTAAAGTTTACCCAAAGAGATCCAAAAACGTTTGGAAGCGGAAGTGCCCAATAAGCTCCTAACCATGGGCGGCCCATGTGAAGAACCGGGAACATTGCTGCGCAAATAACCGCGAAAATAGTCATCGCTTCTGCAGCACGGTTAATGGATGTTCTCCATTTCTGTCTGAAGAGTAACAATACAGCGGAAATAAGTGTACCGGCGTGACCAATACCTACCCACCAAACGAAGTTGGTGATATCCCAAGCCCAGCCTACTGTTTTGTTAAGACCCCACATACCGATGCCTTCCCATAAAGTGGCGACAACAGCTATAGATCCTAAAGCCAAAACACCGGCAGAAGTAAGGAAAGCAAGAAACCACCTGATATTTGGCTTTGCTTCTACATGGCGCGACACATCATGTGTCACATCATGGTAGGATTTACCCCCGGTAACTAACGGCTCCCGTATGGATGAAGTAACCTGCATAGTTTAATAAATTTTGATTACGCTTCGTTTTTATCTTTATTTCTGATTTTGGTAAAGTACCAAACGTTTGGACTCACGTTGATCTCTTCCAAAACATGGTATGCTCTTTCCTCATTTACTTCTTTCAATGCTGAGGTAGAGTTCTCCTCAATCTTAAGAAGTTTGGAAAGCTTACTATTCATGTCATTCATATCTCCGAATACCAAAGCATCAGTAGGACAAGCCACAGCACAGGCTACATTGATGTCACCATCTTTCACTTTGCGCTTTTCACGCTTAGCCTCTAGCTTACCGGACTGGATTCGTTGGACACACATAGAGCATTTTTCCATCACACCACGTGCACGTACAGTTACATCCGGATTCAAGACCATTTTACCCAAATCATCGTTTTGAGCTACATTGACTACTGCAAAGTCTTTATTATCATGGTATTTGAACCAGTTGAAACGACGCACTTTATACGGACAGTTGTTTGCACAATATCTTGTACCAATACATCTGTTGTAAGTCATTTGGTTGAGTCCCTCAGAAGAGTGGGTGGTTGCAGCTACTGGACAAACTGTCTCACATGGAGCGTTATTACATTGCTGACACATCATCGGCTGGAAAGTTACCTCAGGATTGCTTGCTGCTATTTCCATAGCACTCAAATCATCCGCTGGAGCATCTGAGGAGTAGTAGCGATCAATTCTGATCCACGACATCTCTCTTCTGTTCAAAACTTCCTGCTTACCTACTACTGCCACGTTGTTTTCCACCTGACATGCGATAGAGCACGCAGAACAACCGATACAAGAGTTCATGTCGATAGCCAAACCCCAGTGATGCTGAGAATATTGGTGTCCAGACCATAGAGAAATCTTGGACGGCTTCACGAATTCACCATCCTTGTAGATCTTTGGATGGTATCTTCCAGCTGAAGCATCTTTTTTGTACTCACTCAATACCGATTCCTGGATTACGTTTTCACGTCCCATGAAGGTCTGGTGAGTTTGTGTTCGTGCAATTTTATAAGAATCTCCAGTAGCAGCTACTTCTACTCCAGAGGTGATGTCGAAATTGACAAAGCCTTTGGAAGCATCTAGCAATTCGTAAGCATTAACTCCTACTCCATTTGCTACACGTCCAGCTTTAGTTCTTCCATATCCCACTGCAAGACCGAAAGTTCCATCTGCCTGACCTGGCTGGATCATGATCGGTACGATCAACGATTTTCCATTTACAGAAATGGAAGCTTTGCTTGTCTCTCCCTCATACATGGTGACACCGTTATCAGTAGCCCATTTCTGAGACACTGTTAAGTAATTATCCCAAGTTGCTTTAGACATAGGATCTGACAATTCTTGAAGCCAAGGAATATTTGCATAAGTACCGTTGCCGATACCCACTTTAGTGTAAATCACCAATTCATTAGAAACATTATCAGCAGAGTAAACTTTTGCTACAGCAGAGGCAGCAGCACTTACATCTCCTACTGGTGCCAAAGCCTCAGAAGTAGAGTTGATAGCTAATACACCATTATATAGTGTTTGATCCCAGAATTCCTGGAAATCTGCAGCAGTCTCCACCTGAGTGAATAAACCCGCCTGCCAGTTGGTCTGAAGGAAATCGTAATAGGTAGTGGAATCTCCAGCCCAAACCAAGAATGACTCTTGCGCTTGTCTAGTATCAAAAAGTGGAGTAATGGTAGGCTGCGCCAAAGAAAAGTGACCTTTCTTAGGTTCGAAATCATTCCAAGACTCTAGGAAGTGATGATCCGGTGCTACTATTTGTACCAAAGATGAAGTCTCATCTAATGTGCCATTGGTAGCAATACTCACTTTTGCTTTGGAAATTCCCGCTGCGATTTCCGCTCCTCTGGCAAAATCATACACCGGATTGCAATTGTAGAAAATGACTCCTCCAACTTTTCCAGCATTCAAATCAGTTACAAACTGACTCATTTTAGCATCATCTCCTTTTCTATAATATGCAGGAGTAGAGAAATCTACTGTTGTTCCATTACTTCCAAGTAATTCGTTAATCGCATTGATTACTACTTGTACATTTGGATCATTTGATCCAGAAACAACAAGTGAAGCTCCTTGGCTAGCCCAAAGGTCAGCAGCAGCTTTATCTAAATGTGCAATTTCAACTGCTGGAGTGGAAACTGAAGATGCACCTGCTTTCTTGGCAATTGCATTGTATAGAGCAAGAACAGCCAAACCGCTTTGAGAAGCTTTGATAGGAGTTCTATAGTCAGCATTGGCACCTGTCATTGACAAGTTGGATTCGAACTGATAATGTCTTGACATCTCAGGTTTTTCCTTGCTGATTTTTCTTGTTTTAGCATATTGAACAGCAAACTCAATCGGAGAAATCCAAGACCCTAAGAAGTCAGCTCCGAAGGATACGATTGTCTTTGCTTTGTCAAATGAATAGGAAGGAAGAACTGCTGAACCATAATAAGTCTCGGCAGCCTTTATAATACCGTAATTAGAAAGTGGGTCGTACATGATCACTTCCACGTTTCCATTTGCGGCAGCAAACTGCTGAATAGCTTGCATAGAAGAAGGTGACATGATCGTATTTGCTACGATTTTCACAGATCCGGCAGAAGCTAAAGCAGACTTGGCTTGTGCATCTACGGTTTTCCAGTCAGAAAGCGTACCTCCGCTGTATGGACCTGCAAGTCTTTCTTTATCATAAAGAGAGAGTACAGATGCCTCTACGATAGCATTTACTTTTCCTTTGTTAATAGGTGATAGTTCGTTTCCGTCGATTTTGATCGGACGACCTTCTCTAGTCTTTACTACGATAGAAGCATAATCTCCACCAGTAGCATAAGTAGTAGCGTAATAATTAGGAATAGATGGGTTGATATCAACCGGCTTATTCACATAAGGGATCATCTTTCTGACTGGAGCCTCACATGCTGCCAAAGAAGCTGCTGCTAAGCTGAATCCCATTACTTTCAGAAAATCTCTTCTGGATGCACTACCCTCTTCATTGAGTGTAGAAGGAAGCTCAGGGAATTCCCTGTCCGCGTTCTTTACAAACTCTGGGTCGTTGTTGAGCTGCTCAAGCCCTTTCCAGTACGTTTTTTTATTTTCCTTCATTTTATGATATAAGAATGAATTTGCGAAAAGAATAATGAATTAATAGTGGCACTTAGCACACTCCAAACCTCCGATGTCCTTCACTTTGAGAGCATCTTTGGAGTCCGTGTGAAGCTGAACCAACTTATCATAATAGGCATTGCCTTCAGTAGTGATTTCTGTCTGTCTATGACAATCAATACACCAGCCCATAGTAAGTGCGCTATGCTGACCAACTACTTCCATCTCCTGAATAGGGCCATGGCAAGTTTGACACTCGACCTCGCCTACCACAACATGCTGAGAGTGATTGAAATAAGCCAAATCAGGAAGATTATGAACTCTCACCCATTCAATCGGCTGATTATTGTCTACAGCATCGTAGATTTTCTGAATTTCAGGTGAAACTCCTTCTTTGCCTTGTACATTCTGTACATGGGTGTGACAGTTCATACAGATGTTAGCCGAAGGAATATTTGCGGATTTCCCAATTTCTACACCAGTATGACAATACTGACATTCGATCTCTAAAGTACCTGCGTGAAGTGCGTGTGAATAAGCGATAGGCTGCTCAGGTGCATACCCTTGCTGAATACCTACAGAATACAATCCATCCAAAGCAGTTTTGGCAACTAAAGCTACCACCAATGCAGTCACTATAACTACAAACATGTCGCTTTTGAAGACTTTACCTAGGTTAGTTTTCTGAGTGACAAACTCCTTATCTTCTACGTCAAGGTCCTGTTTAGTGAGGTATTTGGTCAATACGGAGATAATCAAACCCAATACCACCAAAATCAACAGAAGGACTACAACTAATACACCCAGGATAACCGTCAGGTACTCGTTTGGAATTCCTCCACCCGCTGCAACGGCACCCCCATCTGCACCTGTTGTTGCTGCTGCTGCTGCGGGATCTACAGTATCGCCATACTCAATGTATGAAAGCAGATTATTCAGATCTTCATCACTCAAAAATTCGTGAGAGATCATAATTGTGTTATTATACTCCTTGTACAGATCGTTGTAATATGAATTACCCGATGCGATTACAGCTTGAGAGTTTTTAATAAAGGCCTTTACGATTTCGATAGGTTGTCTCTCCGAAGCTCCTCGCAAAGCCGGACCAATCATCTTCTGATCTAACTTGTGGCATGTTTTACAATTTGCATTGAATACAGCCTTTCCTGCTGCTATTGCTTCATCGCTATTAACCACTGCCGGATCTGCTGCAAAAGCCTGCGTCCCGATCAGCATGAAAAACAGCACTGCCAGTGTGTGGAAATTCAATCGAACCCCTACTAACGAGCGTTTAGATAACATATTATAGCTAATTAAATAGTTTATGCGGTTTATTATAACCCCTGCAAAGGTACTACCCGAAGCCAATTTTTCAAAGTTGCATAGATGTAAGGCAGATCGCATATATGACCTCTTTTTGATTTCATATAGCACTGTATTCCAGTTAATTAAGGTTAATATTTTGATTTGATTTTAATTTAGAATCATTATAAATAGAATGTATTTCGCAAGCTTTTTAAGCTTACTTGGAAATCCCTCGGTAGAAGGCTCCTCATTCTTGAATTTAAATTAACAAGGAAGCTGCTTTTGGAGCAAAGATTTAAAATATTTAACTGCTTTATTGCAGGGGAAAAGATAATAACTACATTTGCATTCCAATTGTGATTGGTCGAGTGGCCGAGTGGCTAGGCAGAGGTCTGCAAAACCTTCTACAGCGGTTCGAATCCGCTCTCGACCTCAAAACAAAAGCACTCACTAAGGTGGGTGCTTTTTTGTTTATGAAATTTCAATAATCACTTCCTCTACATAACCTTCTAAAAGTTCGAACCTGCCTTTGCCGGCAGACAGGTCCACTCTCGACCTCAACCAAAATCATCCTCTCTCGGGTGATTTTTCTAATTTTAACCCTTTTGCTTTTTCAGGCAGAAATAGCAAAAGTGACATAATTATTTTTTCCATCATTGCAATTCAGGCAGACAGTCTTTAGTTTAAAAATCAAACGACTGAATATCATGCCTCAAGACTTCACTTTGCGGGTAAATGGAAAATCCAAAACCATTTCCGCGGATCCTGAAGAACCCTTACTCTATATTCTAAGGGATGAGTTTAATTTGAAAGGAGCAAAATATGGCTGCGGGCTTCAGCAATGCGGCGCATGTATGGTGATCGCCGACTCCTAAGCAGAACCCACCTATCTCAGGCCTTGTGCGAGTTTAGAAAATATAGAAATCACAACGCTGGAAGGACTTGCACAAAACAGCAAGCTTCATCCGGTACAGCAAGCATTCATTGACACCCAAGCAGCACAATGTGGCTATCGCCTGAATGGCATGATCATGTCGGCGGTGGCTCTTTTGGAAGAGAATCCTACTCCTGCGGAGAAAGACATTCGAGAAGCACCGAATCAGGTAATATGTCGATGCGGGACACATTCAAGGTTCATCAAAGCTGTCCATTGATTTGACAGAGGTAGAATCTATGCGGGGCGTTTTGAAAGTAATTAGTAATGGAAGTTTTTTGGCAGTGATCGCTGTGCGGGAATACCAAGCCGTACAAGCGAGGGCAAAGCAAAAATCACTCGCTTTCTGGGATAAAACGCCCATCGGTACACTTCCTGATAAACTTTTTGAATCCATTAAAAACACTCCTGGCACGGAAGGAGGTATGATCCAATCTGCCAGCTGGACAATGATGGAAGAAGTCAATTATGACCAAAATGAAATCACAAGCTTTGACTGGACTTCCTATCCAATTATGCGGATGATGGATGTACCGGAAGTAGAAGTTCACATTTTAGATAGACCAAAAAAAAAACCATGGGAGCAGGTGAAGCAGCGATGGGGCCAGTCGCTGCAGCTATTGCCAATGCGGTTTTTGATGCGTCGGGGATTCGAGTCAGGAATTTGCCGATTAAGGCTGAGAAGATAGATTGGGAATCGATCAGCTAATCCAGTTGTGTTTAATCAATCTTTTTGAAAATATAGGAACATCCTTCAATGCACATATAAGGAGCTTGTGGAGCAAGGACCAGATCATCGTCATCTTTTCTCATAGAAAAACTCTGCTCGGGTACTTCTTCTTCACTGTGAAAAATTATGGTGACAAGTAGATCTTTTACTTGGTATTCCCCTTCACTACATCCAAAAAATGCTACAGATCTGAGCTCTCCATTTGAAAGAAAAGTAATCGTCTTACCTGAAGGCTCATAGGCAGTTCTATAATCACCTCCTCCAGTATTGCCCTGATATTGATAGAGTTCCCAAGTTCCTACCAAGCCTTTAGCAGATAGCTCAAAGGGCAGATCATCTTCTTTAGCACAGGAAGAGATAGAAAGCAATACGACAATTCCTATCCAAAAATATCTCATAGCTATTTGTTAATTCAAACTTAGGACGGAAACAGCATCTAGAACGCTACCAGATTAGCTAGATATCCTAAAAAACCTCTACTTCTTAAGAATTATGTTTTGATATTTGGCACGAAAAAAACGCCGACTTTTCAGCCGGCGTTTCCTATATATTAAGTAATCAGTCTTGATTTAAATAGCTAGAATCTAACCTCTTACTTCTTTCCTTCCATTTGCTCTTTCAATTGAGTCAATGCGTCTATGTCACCAAGTGTTGACTTCTCAGCTGGAGCAGAAGATGAGGAAGAAGGAGTAGAACCTGACTCAGTTTTCTTCTTAACATCCTTCTTAGCTGGTTTCGCATCTTCTCTGAACATTGCAGTGTGAGAAAGAACGATTCTCTTATCATCTTTAGAGAATTCAGAAACTTTGAAATCCAAAGACTCACCGACCTCTACCTGAGATCCTTCTTCTTTTTCCAAATTCTTTATTGTAGCAAATCCCTCAAGACCGTATGGCAATTCAAGAACTGCACCTTTATCGTTCTTAGATACTACAGTACACTTATGAACTGATCCGATAGGGAATACAGATTCAAAAGTATCCCATGGATTTTCTTCCAATTGCTTATGACCAAGAGCAAGTCTTCTGTTGTCTACGTCAAGCTCAAGAACAGCTACAGCTAGCTCGTCTCCTACTTTCACAAACTCAGATGGATGCTTGATTTTCTTAGTCCAAGATAGGTCAGATACGTGAACCAAACCGTCGATACCCTCTTCCAATTCAAGGAATAGGCCGAAGTTCGTCAAGTTTCTTACCACGCCTGTGTGCTTAGAAGCTACAGCGTACTTAGTACCCATGTCATTCTTAGTCCATGGATCTTCTGTCAACTGCTTGATACCAAGAGACATTTTTCTGTCGTCTTTGTCAAGCGTCAATACTACAGCTTCGATTTCGTCACTAACTTTCACAAAGTCAGCTGGATTTCTCAAATGCTGAGACCAGCTCATTTCAGATACGTGGATCAAACCTTCTACACCTGGAGCAAGCTCAAGGAACGCACCGTAGTCTGCTACGTTTACGATCTTACCCTTAACTCTAGATCCAATTTCAAGGCTAGATGCCAAAGAATCCCAAGGATGAGCAGTAAGCTGCTTCATACCCAAAGAAATTCTCTTCTTATCATCATCAAAGTCAAGAACCACAATCTGAACTTTCTGATCAAGTTGCAATACTTCTTCTGGATGATTGATACGTCCCCAAGAGATATCTGTAATGTGAAGTAGACCATCCACACCACCAAGGTCGATGAATACACCGAAGTTGGTCATGTTCTTGATCACACCTTCCAATACTTGACCTTTCTCGAGGTTGTTTAGAATCTCAGCTTTTTGCTTCTCAAGATCCTTCTCGATGAGCACTTTGTGAGATACTACTACGTTATCATTTGCGTGGTTGATTTTCACCACTTTCACTTCCATTTTCTTACCTACGTAGATATCGAAATCTCTGATAGGCTTCACGTCGATCTGAGAACCTGGCAAGAATGCTTCTACACCGTAGATATCTACGATCAAACCACCTTTAGTTCTTCTTTTCACCAAACCTTCGATCACGTTGTCATGCTCAAGCGCATCTTCGATGTCTTGCCATGCACGTACGATCTTAGCTTTCTTACGGGAAAGGATCAACTGACCAAGCGCGTTTTCCTGCTCTTCGATGAATACTTCTACCGTATCACCTGGCTTGATAGACTCAAGATCTCTGAATTCAGAAAGAGGAACCAATCCATCAGATTTGAAGCCGATGTTGATGATTACGTCCTTGTCATTCACACCTACTACAGTGCCTTTGATTACTTCTTTCTCAGTGATCGTGCCTAATGTATCTTCATACATAGCAGCCATTTGCTCACGCTGTTCTTTGGAATAGCCTTCTCCAAAACCTTTGGTTGCGAAGTTGTCCCAGTTAAATTCTTCTTTGTTAGACATAATAGTACAAACCCTGAATAGCAATAGTCCTCGGGTCAGCGAACTATCGTTTTTAGTTGTAAATCAATGCGTTAAGCAAGCTAAACACACTCCATTCACCCGAACGGACTGCAAAGGTAGGGAATTATTGGTAAATGAGGTGTTCTGGTAGAATATTTGGAATGGAAAGTTTGAGGGTTAAGGGATTATAGGTCATGGAAATCCTCCCTTCTTTTTGATACATCAAAATAATTTCCCTTTTCACTTTTAGTTTTAATAATACCAATGCAGCAAAATTTGCAAAAAGAAAATTACTAAAGCTCAACTCTACTTTTTTACTAGGATTGATCTGCAACTGACCTTCTTTTTTTAATCTCTTTTTTTAAAAGAATTTTTGACCTCATCAAAATCTCCACGCTTTTACTTTTCCCTAGGTCAATATTTATAAAATCCAATGCATCACTCGAAAATTCAATTACTCAATTCTTAACAAATTCTCTTTAAAGAACAGAAAATCAATTATTAACTGACTATTTTCAGAATTGAATATTGTATTTTAATAACACCAATTAAAAATTTGCTAGACTTTTCATGTGCTATATCTTTAGTCTAGAATCACAGGTTAATTTTTAAGAGACTGACATGCTTACTTTTTGCAAACTACTCAGACCGTTTCCTTTTGCAGCAAATGGACCCGATTCCATCAAAGGACAAATCTTTTGCCTGTTCTTTGATGCCATTTCGATAGCTAGCGGGACTTCCGGTAAGGGAACAGGCTTAAGATTGAGCTTATATTATGCTATAGTGAAGGCGCTTGGAGGGGAGTTGATAGTAGATTCACTGCCTGAAAAAGGCTTAATATTTACTATTTCTATTCCTATCAACTAGCCATGAACATCCCATCTAAACTAAAAGCCGAACTCGCCGAGTGGCTTGATACCTACTGGAAAACGTACCTCAGTGGAGACCTGGATACTTGGGCTACTTTCATCAAGGAGGACTACTACAATATCGGTGGCACCAAAGAAGAGATCTGGCATAGCAAGGAAGAGATTTTGGCATACAGCAACTCAATCAAAGACCAGATGATCGGTCAGGCTGAGGTTCGAAATCGGAAAATCGAAGCAACACCTTATGGTGATCATGTCATGGTCAATGAGTTTACTGATCTCTATGTCAAAATTGATGGCGAATGGTCGTTCTATGGACCATTTAGAATGTCCTCGCTTTTGGAGAAAACCGATACCGGATGGATCGCCTTGCATCAGCATGGTTCCTATCCAGACATGAAGGCTACCGAAGGAGAGGCTTTTGCTGCTGATGCCCTTCGGTCTGAAAATCTACGATTGCAAGCTGCAGTCGATCAGCGGACAGCTGAATTGGTAATTAAAAACAAGGAGTTGGAAATTGAATCCGCTTTGGAGCGGGTGCGGGCCGTAGCGATGGGTATGAAAAGCCCAGACAATATGTTTCAAGTTTGTCGGGTGATATCCTATGAACTTAGCCAGTTTGGAATCCAGGGTATTCGGAATGTTCAGACCGTCATCATTCAAGAAAAAAGAAAGATTTATGATTGCTACCAATACTTCCCCGCCTATCAGCGCGAGATCCTTGAACACACGGAATACTTAAAAAATCAAGTGGAAGGGGCTTTGGTCAATCGAATGCTGGAAGCCAAGGATGGCTACTTTGAGGGAAACTTAGCTGGGCAGGAATTCCAAGAATTTCGAACCCATAGAAAAGAAGAAAACCATTTAGCAGATCCTTTGATGGATGGGGTAGATGAGATCTTTTACTTTTTCTATTCCATAGGCCCAGGAGCTTTAGGGATTACCTTGTATCAGGAACTTTCACCCGATGGTTTAGCTATTTTAAAGCGTTTCCATCAGGTATTCTCGCTGGCGTATTCCCGATTTCGTGATATCGAAAAAGCAGAAGCTCAGGCACGGGAAGCCCAAATAGAAGCTGCTTTGGAGCGGGTCAGAGCAGAGACTATGGCCATGCATAGCAGCGAGGATGTAGGGAAATGCATCCTAAAAATGTTCGGAGAACTTACTGCTTTGGGGGTGCATGAAGGCACCCGTTTTGGTATCGGTATCCTGAATCATGACAACAATAACAACCAGCTTTGGACGGCTAGAAAGGATGGGAAGGACGTCAAAATGCATATTGGTAATCTGGATATGAATTCTCATCCTTTGCTGAAAAGTGCCCGTAAAGCCTGGAAAGAGCAGATTCCCTTCCATCAATATATTTTGGAAGGCAAGGATTTGCTGGATTACTACCAAATGCTGAATAATGCTCCTGACTATAAAATTCAAATAGCAATTGAAAAATTACCAAAAATAGAAATCCAACTCTGCTTCATCTTCGAACATGGATTTTTTTATGCATTCAGTCCCCATGAATTCCAGCCTGAGTTAATCCACACCATCCAACGGTTCACTTCGCAGTTTGCGCAGACTTATAGAAGGTATTTGGATTTGGTGATGGCTGAAGCGCAGACAAGAGAAGCCCGGATTGAAGCTGCCTTGGAAAAAGTGCGCTCCCGTTCATTGGCCATGCATAAAAGTGAAGAACTCAAAGAAGTCATCCAGGTGGTGTACGATCAATTTCTTCAATTAAAAATTCACATAGACCATGCCGGGTTTATCATCGACTACAAGGAAAGGGATGACATGCACATCTGGCTGGCAGACCATCAGCAAGGCGTACCAACAGAGATCACAATTCCTTATTTTGATTCGCCCCATTGGAACAGTTTCCGTGAGGCAAAAGCAAACGGGGATAATTTCTTTGCCAACCTCCTACCCTTTGAAGTAAAGAATAAATTTTATCGGAATATCTTCGAGTTGATTCCGGAAGTGACCGAAGATGCCCAACAAACCATTTTCAGTAAACCGGCCCTCGCCATCTCCACCGTGTTACTGGACCATGTAGGATTGTATATGGAAAACTATGCGGACACACCTTTTAGCGACGAAGAAAACGGGATTTTGATGCGATTTGGTAAGGTGTTCGAACAAGCCTACACGCGTTTCCTAGATCTGCAAAAAGCAGAGACCCAAACCAGAGAATCTCAAATCAACCTCGCAGTGGAACGGGTGAGAGCTACTGCCATGGCCATGCATCAAACTTCAGATCTGGATAAGGTAAACAAAGAGATATTAAATCAACTCAATTGGCTTCAGGTTCCCGGCCTGAGCGGGGTTACTTTTTATTTGATAGATGAGAATGGATGGGTAAAAGCCTGGGATTTTTCAAGCCCGGGAAATATGGGGGAGCAGAATAGTTATACGCTTCATTACGATTCCAACAGGCATGAAATGCTGGGATTTCCATTTAAAATTCTCCAGCAAACCGACTTAAACTATTTCGTTGCTGATTACCCCCTCGAAAAACTTGAAAAGGCTGTTTACGAGTTGGAAGAAATTAATCCAGCCATTGCTAAAATAGTAATGGAAGCTTTGTCAACTGGGGCTTTAACCCATCAATGGGGTGCATGTTGTAGAATATCCAATGGGTTGCTGGGTATCGATCTGGTAATTCCTCCCTCCGAGGACACCAAAACCATCGGACTAAAAATAGCGGGGGCATTCAATCAGGCCTATATCCGCTTCCTAGATCTCCAAAAAGCAGAAGCGCAGGCAAGAGAGGCACAGATAGAAGCGGCTTTGGAAAGGGTAAGAAGCCGAACCATGGCCATGCAGTCATCGGAGGAACTTGCAGATGCTGCTTATGTCCTTTTTGAGCAATTGAATATCCTTGGGGTAACCCATGAGCGGATCAACATCGGCATTGTCGACGAAACGAGCCAAAGCATTGACTTTTGGGCAACCGAACAGGGAGGGAAACAACTCAACACCAAATTTTCGGGAAGAATCAGCGAGCCCACCACTTTGTCCAAATCCTATCAAGCCTGGAAAAAGGGAGCAAAATCCCTTGTGGTGGATCTGCAAGGTGAAGAGCTAAAAAGCTGGCTTCAATTTATGGCTGAGGAGATCAAGATACCGTTCAACAAATCTTTTCTCCATGACAGACGGGTGCAGACAGCAGGTTTCTTTTCCAAAGGGATGCTGGTAGTGACGAGTCCCGAGCCTTTGGGTGAGGAAGCCCTTTACCTTTTGGAGAAATTCGCCGGCGTATTTGACCTGACTTATACCCGCTTCAGCGACTTGAAGCAAGCAGAGGCTCAAGCAAGAGAAGCAAAGATTGAAGTGGCAATGGAGAGGATCAGAACCAAAGCACTTGCCATGCAATCCTCCACCGAACTCAGCGAGGTAGCCAAAGTACTGCGGGAACAAATGGGAATCCTGGGACATGAAGACCTCGAAGCATCTGTGGTACACCTGTATTTGGCAGATTCTCCCACCTTCGAATCCTGGTATGCTTTCCGGGCAGGAGATCAGATTATAGAAGGCAATGCCACATTCCGACTTGAAAACTCGGCCTTGGCAAAGGAATTTTTGAAACTCTACGAGGACGAAGTCACCGAATACACGATGGAAGTGAAGGGTCAAAAGTTAGAAGAATGGCTTGCTGAAATTAAAAGAAACGCCCCTAAAATCGCTGCCTATTGGGGAGATTTACCTCCCGAAAGGCAGTTCTATCATTTTTCTGATTTTTCCGGGGGAGCCTTATTGATGGTATCTCATCAGGATCCCACTGACGAAACCAGAATGCTGCAGAAGCGCTGTGCCTCGGTTTTTGAACTGGCATACAAACGCTTCCTTGATCTGCGATTCAAAGAGGAGCAGTCGGTAAAACTTGCGCAGGAAAAACAGCGCCTCGAAATCACACTCCGTGATCTTCAGGATACCCAAAAACAGCTTATCCAATCTGAGAAGATGGCCTCCCTTGGTGAACTCACCGCCGGCATCGCCCATGAGATACAGAATCCGCTGAATTTTGTCAATAACTTCTCAGAAGTCAGTAATGAGTTGATAGCAGAGATAGAAGAAGAAAGAGCCAAGAGTCAAGAAGCGAGAGACGAGACTTTGGTTAGTGAAATATTAAGGGATGTCAAAGAAAACTTGATTAAAATCTCCCATCATGGCAAGCGGGCAGATGGGATAGTCAAAGGGATGCTTGAGCACAGCCGGAAAAGCGAGGGAACCAAAACTCCTACCAACCTCAATGGGTTGGCGGATGAATTTCTTCGCTTAAGCTATCACGGACTTCGGGCCAAGGATAAGAGTTTCAATGCTGACTTTGAGTTGGACCTAGATCCAAATCTCCCCAAAGTCGATGTTATCCCTCAGGATATTGGGCGTGTGCTTCTAAACTTGATCAATAATGCGTTTTACGCAGTGAATGAAAAAGCAAAGGCTACCAACCAATCTGAAGATTATAAACCCACCGTCAAGGTGAGCACTAGCTACTCCCCCCTTCAGAGCCTGTCCCGAGATATCGGGAGGGGCGGTAGCGTACAAATCTCCATCTCCGACAACGGCCCCGGCATTCCCGACGCTATCAAAGATAAAATCTTCCAGCCTTTCTTTACCACCAAGCCCACAGGACAAGGAACGGGATTGGGATTATCACTAGCTTATGATATTGTGAAGGCACATGGGGGAGAGTTGAAAGTAGAGACGAAGGAGGGGCAAGGGATAACATTTATTATTCAAATACCAAATCATTCATCATAATGAAACACAAACAATATTTTAAAATTTTCTTCTTCCTGTTTGTAAGTGGATTCACAAATGAAGTAGGTGCGCAGCAAAGCAGGGTGGACTCTATCATTACAATGCTGCAGAAAACGAAATCTCCTGGGGGAGTTGACAGCACTGCTTTTACTAGTGCAATGAACTATATAGAAAAAACCACACTAAATGAAACAACTATTGCTCAATTAGAAAAAGCCGGCAATTTGTTTATCAACGGAGCAAATGAGTATTGGAGCTACAGCGTAAAGTATAGTATTCTGCGTAGTTTAGTTGCAACTGATATGGATAAAGCGATTACCTACGGCAAGTACCATTTTGAAGCAGCAAAACAAAATAAAACCCCTAATGCTTCTTATATAAGCAGTGCATTTTTTAAGCAATTAAGATTGCCCTATCGTAATTCAAACAGGCTGGATGAGGGGTTTCAGTATTTCAATGAAAAATTGAAAGAATACAAAATCAATAATGATTCTACGGGACTTTCTGATTGTTACTATGTGCTGGCTGGTTTCTACCGCACAACTGGCTTGGTTGACCAGGCTATTTATAATATGAAAAAATCGGTAAGCTATATCAATTTTAACGGACAAAATGATAAAGCGATGAACACATTTGCAAACCCGTTGGGAAAGCGGGCATGGCTAAATAATAATGATGCTATAGGTGCATATTATTTACAGAAAGGAGCGTACACTGAATCATTAAAATATTTTTACCTTACATTAAATGAATTTAAAATTGGTAATGTAAGAACTGTTGGAGGTACTGCAACCAATATGGCTTATGCTAAAATATTAGCTGGCCAGTTAGACAGTGTTTCGTATTTTTTAAATTTAGTTCTTAACGATAAAGAAATGCAAAATGAAAAAGACGTCATTTCCCTTTCTTTACAGATTAAAGCTTTTTATAAAATAGAAATTGGCGCTTTAGATGAAGCAGAAGAACTAATAAAAAAATGTTGGAAGTTGATAGAAGAAAATAATATTCCTGTTAATGCAAGAGCCGGAACAATAGCACCTGATTATTATTTCGCATTGGTAAGGATTAAGCAAAACAGACTGAATGAAGCCATAGAATTACTTACAAAAGATATTGTCCGATTAAAAAACTCTCGCCTGGATATACTGAGGGATTATAAAATGCTGGCAGCATTGTACGAACAAACAGGAAACTATGAAAAAGCGAATGATGCCCATAAGACTTTTATTTCTTTGCAGGATAGCTTACAGGTAGACCAAAATAAGTATCGCTCCTTAAGTTTTGAAACCGAACAGGAGATGAATGAAAAGGAATTATCCATTACCAAACTGCAAAGTGCAAACAAAATATCAACACTTACAAAAAATTTCACCTTTGGCATTGCAGTACTCGTGTTGCTGTTAGCCGGAGTCGTTTATTATCGATACAAATCAAAACAAAAGGCGAATAAAGTTTTAGAAGCAACACTTGCCAATTTAAAATCCACCCAAGCCCAACTCATCCAATCCGAAAAGATGGCCAGCCTTGGTGAACCCACCGCAGGCATTGCCCACGAGATACAGAATCCTCTCAATTTTGTGAACAACTTTAGCGAGGTCAGTAATGAATTGATAGCAGAAATCGAAGAAGAAAGAAGCAAGAGCAAAGAAGCGAGAGACGAGACTTTGGTCAGTGAAATCTTATCGGATATCAAAGACAACCTTTCCAAAATCAACCATCATGGCAAGCGGGCAGATGCCATCGTTAAGAGCATGCTTGAGCACTCCAAAACTGGAACCGGAAGCAAGGAGCTCACTGATCTTAATAAGCTGGTTGCGAACTTCACCCAATTAGCTTACCAAAATCACCAAGCTAAAGACAAGACATTTGAAGCGGATTTCACGCTAGACTTGGATCCTCATTTTCCCAAGCTGGAGGTCATCCCTTCTGACATTGGGAAAGTGATCCTCAATCTGGTCAACAATGCCTTTTACGCTGTGAATGAACGAAGCAGAAAAGACCTTCCAGGTTTTCAAAACCTGGAAGGTCTCGAACATTTCAAACCTCTAGTAACCATCTCCACCAAGAACCTTGGCGACAGAATAGAAATAGCAGTAAGCGACAACGGCCCCGGCATCCCCGACTTCATCAAAGAAAAAATCTTCCAACCCTTCTTTACCACCAAACCAACTGGGCAGGGAACGGGGTTGGGATTGAGTTTAAGTTATGATATTATAAAAGCACATGGTGGAGAATTGAAAGTAGTAACAAAAGAAGGAGAAGGAAGTATGTTTATTATTCAATTATCCAATGTTAGAATTACGGATTTAAATTAATTAAAAGATGACACAGAAAAATAAACAAATTCAACAAATCAGTGAAATCCAAAAATCCCTTAAATCCGTGATTCAGATAAAAGGGTATGGTGGAGAATTGAAAGTGGATACGAAGGAAGCCCGCCCGAACGACCCGGTCGAACGGGGGGAAGATAGTGTGTTTACTATTGTGTTACCTGTTGGCTAAAATACTTATTGCAAAGAAAAAAGAATGACCCAGAAATAAAAAATAAAACTGAACAAATAAGTAAAATCATTTTATCTATGAAATTCATGATTCAGCCGGGTGATGCTATTTAAACACTCCTTTTATGATAAATAAAACAATCATATAAGTCACTATATTTTTAATTTATATTGTATTTAATTTACAACAACAAAATATCAAAATAATATTCACCATGACCATAACTGCTACTATCAAATACAAACTACTTTCCTTAGCCTTGCTCTTTAATATCCTCTGCGCCACTGCGCAGGATATTGTAATTGATAAATTAAAAACCCAAATAAGCAACCATCCCAAACAAGATACTTTTAGGGTGAACCGCTTAAATGAACTTGGCAGATCATATGGGTTGGCATCTGATTTAAAGGAAGATGCGGCCAATGAAGCGATAACTATTTCCCGTAAAATAAATTACGCTGAAGGCGAAGGCTATGCGTTGTCAAATCTCGGAACTGCATACACACAGGCCGGCGACCAACCCAAAGCTGCTATTGTTTTACAACAGGCAGAATCCATTGCAAAAAAAACCGGTAATAAAAATCTTCTCAGCCTTATATTGTCAAGAATGGCATTCAATGCGAGAGTTGTTGACAATAAAAAGGCATTGAGTTACGGGCTACAGGCAGAAAAACTTGCCCTGCAAACAGGCAATAAAGAGTTTGAGTTTTTGGCACAGAAAATAATTGGAACTATATACAATGTTTCACTGACTGATTACCCCAATGCCATGAAATATTATTTAAAGGCCCTTGCTTCTGCAGAAGCTACCGGCAGTTTAAAAAACCTTGCCCTTTCATGGAGTGATTTAGCCACGTTGTACAGTGTGATAGGTGATCAAGAAAATGCGCTGCTATTTTATGAAAAAGCAGTAAATGCAAATAAAATATTGGGCAATAAAGATTTAGCGAGAATTATTCTTGCTAACATTGGCGAACGATATCGGTTAATGGGCAATTACCCCGCAGCCATAAAAAATTATAAAGAAAGTTTAGATGGAGAAACTGATGCAAATTCTATTGCAGTAGCAGAAAGCAATCTTGCAGATGTGTACACAAAATTAGATAGTTTGCCCTTAGCTTTCAAATACGCTTTTAATTCATTGGCCATGGCAAAAGAACAAGATGATAAGGAAGGTGAGAGTTGGATTTATGGGATTTTATCGCGGGCTTATTTAAAGAAACAGATGGTGGATAGTGCCATCTATTACGGGCAGCAAGGTTTGGCTGCTGCAAAAGAAATGGGAACAGTAGAATATTTAAGAGACAATACTTTTGCTCTTGCCAATGCCTATACTTATAAAAGAGATTACCAAAATGCTTACCTCAATCACATACAGTACATCGCTTACCGGGATAGTATGCTCAACAGTGAGATCACCAATAAAACCAGCATGCTTCAATACAATTATGATCTTTCCAAAAAAGAAGCGCAGATAACAGAACTAAACGAACAAAAAAAAGGGCAGCGTAATTTTTTAATCAGCGCATTAATTGTGTTGGGTTTAATTATTATCTCGGTAATTGTATTAATCCGCAGTAACCGGATAAAACAAAAAGCCAACACCCTTTTGCAAAAGCAAAAACAAGAAATTGAATACCAACGGGACCAAACAAATAAAGTGTTAACCGAACTAAAACAAACCCAAACCCAACTGGTACAATCCGAAAAAATGGCCAGCCTCGGCGAACTCACCGCAGGCATTGCCCACGAGATACAGAATCCTCTCAATTTTGTGAACAACTTTAGCGAGGTCAGTAATGAATTGATTGATGAGATAGAAGAAGAAAGAAGCAAGAGCCAAGAAGCGAGAGACGAGACTTTGGTTAGTGAAATCTTATCGGATATCAAAGACAACCTTTCCAAAATCAACCATCATGGCAAGCGGGCGGATGCGATAGTCAAGGGAATGCTTGAGCACAGCCGCAAGAGTACTGGAGAAAAAGTACTCACCGATATCAATGCCTTGGCAGATGAATACCTGAGACTTTCATTTCATGGCATGCGTGCTAAGGATAAGTCTTTTAAGGCAGATTTTTCAACAGATTTTGACCCAACTCTTCCGAAAGTCAATGTGGTACCTCAGGAAATTGGAAGGGTGCTGTTGAATATCATCAACAATGCTTTTCAGGCTTGTGGAAATTCAGAATTCAGAATTCAGAATTTTGAATTAAAACCTAAAGTAGAGGTTTCTACAAAAATAAAAGGTGATAAAATAGAAATCTCCATCTCCGACAACGGCCCCGGCATCCCCGACTCCATCAAAGAAAAAATATTTCAGCCATTTTTCACCACCAAACCCACCGGCCAGGGCACCGGATTGGGATTATCACTCAGCTATGATATTGTGAAAGCACATGGAGGGGAGTTAAGGGTTGAAACGGAAGAAAATAAAGGTTCAGAATTCACCCTCGTAATTCCTGAAAAATGAAAAAAAAAATATTGATTGCCCTGTTTATGCTTGCCACTTGTAAAAGTTTTTGCCAGCAAGCATATACCGACAGCCTACATCACGAGCTCGCGAATGCAGGGGCAGATAGTTCCCGGCTTAAGATACTGAGTAGTCTGATTGAGGAGTATTCAAACTCCCAGTTTGATTCTGCAATCTACTATGCCCCGGATGCCTTTAGCTTGGCCCGTAAGCTTTCAGATAAGAAACGGGAAGCGTGGTTGTTCTTTCGGATGTCCCTTTCCTATGCAGGTTTAGGTAACCTGGCAAAAGCGGCGGAAATGGACCTTAAAGGTTTACACCTTGCGGAAGAGAGCAATGACCTTCACTTACAGGCTAATATTCTCAACACATTGGGCAAATATCATTCAGAATTTAAACAGTTTGATAGAGCATTGGATTATTTAAGGAGGTCATTCCGTTTGTACGAGGCAGCAGGAAGTGAAGAATTCTCATGCCTGAGCCTGAATTTTATAAGCGACACCTATCTGGAATCAGAACAGATAGATTCTGCCGAATATTATAACCGGCAGGCATTTCAAAAATGGAATGATTCCCAAATCAAAAACCCTACGTTCATAAAAATGACAATGCTCCGTACCAGAGCCGCTATTGAAGCCCAAAAAAAGAATTACGATGCGGCAATCAAAGATCTTCATGAAAGTTTGATAGAGGCTGGGAAAACCGATTTAATTGAGGGTAATTATCTACTAGCTAAAGTATTTCTTGAAATAAATCAGGCTGACTCAGCGATTGTATATGCCCGTAAATCCCTTTTGCTTGCTGAAAGTATCGTGCAATACAATGGCATGGCCGATGCAGGTAATATATTGGCGACCATATACCAACGGCGTGATCCGCAACAGGCAATCTTATATTATCAAAAAGTAATTGCTGCCCATGATTCTGCCAGCTCCCAGATGAAAACGAATGTGATCAGCAACCTGGTAGGTTTTGACGAACAGCAAAGACAATATGAATTTGAAACAGCGACGACAGCATACCAAAATAAGGTAAGGCAATATGCATTAATCTCCGGTGTGGCCGTGCTATTGCTCATTGCGTTTATCCTCTTTCGCAATAACCGGCAAAAGCAACACTTAAACTGGACGCTTCAACAAACCCTGACCAATTTAAGATCCACCCAAGCCCAACTCATCCAATCAGAAAAAATGGCTTCGCTGGGTGAACTCACCGCCGGCATCGCGCACGAGATCCAGAATCCGCTGAATTTTGTGAATAATTTTTCAGAAGTGAGCGCAGAGCTTATTGATGAAATGAATGAAGAGCTTGGAAAAGGAGACATCGAGGAAGCCAGAGCGATTGGCGTAGATCTCAAAGACAACCTTTCCAAAATAACACATCATGGAAAGCGGGCAGATGCGATTGTCAAAGGGATGCTTGAGCACAGCCGCAAGAGTACTGGAGAAAAAGTACTCACCGATATCAATGCCTTGGCAGATGAATACCTGAGACTTTCATTTCATGGCATGCGTGCTAAGGATAAGTCTTTTAAGGCAGATTTTTCAACAGATTTTGACCCAACTCTTCCGAAAGTCAATGTGGTACCTCAGGAAATTGGAAGGGTGCTGTTGAATATCATCAACAATGCTTTTCAGGCCAGTGCGCAGGAAGACCTTTCAGGTTTGGGAAGCGACGACAAAAGAAACCTGGAAGGTCTACACCCCACCGTCATCGTCTCCACCAAAAACCTTGGTGAAAAAATAGAGATTTCTGTAAAAGACAATGGCCACGGTATCCCAGACTCCATCAAAGAAAAAATCTTTCAACCCTTCTTTACCACCAAACCCACCGGGCAGGGGACGGGGTTGGGATTGAGTTTAAGTTATGATATTGTAAAGGCGCATGGGGGTAAATTGGAAGTGATTTCGTTGGATAGTCAGGGTGCAGAGTTTTGTATCAGATTGCCGATTTGACAAAAACTGATCAGTATTGTACTGGAAAATAATCTCCACTTATGCCGATTTGTTGGAATTTTTTCGTCATATTAACTGCATTGATATGCTATTATGGAAAAAAATCTCCCGATACATTTACAAGAAGTAATTTTTGGGTCGTCTAATAAAAAAATTTCCAAACAGATTTCAGCTTTGGAATCCGCGGGGAAAATTAGAAAAATCGCCCAACGGTTATATTCATCTAATCTTAGCGACCCTGTAGATGACATTGTGAGGCGTAATTTGTTTCAAATTCTGAGCAAATTGTATCCTGGGGCAACCCTTAGCCATCGATCGGCTTTTGAGTTTCAGCCAACCAAAGCCGGGCATATTTTTCTTACTTACAAATACACCAAAAAAGTGTCTTTGGCGGGTATCACCATTCGGTTTTTGGAGGGCCAAACCCCCATTGAGGGAGATAACCCATTTTTTGATACCCTTTTTGCCTCACAAAGGGCAAGGGCTTTTTTAGAAAATCTCCAACCTTCAAGAGGTGTTGGTCCGACAGCAAAGAATTTGACTTTGCCCGAACTTGAAGAAAAACTAGAAGCTATCATTCGGATCAATGGCGAAACGGCCATCAATGAGCTACGGGATAAGGCCAAAATTGCGGCGGAAACACTCAATATGAGAACCGAATTTGAAACTTTGAACAGCATCATTAGTGCTTTGTTGAGTACACATTCTTCTAAAGTACTGTCATCTCCGTTGGCAATGGCAAGGGCTTTTGGGTTGCCGTACGACCCTGCTCGATTGACATTGTTTGAAAAATTATTTGTTACCCTTCAAACCCAAGAGTTTGCCAACCGCCCGGATAAGAACGACTCCTTGAAGTCCTATCGGAATTTTGGGTTTTTTGAAAGCTATTTTTCAAATTATATCGAAGGAACTATTTTTGAAGTAGAAGAAGCCAAAGAAATTATTGCCACCAACCAACCCATGCCCACCCGAAATGCAGATAGCCATGATATTTTGGGAACGTACCAATTGGTGGCAAACAAGAAAGAAATGAGTATAACGCCTGCTTCGGGTGAGGAGCTAATGCAACTGCTTTTGTACCGCCATAAAGTGCTGATGCGTGCTAGAATTGATAAGAATCCCGGTGAATTTAAAGACAAAAACAACCGTGCCGGCGAAACCGAATTTGTTGATTTTAATTTGGTAAAAGGCACGCTAATAAAAGGTTTTGACTATTATAATGCAATTCAACAACCATTTGGAAGGGCAGTTTTTATGATGTTTTTGGTAAGTGAAGTCCATCCTTTTTTAGATGGAAACGGCAGAATGGCAAGGGTAATGATGAGTTGCGAATTGACAAAAGCAGGGCAAGCCAAAATGATTATTCCAACCGTTTTTAGAGATGATTACTTAGGGGCTTTACGCAAACTTACCCGCCAAAATTCACCCGATGCCTATATCAGAATGATGCAAAGAATACATGAGTTTTCTGCCAATATCTATGGCGAAAACATAGATGCGATGGAAGATTATCTGAAACAATGCAACGCCTTTATGGAACATACCGATGGCAAATTGACTATTATTCCAAGAGATTTTAGCTCTTAAAGGCAACTCATCCAATCCGAAAAATGGCTTCGCTCGGAGAGCTCACCGCAGGCATTGCCCACGAGATCCAGAACCCGCTGAACTTCGTGAATAACTTTTCGGAGGTAAGCAAAGAAATGATCTCGGAGATCCAAGATGAAAGAAGCAAGAGTCAAGAAGCAAGAGACGAGATATTAATCAATGATAATTTAAAAGATATCAAAGAAAACCTCAACAAAATTCAGCACCACGGGAAGCGGGCTGACTCTATAGTCAAAGGCATGCTTGCCCATAGCCGCACAAGCAAAGGTGAAAAAGTACCTACAGATATCAATGCCTTGGCGGATGAGTATTTGCGATTGTCTTACCATGGCATTCGAGCAAAAGACAAGAATTTCAATGCGGACTTTTCTACCGACTTTGACCCCAATCTTCCAAAAATCAATGTTATCCCACAGGATATCGGAAGGGTTCTGCTCAATATCATCAACAATGCTTTTCAGGCTTGTGGAAATTCAGAATTCAGAATTCAGAATTAAAACCACTAGTTACCATCTCCACCACCACCCTTGAGGGGGGGCAGGGGGGTACAAATCTCCATCTCCGACAACGGCCCAGGCATCCCCGACGCCATCAAAGACAAAATCTTCCAGCCTTTCTTTACGACCAAACCTACTGGAAGCGGCACAGGCCTCGGCTTGAGTCTCAGCTATGATATTATTAAGGCGCATGGAGGAGACCTTCGGGTAAAAAGCACCGCAGGCGCAGAGATGATTATATTTCTACCAAATTGAACAGGAAATGAATAAAAATACTTGGCTTTCCCCAACCTGAAACCGGAGGACCGGCAAATATTGTAACAACGGATTTTAATCCGTTGCAAGGAAACGAAAAAGTAACCGCAGAGAACCATAGGTTCGGTGCATATAAAAGATCAAATGAAAAATACTGAAAGCCACATTTTTGTAAGCTATGCATCATGTCTACGGCACTCCATGGACCTTCCCCAAAGTATGCTAGGGGTTTTAAAACTCCTAGTTAAAAAATATGTCAAGCCTAAGGCTTTCACTTAGCCAGAACCGGAGGTTCTGCAAATATTGTAACAACGAATTTTAATCCGTTGCAAGGAAACGAAAAAGTAACCGCAGAGAACCATAGGTTCGGTGCATTTAACTAGGGATCGCAAATAGTTTTTAATTGTAAAAAATGAAATCGATAAAATATTATATTGTAATGTTTCAAATTCAACGGGTTCCACAATAGTAAACAGCGACTACATGACTTTAAAGTTATCAATTACCCACTTCGGACGTTTTTTTCTTATGCTCTTGTTTTTGGCTTTTTCTGCCACAAACGTATCAGCCCAATCAGTGTATGAGGAGATCGGAAGACTGCCCATCACCACCTATACCGCTGAGGACTATGGGGGAGACCCACTTGTCCGTGCTGCCATACAAAGTAAAGAGGGGCTGATGTATTTTGGAACTAATTTGGGATTACATGAATATGATGGCGTCTCCTGGAGATCTTTATTTAAAAATACTGAAGTACAAGGAATACATGGATTTGCCAAAGATACCAAGGGCAGGATATTCTATGCTGGTGTGGGCTTTGGCTACCTGGAAACTTCCTCCACCGGGGAGACCAAAGTCATTTCCCTTATTGAAATTATCCCTGAAGAACTTAGTGGAAACGCATTTTTTAGCGTTCATTGCATAAATGGGTATGTTTTTCTTCAGACTATAAATCATCTCATTCGTGTGGAGCTTGATGCTGAGTTAAAGCTGAAGTCCTTAAAATCCTGGCCGACAGAAACCAGGTTTTTACGGGGTTATTTAGTAGATGATCAGTACTTTGTTCGTCAGACTGAAAAGGGGTTATTTCGACTCGAAGGGGACGACCTGCAATTGTTACCAAACACCGCGATTTTTGGCAAAGATCCTTTACCATTCGTGCTCCCATTTCCCGGAAAAGAAGACCGTGCTCTCCTGCTTGGAGGACGAGGCACGGGCTTTTATTCCTATGAGGGAAACACCTTAAGGCCATTTGCCACGGAACTGGATGATTTGATGGAAGAGGGTTTCCAGCTTAGTTCAGCAATTCGGTATAAAGAAAATATACTAGTGGGATTATCAGGGAGCGGACTGGTCATGATGAGCCCCCAAGGTAAAATACTTAAAAAAGTTGCTGCCGCTCAGGGCTTGCCATCCAACGTGGTCAATGGCCTCTTCCTGGATCAGACAGGAGGGCTCTGGGTGACGACAGAGGACGGAATTGCGCGGATAGACATAGATTCTCCTATCCTGCGTTTTGGTAAGGAGTCAGGAGTTACCCGGTATAAACAGCATTGAAAAAAAGGGGGAAGAGCTCTATTTGGCAACAACAGCAGGCCTGATAGCATTTGATCCCAAGGCAAAATCCTTTCAGCCAAGATCAGAGCTCAATACCAGAGTATTATATGACTTGGTGAGAGACGGTACCGATTTGATCATTCCCGGGAATCAATTGCAAGTGCTCCGAGGAGACCGCAGCATTCTCCTGGATGGTCCAGAAGATGGCAGCCGTTCCTTTTTGGCCTTGATCCCAAAAAGCAGCCCCAACCAACTTTTTGTAAGTTCGACAAGCGGGTTATTGGTCTATCAAAGGGGCCTGAGCGCAGAGACTCCTTGGGAATACATAGGGAAAGCTCCAAATACTGACAAGAAAGGTATAGATTTCATTTTAGATTTGGGGAATGGAAATCTTTTTTTGTCGTCAACCGCAGGACTCATTATCCTGAGCCAAGGAGCGCTCGGATTGGAAACAGTTAACCTGAACAAAATAAAAACAAAGTCATTTGACGTTGACAATTCAATAACTACATACTCGATGGTTGACGGGGAGTTTTTTATTTTTGATGGGGAAAAAATGCAGAAATATTCTGAGGAGGAGAAATTTGTCACCGCTGAGGAATTCAGTGCTGTTGAA
The DNA here is from genome assembly GCF_002150685.1 of Algoriphagus antarcticus. GTDB lineage: Bacteria > Bacteroidota > Bacteroidia > Cytophagales > Cyclobacteriaceae > Algoriphagus > Algoriphagus antarcticus. The sequence goes on from NZ_MSSW01000002.1 coordinate 48,031, forward strand.
AGTGAATTGTTTGATTTTAATCAGCATAAATCAGGCTTAGTCTGGTACCAATCCAAAGACCTAAAGAAACACCTACTCACCCGCAATTCGGATGGGAAGTATGTCAAAGACGAAAAACCCAATGCTATTGCCCCTTATTTGTCGCAAGTGGACTTTATAGATGAGGACAGTATTATGTGGTTTGGATCGCCCAGAGGCCTCATCCGCTACGATCCCAAAAAGGAGAATCAGTTAGCCAAGGAATTTTTTACGCTGATCCGCAGGATAGAGACCAAGACTGATACGCTCCCGCTGATTGGCTATGGCAGAGTCAAAGGAGTGGCAATCGAGGAGCGGAAAGAAAATTCGTATCGCTTCGAGTTTGCGGCCCCATTTTTTGAAGATGAAAAGAAAACGACCTACCAGACCTACCTTGAGGGCTTCGAAGGCGACTGGGTGGATTGGAATGAAAACAAGTTTAAGGAATATACCAACTTGTCTCCCGGTACATACACTTTTAAAGTAAGGGCCAAGGCATTCACCGGAAGAATTAGCGAAGAAGCGGGCTATTCCTTCGTTGTCCTTGCGCCTTGGTACGCCACCTGGTGGGCTTATTCGTTGTATGCGTTTTTTCTGTTTGCTTTGATTGCCACGATCGTGAAGTGGCGCTCCCAACAACTCAAGTCCGAAAACCGCCGCTTGGAAGAAAAGGTTGAATTACGCACTTCGGAGCTTGAAAAATCCCTGAACGACCTCAAATCCACCCAATCCCAATTAATACAATCCGAAAAAATGGCAAGTTTGGGAGAACTCACGGCAGGCATTGCCCATGAAATTCAAAACCCATTAAACTTCGTGAACAACTTTTCGGAATTAAGTAATGAGCTTATTGATGAATTGAACGAGGAACTGGATAAAGGGGGTATTGAAGAGGCAAGGGCAATTTCCACTGATATCAAGCAAAACCTCTCCAAAATAAACCACCACGGCAAGCGAGCAGATGCCATCGTGAAAGGAATGCTCGAGCATAGCCGCAAGAGCGCAGGTGAAAAAGTAGCCATTGATCTCAATGCACTTGCAGATGAGTATTTGCGGCTTTCTTATCATGGCCTGAGAGCAAAGGATAAGAGCTTCAATGCGGACTTTGAATTAGACCTAGATCCCAGTTTGCCCAAAGTGGAAGTCATTCCACAGGATATTGGAAGAGTATTGCTGAATCTGATTAATAATTCGTTTTACGCTGTGAATGAACGAAGCAGAAAAGACCTTCCAGGTTTTCAAAACCTGGAAAATCTGGAACATTTCAAACCTCTAGTCACCATCTCCACCAAGAACCTTGGCGACAGAATAGAAATCTCAGTAAGCGACAACGGCCCCGGCATCCCCAACGCCATCAAAGAAAAAATCTTCCAGCCTTTCTTTACTACCAAGCCGCCGGGAAGCGGAACAGGTCTTGGACTCTCACTCAGCTATGATATCGTAAAAGCGCATGGTGGGGAGTTGACGGTGGAGTCCCAGGATTATGATGGCATTCACTCCGGAAACACAGGAACCGTGTTCTATATTTTATTACCTATCCTATAAATCTTAAATTATTGAATATCATTATGATAGAGGGTTTTTCGAATGTAGCCCAAAATTAAATATCTTTGTTCCAAATATTGGAACTTTTAGTATATTTATAAACTTATGAGAATAGTGGCTAAAAGCACTTTAAAAAACTGTTGGGAAACCTACTCGGAGTCGAAAACTGGATTACTATTTTGGTATGAAAAAATGAGTTTTTCTAATTACAATACGCCGCAGGAGGTAATTGCGGACTTTAAAGGGGCAGACTATATTGGTAATGAAAGAATAGTTTTTAATATCGCACGCAACAAATATAGACTAATAGTCGCCTTCAATTATGAGTTTAAAACCTGCTGGGTAAAATTTGTAGGTACGCATAAAGAGTACGATAAGATTGATGCAAAGACGATAGAACTTTATTAAAAAAGTAAGACATGGAAGATTTTAAAATTAAGCCCATAAAAAACGAAGTGGAGTACAGAGCTACTTTGAAGGAACTAGAAAAGGTTTGGAACGCAAAACCCAACACGAAAGAGGGTGACATTTTTGAGTTACTTGTATTGGTTATTGAAAAATACGAAGACGAACATTACCCGATTCCACATCTTGACCCTATAGAGGCAATAAAATATAAAATGGAAGAAAATGGCTTAACTCAAAAAGACCTGGTTAAGTATTTTGGCACAAAATCAAGGGTGTCAGAGGTCTTGAACAGAAAGAAGCCTTTAACTCTCAAAATGATCAAAGCACTTTACAAAAACTTTGGCATACCTGCAGAAACGTTGTTGTCCTATTGAATTGTAAGACGGGTTTAGGTATTTTTAGACGGGTTTTAAACCCGTCCTACCTCAATAAACCCGTCCTACAGTTATGAATCAAAGATAAAATCTTCCAACCTTTCTTTACGACCAAGCCTACCGGGCAAAGGAACGGCATTGGGATTATCGTTATCTTATTATTTTGTAAAAGCGCATGGGGGGAGATATTAGTGGAGACCCAAAAAGAGGAAGGCAAGCATGCAGGACAAGCAGGAACAACCTTTATTATCAGACTATTTGTATAGCAATATATTATTTACAAATACTTGAAAAACTCAAAAGCCAAATCCGTCTTGCCCGGCTTCAGACTGTTGTATCAGCCAATGCGGTCCTGCTTAAGAGTTATTGGCAAATAGGCAACACCATTTTGCAGCAACAATCTGAAGAAGGCTGGGGCGCAAAAATTATTGACAGGCTTTCCTCAGACCTCAAAGAAGCATTTCCTGATATGAAAGGATTATCTGTTCGGAACTTAAAATACATGAGGGCTTTTGCCGGATCTTACCCTGATGGAGAATTTGTGCAAGGCACACTTGCACAAATTACCTGGTACCATCACATCACTTTATTGGATAAAGTAAAAGGCAATCAACAGCGCCTTTGCTACATTGGAGAAACTGCCCGAAATGGATGGTCGAGAGATGTGATGGTACATCAAATTGAATCAAAGTACCTGGAAAGAAAAGGCATTACCCAATCAAATTTTAAAGAAATTTTACCTGCACCCTTCTCAGATTTGGCTCAGCAATCTTTCAAAGACCCTTATTTGTTTGACTTTCTTACACTGGCAGACAATCACCGTGAGAAAGATTTAGAAAATGCATTGATTGAAAATATTACCAAATTTCTGCTCGAATTGGGGATGGGATTTGCATTCATCGGCAGGCAATATCCTATTGTGGTATCTGAAAAAGAATTTGCGATTGATTTACTTTTTTACCACATAAAACTCCGTTCGTATGTGGTGATTGAATTAAAGGTTGTTGACTTTGAGCCCGAGTTTGTATGCAAGCTCAATTTTTATCTTTCCGCTGTTGACGCCCAACTGAAAACCGAACTCGACCAACCAAGTATTGGCTTACTGATCTGCAAAACAAAAGATAAACTGATGGTAGAATACGCCTTGAAAGATATTTCAAAACCAATTGGCATTTCTGAATACAGGTTAACGGAAATGTTGCCGGCGGATGTAAAAAGTTCTTTGCCTACAATTGAAGAGATTGAACAAAAACTGGCAAACGAAAAATAGCTTACAAAAATATGAAAAACAAAATCTTCCAACTCTTCTCCCCCCTCCCGAGCTATCGGGACAACCGCGCAAGGAACAGGATTGGGATTGAGCTTGAGTTATGACATTGTGAAGGCGCATGGGGGGGGAATAAAGGCGGCGACTGAGGAATGCGAGGGAACGACATTCATTCTACAATTACCAACAGCTTAAAAAAGATTATGAAAACACTGTTGAAAATCGCATTATTTCTTCTACTCCCTTTCATTGCAAAGGCACAGCAAAGCAAGCTCGATAGCCTGCGAAATATTTTGCAAACGGCAACGACAGATTCAGCCCGGCATAACGCCTCATATAATCTATACTTATATTTTATTGAAGCTAATAGAGATTCAGCTCTTTTTTATGTTGAGCAACGCTTAACCCTTGCAAAAAAAAAATAATATGAAGCTAGCTGAAGCAGCTGCTTTAACAAGCAAAGCGTATCAGTATAACGCTATGGGCGGATATTCAGAAGCGTTCCAGCACTTATTGCAGGCTCTAAAGATTGCGGAAGACCCCAAAAATGAGGAGGTACAGGAATGGAAAGTAACCCAGTATCCTATTCCCGGCAAGAACAGACTTATTGTTATATCCACCACACACCATGTATTGGGAGGCCTGATGCGTAATGCGGAGAATCCTGAACAGGAAATACTTCATTTAAAAGAGGCATTACAAATTGCTGTTCAAATCAATCATCCAGACCGCCAAATGACATCAAACATGAATTTGGCAAGCGTTTATTTTAAATTGAATCAGCCTGATTCAGCATTTTATTTTGCAAAAGTGGCGCAAGTGCTTTCAGAAAATCCGTTGGCACAAGGGTATGTTGGCAATAATATGCTCACTATTGGTGATATCTACTTAGCAAAAGGAGATACTGTACAAGCCAAAAAAAAATATTATGAAGGTTTGAAGTCATCGAATAAACAAAACAATCAAGCTGATATAGCAAACCTAAGTCATCGGCTGATTCGGGTTTACCTGATGGAGAATAGCAAGGATTCAGCACTTTCCTACGCTGTAAAAAACTCGCCTGTAATAAAATCAATAGCGGGAGTGGGATACATGGAAATTGATATGGGAGTTGCCTATGAAGACCTATACCTCGCCTATAAATTAAACAACCAACCAGACAGTGCCTACAAATACCAAGGTCTTGCTTTGGTAACCAAAGACAGTTTGTATAAAATTAAAATCAAGAACCTGGCTGATTTTCAAAAACTATCTCTTGGAGAAGCGCTTCGTTTGGAGAATTTGGAGAAGGAAAAAATCCAGACGCAATCAAAAATCAGAACCTATGGGATGATGGCAGGGCTTGCCGTTCTTTCGATTATCGGGTTCATTTTATACCGCAACAACTGGCAAAAGCAAAAAGCGAATCTTGTTTTGCAAGAACAAAAACAAAAAGTCGAAACTATTTTACTGGAGCTCAAATCCACCCAATCCCAACTCATCCAATCTGAAAAGATGGCTTCGCTCGGAGAGCTCACTGCAGGCATTGCGCACGAGATTCAGAACCCGCTGAATTTTGTGAATAACTTTTCGGAAGTCAGCAATGAACTGATAGGAGAAATCGAGGAGGAAAGAACCAAGAGCCAAGAAGCTAGAGATGAGGAATTGGTCAGCGAAATACTTAGAGATGTCAAAGAGAACTTGAGTAAAATCGCCCACCACGGTAAGCGGGCTGATGCGATAGTGAAAGGGATGCTGGAGCATAGTCGAAAGAGCTCTGGAGAAAAAGTTCTCACCGATATCAATGCTTTGGCCGATGAGTATTTAAGGTTGAGTTACCACGGAATGAGAGCAAAGGACAAAACCTTCAATGCGGACTTCAAAACTGAATTCGATCCCAATCTACCCAAAGTCGCTGTTATCCCACAAGATATCGGAAGGGTGCTGTTGAATATCATCAACAATGCTTTTTATGATTGCAGGGAGAAAGACCTTCCAGGTTTTGTAGGCGACAACAAAAGAAACCTGGAAGGTCTACCCCCCACCGTCATCATCTCCACCAAAAACCTGGGCAGCAAAATAGAGATTTCTGTAAAAGACAACGGCCCCGCCATCCCCGATGCCATCAAAGACAAAATCTTCCAGCCTTTCTTTACTACCAAGCTACCGGTCAGGGGACGGGATTAGGGTTGAGTTTGAGTTATGACATTGTGAAGGCACATGGGGGAAATATCCATGTCAGTTCCAACAGGGAAATGGGTACCGAATTTATTATAGAACTTCCATTAAAACCATGATCAAATGGTAGCTAATTAGGTTGTTATCTAGCTATGTGATTAAGGTCTACTAATATTTTTTAAAGCGTTTGATGGGGATATCATCGACAGTTCTGACAACAAATGAGCTGACGAAACCTTTTCCTGACTTAACATCCAAGAAACCTGCCTGTCCGACCTTTCTGTTTTGCGTTTTTGCTTCTTCCGAATCTTTCAGAAGCATTGTTTTAAAGTTCATTTTTTTGTTGTTGTAAAAAATCGAGAAAATACTCGCTGCATTTTAGGATTCTTTTTGATAGAGTGGTGGCTTCCTTCAGTGTAGGGGTTTATGGCCAGGCGTCCAAATTATTCAAGTATTCCCGTCATGCATCTTGGTATTAAATAGGATTTCCGAATCCGTGTGGAAAGTGTCAGTTCATGGATTAGTCAGCGAGAATCGGACAAAACTGATTTTTAGCAATCATGATCAAACACAAGCGCTCACTCATCCTGAAACCCTTTTTCAAACAAAAAACTACCGAAGCATTACCAATAAAGCCCTGCATTTTTACAAAAAAATAAATTTTAAAATAATGGCATATTTCTAAAGAAAGAAATTGTAAATCAAAAAGTTAAATTTTTTAGCGGATTAATCTTGTTATTCTATTTAAGAACTCAATTGAAAGTTTTTCCTTGTATTCCAAAATGTTGACTATGAATATTTTGGACAAAAATTTCATACTTTAGGTATGTTTTTTACCAGAAGTAAGCTGCATTTTATTTATAAAAAAAAGCAGTTTTTCGACTTAGATTTTGGGTTCTATATTTTATCAAAAACCCTATCACATTTAAAATGTATTTTGACTCTTTGAACTAAAAATAACTTTATGCAAAAACTCTTCACATTTGGCAAGAGGATAATGGTAGTATTGCTACTTGCAGCAAATTTTTCTTATGCCCAAACTGTCAAACTGGAGCAAGGCCAGAATGGCGGGATTGATAAAAATCCTGTAAGCCCTGTAAACTGGGCTTCCGGAAATTCCAATTCTGGCAACAGCCATTTCTTTGAAGGGCAGTCCATCCCCTATCGTTTGACCATTTCAAAGTTGCGGGCTGGAAAACATACTGTAGAAATTGAATGGGACAACCGTAAAAATAACAAAAACGCTATCGACTACATCACTAGTTTCGACAGAATCTGTGAGGACGTAATACCGAGTTCTGGTAATCCAAGATTTGGGGCAATACCGACACCAAATGGAATACCGCAACCTTCAACCAGTTTTAATCAACTTTCTGATGATGAAAGGAAAATCGCCATTTATGGCGGGACATTGGGTGAAATAAAATATGTCCCGCAGAAAAAGAAATCAGCTAGTAGCACTATCACCAGATTGAGGATTTCTTTTACCACCAGCGAAAGTAAAGGATATTACAACACGGTTGTAATTGCCTGGGGAGGTCACCTTGCCAGTGCAAAGGATTGGAGCAAAGGGAATTCTGCCTCAAGCATAAGTGGATCTCCCTACCATACTAGGGTAGTTTCACTAAATGGAAAATCCGTAGGAAGCCAGAGCCGTTCAGTGAAGGATGTCTCTGAAGCTAGTGAGTTTGATATGGATTGTACTATACATGGAGACAGTGAAGTTTGTGCTGGTGCCTCAACTACGTATTCGGTAGTAGCCGGAGCAGACCACTACATTTGGTATGTTTCAGGTGGCGGCATTGTCTCAGGCCAAGGTACTAATTCAATCGCAGTAAATTGGACAAGCTCAGGAACCGTTTCAGTGGATATAGACAACAAAGGGGCTTGTTACCCCACTCAATGCAGCCTACCTGTCACCCTTACCAACCCTCCTGCTTTGTCAGTTGTCGATGCTGTACTCTGCAGCACTGAGAATGGCGGTAATACGGCTATTGCAAATTTATATGATTATGTCAAAGTCGATTTTGGAGACCTGATTTTTGCACGTAATGGTCATGCGGTAGAAACTCCTGAGCACGTAGTGGTTACTAATGGCGATGAGATAGAGGTTTCATCTACGGGTAGTTGTTGCAGCACTGAAACATTTACAGTTATAGTCAATGACCGGCAGGTTTTTGGTATATGCTCCCAGGGAAAAGTTTATGAACCAGTTGGCGCTGAACTTTCAGCCCTATATGAAATTTTTAATAGAGGTCAAACCGTTGAAACCAATGAAGTCTTCTACATATTCGGAGACGAAGTTCTGATTGAAGTCATCTATTTTAAGGATAAGTTTGCTGAAGCCAAAGCAATTCTGGAAGATTTAGGATTCTTTACTCCAACTGAAGAGGAACTAAAACAAGACCCTAATTCCTTGATAATCGCCGGATTTATTCCAATAAATAAGTTGTTGGATTTGAATCAGTATTCTGAGGTAATCAACTACGTGCGCCCGGCAATCCCCGGTGTTCCAAATAAAGGAGCTACCACTACGCAAGGTGACCGAGTAATGCGATCTAACCTCGTTAGAGCAGGATATGTACACTTTGGGGGAGACCAACCTATAGACGGAACCGGGATTAAAATCGGCGTACTTTCTGATAGCTATGCCACACGTTCGGATGCCGGTGTCAATACATTGGCTACCGATATATCCAATGGCGATTTGCCTGCAGACCTCTATTTTTCGAGGGACTTACCTAGCCGATTTGGAATTGGTACGGATGAAGGTCGCGCGATGCTGCAGATTGTCCATGATGTAGCCCCGGGTGCCACGCTTGGTTTCCGAACGGGAGTGATAACAGCAGGAGATTTCGCACAAGGAATCCGCGACTTGGCTGCAGCGGGAAGTGATATTATAGTTGATGATATTACATACATCACAGAACCTTTCTTTAGTGATGGCAAGGTGGCAAAGGCAGTCAATGAAGTTGCTGCCAATGGAGTTTCATATTTTACTTCTGCCGGAAATTTTGGAAGCAAATCCTTTGAAGGTGTATTTACTCCCGTTCCTAATTCGTCCATTGACTTACCACTGAACAGTGGTGAATGGACAGGACTTGGACGAGTCCATCAATTTAGTAGTGGTAATACTACTCAATCCATTAAAGTCTTTCCGGGGGAAAATGGTCCCGCAGTTTACATGATTGCCCTTCAATGGGATGATCCACTCTATTCAGTTGACCAGATAGGTAGCTTATATGACCTGGACATTTATCTTAAAGACTTTGGTGTTCCCCTCTTTGGCTTCAACCGTAACAATGCCAATGGTGACCCAATTGAAATTCTTTCCTTTAGCGTTTCGGAAGAAACCACAATCGATCTTTTAATTGCAAGGGAATGCGAAAGTTGTACAGACTTGGATTCCAATACCGGTATTAAGTTTAAGTATGTTGTTTTCAGAGGTGAACTTGACCCGAACGATCAGAATGGAATAAATGCGTCCACTATTTTTGGACATGCCAATGCAGACGGGGCAATGACTGTAGGCGCAGTACTTTATTCCAATACATCAGTTTTTGAATTTGACCCAGTACCAAGTGGAATCGAACCTTTCACTGTTGCTACCTTCTCTTCAAGAGGTGGAACTATTAGCAATGGGGAGCTTCGCAACAAGCCGGATTTCGCAGCACCGAATGGTGTGAATACCACCGTTAACTTTGGCGCACCAAATTTGGAAGATGATGATTTTCCAAACTTCTTTGGTACCTCATCTGCAGCACCGCATGCGGCTGCAATTGCGGCATTGGTCAAGCAGGCCCGTATTAAGTATTATCCGGGAACCGGTCCACCAGATTGGGTTGGGGGAGTTGGCATCAGTTTGCCTGCCGACATCCGGAGAGTACTAAAAACTACTGCACAAGACATGCATGAACCCGGAGATGATACCAAGTCAGGATCCGGACTTGTTCGGGCTGATAGGGCATTACTCTCACTCGCCGCGCCAAATCCTGATAACATAGAACTGATTTATGGAGCGGATGTCAATCCCGGTGAAGTTGAATTTAAACTGAGAATTAACGGGACTAATTTGTATGAAGGTTCAAATGTTTATTTCCGGGAGGAACTGTTGAGTTCCACCCACGAAATAGATGATCGGGGATTTGACTATCTAGAGGTAACGGTTCCCCCATTTGAAGGGAATCCCGGAATCACTGTGGTTAATAATGCCATTTCAGACAGTGGATTGGACGGTGGTACCGCCGGCCCGGAATTCTTCTTTGATATCGTTAAAAAAACAATCGCTATCCGTGCAAATGATGTGACCAAAAAGTATGCACAGGTTTTAAAGCCTTTTACAGCCAGTGTATATGAAAGATTTGACAACAATTGGGTGCTAAGTCCTCTGACTTTGGAAGGAGTTGGTCTTACTCTAAATCCTGAAAATGAAGACCCTTCATTAGAACCACTTACACTATCAAGTCCAATTGGTGGTGATTTGGCAGATGTGGGTACTTATGTAATAACAGCTTCTCATGCTCCAACCGGTTTTGCATTCTCAGACTTTTTCAATTATGTAGGCGTAGTACAGCAGGATGAAAATCTTTTATATGATGGAACAAATGATGCGTTCGGCAATTATGGCCCGGGAATCATAACAGTAGAAACATTACCCATTACCATCAAGCCGGTGGACCTGACAGATCAATTTGCTGTAGTGTATGGTGAATCAATAAGCGATGCGTTGCAATTCGAAGTGATTATACCTGAGGGCTTGATTGGATCTGAAGAAGAGGTTAAGATTGAAAACGTTCAAGGGCTGAAAAGTGGCATTCTCTCCCAATATTTTCAAGATCTTGCCTTGGCTAAAAAACCCGGGGACAATAGTCTGCCTTTGGGTATTTTTAATGGTCGTACTATAATTAACAAAGCTGGTTTTATCAACAAAAGTTTTATGGTCAGTGCTCGTACCATAATCAATGGACGCACCATCATCAACGGACGCACACTCATCAATGGTAGAACGATAATCAATTCTGCATTTGATGTTCCTGGAGCTTCTTTCCTTGAATATCTTGAAGATCAGGAAAATCAGGAACTTAAACCTGTAAACATCAATGGCAGAACAATGATTAATGCACGGACTATAGTCAATGCACGAACCATTGTCAATGGACGCACCATTATCAATGGGCGCACCATCATCAATGCCCGGACGATTATCAATGGAAGAACCATCATCAATTCAAGGACAATCATCAATAGTAGTGAAGGTGAAGGAGAAGATGTGGAGGATAATAGCTTGGTGATTTTTGGTGAAAAAGATCTGGAACTTGCTGAAGAAGGCGAAAACGCAGCAATCGGAAAATATTATGACTTCGGTGAAGAAATCGGTGAAAATGATGATGATTTCAACCTTGAATTCTTCTCTATAAATATGGTGACGGGATCAGATGTAGGTCAACATTTTATTATTCCAGGAACATTTGAATCCAGGAACTTTACTGTGTCCTATTTGCCAGCAGACCTCACTATTACTCCTGCTACGCTTACTGCTAAAACAGCTGCCAACCCTGATGTGATTGCTTTTGGTAATACAGCACCGGAATTTACAACTGAATTTGAAGGATTTGAAGTCAGTACAAGTTTCCTTGATCCTGAAGGAAATGAAGTGATCCTGGATGATGACGAAGAATCGGTGGTTGGATCAGTCGACTATTCATTACTGATCAATGAGACAGCTTTCCAATGCATTGGATTGATTTCAGCGGGAATTTATGAGATTAAGCCAATCATTAGCCTGATTGAGCCTTCTAATTATATCGTCGGTAATATTACTAGAGGTCAGCTAACGGTAGAAAAAGCAACCCCAACGGTATCAGTTACTGGGGGCAGGTTCGAATTTGATGGAGAGCCTGTAGAAGCAACTGCCTTTGCATTGGGAATAGGGGGAATGGAGGATATACTTGATATAAATCTAATTAGTCTAGAATATCAAGGAACTGGTCAAACTAATTATGGTCCCACAACTTCAGCTCCTATATTCCCGGGTACATACCGTGTAATTGCGAATTTTGCCGGAAATGAAAATTACAGTCCAGCCAGTTCTGAATATGGTTCTTTGGTAATTGTAGGATGTCTCAACGAAGCACCGAAAATCGGTAATTTTAAGACTGCAAAGGGGTCATGGTACAACAGTTTTATTGCAACCATAAAAAGGCCTGCCAATACCCAAGTCGGAGATTTGCTGATTGTAGCCGTGATGTTTGAAAAGGGCCAATCACCTTCTGTGACTCCTCCGGATAAAAACTGGGTACTTATCCAACGTGTCAATCAGCAGAATCAAGTCGCAATGGTCACTTATTACAAAGTGGTGAAAAGCAGCAAAGAACCGGATTATTATTGTTTCCGAATCAGTCAGGGTCCAAAATGGAGTATGGGAATAACCCGAGTCAGCGGTGCTGACATCAATCATCCTGATGGTCCTATAGTTGCGTTCAGTGGAGCATCAGGATCCCCGGCATTCATTGCCACGGCACCTTCCTTGACCACCACTGCTTGCAATACTATGATAATGATGTTCTATACCAACAAGAAAAATGCTACATGGACGCCACCATCCGGCACAATTGAGGTTTATGATGATCCTAATTATCACCATGGTTCGAACTCTAATATGATGTCATATTATATTCAAAATGAACCAGGACAAACAGGGGATTTGAGTGCCACCGCTTCAATTAGTGAGCACTGGGCGACTCAGGCAATAGCAATACGGCCTCTTGTGATCAATCTGGAATCTGCCAGGACAAAACCACTCTCCAGCGAAACCATCACCGAATTGTCTATTTCAGAAGGATTTCCCACCCTTCAGCAAGAGGAAGTTTCAGGTGAATTGAAAGCATATCCTAATCCGGTAAAAGACAGACTGAATATCACCCTTAAGGGTCTTGTTGCAGAAGAACCTAATGAGTCTTCACTGGTGATAATGGATGCAATGGGAAGAATACATCAACTGTCAAGAATTTGGTATGAAAATGAAAGCCGTCTGGAGTTGGATTTCTCCCAGATGCATGTTGGGTTTTATATCATCAATATCAAAACCTTAACCGGTGTTAAATCCATCCGTGTGATCAAACAACCAGAGTAAGTGTAAAATCCATGGAATATCAAAAAAGAATGCAAAGGAATTCCATTCTTTTTTGTTTTACCCCAATTAGGCCATTTTATCAAAAAATTCTTCGAGTGCTGAATTTCAATTATTACCGAAAAACAAAAGACTAGAAAACAATTAACCTGAAAGCTTTGGGATTAAAATTGATATAATTTCTCAGGTTTCGATCCCCGTGTTCCAATGTCAAATATTTATGAGGGTATTAATTGCATTTTGTTAAATTTGATAGTGAGCATTTTTAGCCTGTGCTTAGCGGGTCGAACTGTTTAATGGCAGTGTTGAAGTATTATTGCCCTCTTAAACTAAGATTCGGGAGTGAAAAACAGGAAATGGAAAACCTGTTATTTGTATGCCAGTAAGAAATTAATCTTCGAATTGTTGGAAAAGACCAATGAAAATAAGATTGATTAAATGCATAAATTTTTTCCTGAAACGATCTTCCAAATGAGTCGGGTAATACAATGCTCGCCTCACTCATTCAGCCTCGAAGTTTATTTTACTTCCAAAACCATTTGTGATGGGACAAGTTTGTTTTTTGGCCAATTATATGGCATTTTTAAATTCATTTTGATGAAATTTTGGAATATCCCCAATCTAACCAAGACAAAAATCTAGCATTTTCTTAGGTATATGAACCGATATATGAATTTTTTTAAATACCTACTCCTAATATTTTTATTGTCTGTTACTTTTATAAATGGAAGTTTGGCACAAACTACCAAGACTGATAGTTTATTGCTTGCTATTAAAAAACTAAATGACGATAGTGTAAAAGTTACCTATTATTTGGATTTGGGGCTGGAATTGATGGGCTCGAATACCAAGCAGTCAATTTTTTATTTAGATGAGGCTATTAAGTTAGCCTCAAAAATAAACTACAAAAAAGGTCTGGCAAATGCTTACAATGCCAAAGGGAGGGCATATGCCCAACAAGGCAATTTCCAAGAAGCTAGTTTAAACTTTCCAGAAGCATTGAAGTATTTCCGTGAGATTAATGATAAAACTGGTGAAGCCAATATGCTAAGTAACCTTGGTTCCATTTACTTTATGGTAGGTTATAATAGCAAGGCGTTGGAGCTTCATTTTGAATCCCTCAAGATTTCAGAAGAACTCGATAACAAATTAAGAATAGGAACTTCCTTAAATAATATCGGAACAGTTTACCTTGAAAATAGAAGCACCATAAATGAAGCTTTGACTTTTTTCACGAAATCACTAGAGGTATTTCAGGGCATAGAAGAGCAAACAGGAATGGCTATTGCAGCCATGAATATAGGGGAAGTTTATTTTATAGAATCGAAATATGATTCAGCCATTTATTTTCATCAAATGGCTTTGGAACTTTGTGATGAGACCATTGACGCCACGTTTCCCCTTACACAGCTAGGGGAGATCTATACCGCACTTGGTAATTTTCAAAAAGCATTTGGCTTTCACAGGCGTGCTTTGGAAATATCCGAGAGATTCGATGCCAAATTCGAACTGACTCAAGTTCTTATTGGTTTGGCAAAGACGCAAAAAAAGCAAGAGGATTTTGAAGGCGCCATAAATACTTTGGAAAGAGCCAAATTACTGGCAATTGAGATTGATGCCAAAGATGAACTAGTGGATGTGTATATAAATTTGGCAGAGACACAAGCCCTTGTTGGGGATTATAAGGCCGCCTATGAAAATGGAGTCAATGCAAAATCTAAAAAGGAAGAAATAGCAAAATCCAACAACCAAACAACGATCCTATTGCTTCAATTTGAATTTGAATTGGACAAAAAAGAAGCAGAAATAGCACTCCTCCAAAAAGATACTGATTTAAAAAACGCTGCAGTTTTCAACCAAAGGATAATCATTTTTGCGTCTTTGGTAGGGCTGTTTATGTTTGTTATTATAAGTATTTCTCTATTCCGTAACAACATGAGTAAGCAAAAAGCTAACCGCTTACTCCAATTGCAAAAAGAAGAAATCCATGCCCAAAGGGAAAACGTGGAATCCGCTTATGTTCAATTGAAATCTGCCCAGGCCCAATTGATACACTCCGAAAAAATGTCCTCTTTGGGAGAATTGACTGCAGGAATTGCCCATGAGATTCAGAATCCATTGAATTTTGTGAATAATTTTTCCGAGGTGAGTGCCGAGTTGATGTTAGAATTGAAAAGTGAGAGGTCAAAGGAAAATAGTGATAGGAATGAAACCGTTGAGGAGGAGATTATAGGTGATGTGATTCAGAACCTAAACAAGATTACCCTCCACGGCAAGCGTGCGGATGCCATTGTCAAGGGCATGCTCGAGCATAGCCGGAAAAGCGAAGGCAGCAAAACCCCAACGGATCTCAATGCACTGGCAGATAAATATTTGAAACTTTCCTATAACGGTTTAAGAGCAAAGGACAAAAATTTCAATGCGAACTTTATAACTGAATTAGATCCTGACCTTCCTATGTGCGAAGTAGTCCCTCAGGATATTGGTCGAGTGCTCCTTAACCTGATCAATAATGCCTTCTATGCAGTAAACGAAAAGGCTAAATCAGGAATCGCTGGTCCCGATTATAATCCCACCATCAAGGTGAGCACAAGCTACTCCCCCCTATCAGGGGGGCGGGCAGGTTCTGTAAAAATCTCCGTCTCCGACAACGGCTCCGGTGTTCCCGACTCCAACAAAGAAAAAATCTTCCAGCCATTCTTTACTACCAAACCAACAGGACAAGGAACGGGATTGGGCTTATCACTATCCTATGATATTGTGAAAGCACATGGGGGAGAATTGAAGGTGGAGTCCAAGGAAGGTGAGGGATCGGAGTTTATGATTTTGTTACCGCTTTGATATTATCAGTCTGGAGGCACTCAATTGATATTCGACTCTTAGCAAAGATTAAAATCCCTTGCTACAAAATCAGCCGATCCCGTGGCTCTCAAAGAAAGTCTAATTCCACTATTCCAGTTCCTGAAACCCAAACTCATAAAAAATACTTTCCACAATTCTTTGCACTATCCCACTAGCTATTGACCTCTCCCTAAAAAAAAGCTTTGGAAAGAATTAAGTATGCCCCGGACATATTATTAGTTACTTCGTCCAAAGCAGTTTTTTGTTTTCGTAGAAATTCAATTGATTGGCGTAACATTTTTACACTAACTCTTTACTATTATGAAAACGTTAAAAGCAACTCTGATTTTGATCTTTTTTATGGCCTGGCTGCCAATCATCGCAGAAGCTCAGCAAGGTGAAGTAACCTTGGAATTTAAAAATGCCGCAACGGCGATGGAGATTGTTCAGAATTACACCAAAGCACTTCAGGCAGGTGATGTGGCCAAAATGGATGCGCAACTGCATGCGGACATCATGGTATATGGTTTAGGGGGTGGATTAGATTCCCTCACGAAAGCTCAGCATAAGGAATATTATACCACAAGTACAAACCAATACAAGCATACGCTAACTAATGAGCTTTATCTCCCTGTCAAAGTAACTAATAACTGGAATGAAGGCGAATGGGTGCTGGGTTGGGGAATCAATACCATCACAGATAAGGTTACTGGCAAAACTATACGCATCCCTTACCACACTGCCTCTGTAGTGGTAAATGGAAAAATTGCGCAGATGAACTACTGGTATGATATGTTAAATATTTTGAGAAATCAAGGGTTTGAAATCAAACCGCCGTCCAACTAGAATATTTTTTTTACTAGGGTGATTACATTTTTCTATCAATGCTACTGATAATTTTAAAATTACAGTTAGCGTTGATTTTTTGTTTAAACTGCCTGCCAAAAAAAAACTCCAATCTCAATAGGAGCGTATTTGAGCCAACGGCGACGGGCTCAAACCTTCACCGCAAATCCGGGGAAAAACCCCACGATGCTAGGACATTTTTAGCTGGTATTCGTCCAAGACCTATTTCCTCTCTTCTTATAATAAGTTAGCTTATTATCCAGTAAGAAATTTTCGATGTGGCCCCTGCCCTACAGACAACTAGAATGTCTGAAGCAGGTTCTCCAACACTGTATGATTTACCGCATGTAAGCACTATAAAAGTTTTTAACAATTCGATTCTTAGAACATAAATAGGCCCATTCAGGATAGCGAAATGGCAATCATAAAATTTAATCCAATGGCTAGGTAGGTTTAGAATATATCCTCCGTATCTATTTCAATTTTTAATACAGTGTTAAAGACCCCATTTCAACTTCATTTCTTATGAAAAAAGTAATTGTCACAGGCTGCAACAGAGGAATAGGCTTAGAAATAGTACTCGCATTTGGCAGAGCAGGTTTTCAGGTATTCGCAACCATGCGGTCACCTAAAAAAGCAACAGGTCTTTCTGAGAAAATCGAAGTAGAATCCCTTCCCATTACACTGCATAAGATGAACGTCAATTCAGATATTTCAGTGAAGGCTTGTATGGATGAAATACTCATAGAAAATGGAGGAATTGATATTTTGGTTAATAATGCAGGAATAGGATTGAATGGATCCATCGAAGAAATGCCTATTTCAGATTTTAAAGCAGTATTTGAAACCAATTTCTTTGGTGCTATTCGCTGCATGCAAGCAGTACTTCCATCTATGCGAGAGCAGAAAAGTGGCTGTCTAATCAACATTACCTCCGTTTCGGGTCGTTTGACCAGCTCTCCTTTAGGGTGCTATTCGGCAAGTAAGTTTGCTTTGGAAGCAGTCAGTGAGGCTTTGGCTCAAGAGGTGAAGCCCTTCAATATCCGTGTGGGAATCGTAGAGCCAGGAATCATCGACACCGATATGGCCCATGAGATTGAAGAAGAGTCTGTTTCGATCTATCCGAGTTCCAAACGAATGGCTGATCTTTTCTTTGCCTCACTCAAAAACCCAACTCCAGCAACTTTGGTGGCGGAAACAGTTGTGGCATTTGCAGCAGGAGATTCATGGATTCTTCGCCATCCTGTCGGACCGGATGCACTGCCATTTATTCAATGGCGTTTGTCCATGACCGATGAGGAATGGACAGATCGGAATTCACTGCCTGATGAAGAATGGTATGATGCTGTTGAGCGGGATTTTGGGATGAATGCACGGAGGTAGAATTAGCTCCTTGAATTGACAATTTTTGATCTGGGCAATACACTATCAAACAAAATATAAGGCTTGTCCAAAAAACAGAACTGTTTGAGCACAATGACTAAACAAGACCATGGAACATAACGAAAATAATCCCACGCCTGAAAACATTATGAAAATCGGCACAGGATTTTGGGCTTCCAAAATCCTTTTATCCGCTGTCAAATTTCAAATCTTCACAACACTTGCCGAAAGGAAATCAATGTCGGCTAGCGACATTAAAACCCATTTAGGTTTTAAATGCACCGAACGAAATGTATATGACTATTTAGATGCCCTTACTACGTTCGGTTTTCTCAATCGTGATGGTTTGTTGGAAACAGCCATGTATTCAAACCACCAAGACACCGATTTTTTCTTAGACAAAAACAAGCCAAGCTACATCGGAGGCATGTTGGAAATGCTCAACAATCGTCTTTACAACTTCTGGGGAACTTTGGAAGAAGGTCTGCTCACCGGACTGCCGCAAAACGAAGCAAAAAGTGGAGGGGATTTATTTGATGCAATTTATTCAGATCCCCAAAAATTGAAAGAATTTATCCATGCGATGAGTGGTATCCAAATGGGTAACTTCATGGGCTTTTCGCAAGCCTTTGACTTCTCTAAGTATAAAACATTGGTGGATGTAGGCGGTTCGGGTGCTTTACTTTCTCTAATGGTAGCCAAGCATCAGCCACACATGAGTTGTGTTTCTTGGGATTTGGCTGCAGTAGCACCCTTTGCAAATGAAAACATTCAAAAATTTCAATTACAAGACCGTGTTAAAACTGCCAACGGTGATTTCTTTAAGGATTCCTTTCCAAAGGCGGATATTTTGGTGACGGGAAATATTTTGCACGATTGGGATGAAGAGACCAAACTGATGTTGATGAAAAAAGCCTACGATGCGCTTCCAAAAGGTGGTGCGTTTGTCGCAATTGAAAACATAATTGATGACGAAAGAAACAAGAATGCTTTTGGTCTAATGATGAGCCTGAATATGCTGATTGAAACAGGAAAGGGTTTTGACTATACGGTCAGTGATTTTAAAGGCTGGGCAAATACCGCTGGCTTTACCTCAACTAAAGTAGTGCCGCTGGCAGGACCGTCTAGTGCCGCTATCGCATTCAAATAAAACTTGGCCGGGAAAGTAAATCGATGGTTTGGGACAATATTCGGGTGCGTTCGTTCCGGTTTGTTTCAGATATACAACCTTTAATGGATATTCATGCCATATGTAAACAATTAACCACATAACACTATGCATATCGGCTTCCATCCGCCACTATTATAGCTACCGATATGAAGTCCCTAAAGCGACTGAAGGGGATAACTTTTTAGGTTTTTTGGGAATTTAAAATCAGTGCCTATCTAAAATTTGTTCGTAAAAAAAGCCTTTCTCCATCCTGTGTCCCTTTAGGGATTGGATATTGGTAAAAAGATCAAATCTAATGAGAATGCCTAAATGTCCCTTTAGGGAAAAGATATGGGTAAAACGAACAATCAACACATACCCACCCGTGCCTTTAGGTACGGGATATATTAGGTCTGCCTGGCGACGCGGCCTAAGATTAACCCTAGGGATGAATTTGAAAAAATTCCCAATCCAACAATTTTTCATTCGATAAATAAACCCGTGAATAGGGACAGAAGAACAGCTGCTTCGTCCTTGATTGGTTTCATTTGAAAAAATCAAAAGGTAGATTTAATCATGAATAAAATTATTAAGGGGAAGCCAAAAACCTTTTAAGTGAAGGCAAAATATTTTAAAAACTAACAACATGGCAACAGTAGTAGCAAGACACAAAGTAGGTGATGCAAAGACTTGGATAGCAGGTCATCAGGATAGGTTGGACCTTTTTGCCCCGGCGATAACAGGATACAAGGCTTTTCAGGACATGGACAACCCAAATTCAGTCGTGTTGGTGATCGAGGTTACAGATCTGGAATTATTAGAATCTATCATCAATGACCCAAAAAATCAGGGAATAAAAGATAAGCACACCGTTTTAGAACCTATTACCATGTCAATGGAAATTAATTATTAGTTGATTGGTTTAAGAGCTGATTCCTTTTGGACGCCCATGTCTGATATCATTCACCCCCCGTTAAAATTAATCTCATATTTCAGGAACATGGGGTTTGCATTGCACAGGTTTGGTCCTCAGCAGGAAAAATGATGGCAGAACAAAAATGGATACAAAAGATAATTATGGAAAAGCCGAAAACCGATCAGGGTAGGCACTAAACAACAAAAAAAATGGACAAGAAAAACTATTTCCAAATTGCCTCAGCGTGTATCGCTCTTTCTCTTTTCAGTGTTGCTTGCACCTCCTCTGATAAGCAGGAAGCCGCCTCTTCAGAAATGGTTGCTGAGCCGGTTGTGGCCAAATCTGACATGGCTGCTATCAAAGCTGAAATTCAGGCAGTAGAAACTGCCTTTGCGGCTGCTGATAATGCAGGGGATGTAAATGCAATACTTGCTTTTTACAGTGACGATGCTGTAAGTATGGGAAGCGGAAACCCCATGGCTGTCGGTAAAGCTGCCATTCAAAAAGAAATGGAGGAAAGCTTCGCTAAAAGACCCGAAGGAACTAGTGTTAAATACGAAGTATTGGACGTTTTTGGTGCTGAAAACACAGTTACGGAGACTGGTAAAGCAATTCGAAAGGATGCCTCAGGAAAAGTAATTTCCAACGGTAAATATATGGCCATCTGGGAAAAGCGCGATGGCAAATATATCTGTGTAAGAGATATCAGCAATAGTGATGAGGATGAGGACTAATATCCAGGACTAAAAAGATTTTGTCTAAGGCTGGGGAGGCATATATTTTTACCTCCTCAGTTTCTGATTTTTTTACAACAATAGGATGGGGAAGCTGAAAACCGATTAGAGTAGGCACTAAAAATAGCATCATTATGAAAAAGGGGATACCAGAATACTTCAGCCTCAGACCTGAAGTCGAAAAAGCCTACGGATATACCCATGCCGTGAAGATTGGAAACAGTATCAAAGTTTCCGGTGCGGTCAGCATGGATGATGAAGGAGGACCCACCGCCTTGGGTGATTTTCTGCAGCAAATGAAAAATTGCTACGCCGATCTGGAAAAAGTATTGAAGCACTATGGATGTACTTTTGACGATGTGGTAGTAGAGAATGTTTTTACCACAGATATGGCCGCATTTTTAGAACATGCCGGATACCGAAACACCATCTATACCAAGCAGTTCCCCACAGGCTCCTGGCTTGAGGTCAAAGGTTTGGCTTTGCCCGAATTTTTGATTGAAATCGAATTGGAAGTACATAAATGATGCATTCCAAAAAATTATATGATTATCCGCAATGATGCAAGTCAACTTATATTCTTTGCTTATCTGGTCGGAAGACCGAAGACCGAAGACCGAAGTTTACCTCAATTCTTAAGTTAAACAAATCCTATTTTGCTTTTGCCTCTTTACTGGCGGAAAAGCGGATATACATAAAAAATTAAATAAACTGATAATAATTAGAAACATGACAACTACGAACATGTTATGGACTTTACAAAGCATTTGCTGTCGGTGATATCCCGACAGTCTTGGGAAGTATGGATTCCCACATAGTTTGGAATGAAGCAGAAGGCAATGCCTATGCGGATGGTAATCCTTATATAGGGCCTGACGCGGTATTGAATGGCGTTTTTGGGCGGATAATGCAGGAACATGAATATTTTAACTTGAAGGATATCGAACTTCACGAAATGTCAAATGATAAGGTATTGGCAACCTTACGCTATGATGCCAAGCACAAAAACGGGAACAGTTACGATGCGCAAGCTGCCCATTTCTGGATATTGAAAGACGGGAAAATAGTTGCCTTTCAGCAGTATGTGGATACGAAAAAATTGCTCGAGGCCACAGGGAAGTAAAACCCATATAACGCTGGCCATATCGCTTTGTGGGTTTCCTGAGCAACTCCTCTTTTAATCGCTGAAATCATTTTACAAGGGAAAGAGAAATAATTCTACCACATGACCTATTGGGAGATAAGAAACCATAAGGGAGTCGGTTAAATCAAAATTTTACCCTTCTCTAATCAGCTTTTGCAGCATCCAGATTAGAAAATAAAAGTTCCATCCTAACAAAATCAAAATGAACACACTCCTTCCAAAAACAGAACGGCTTCACGCCTTAGACTCCCTAAGAGCCATTATGATGCTCCTAGGATTAGTTATCCATTCTTCTATAACGTATGGCCTCTATGAATATGGAGATGCATGGAGTTTAAAAGACCCCAACTCCAATAGTATGCTCAATGATCTTATCGTGTTTTTTATCCATTCCTTCCGGATGCAAATATTTTTTGTAGTATCCGGTTTTTTTGGAGCCATGTTATTTTATGAAAGAAAACCACTGGCTATGATTAAAAATAGGATTTCACGAATTGTGTATCCCTTTATTGTATTTGTGATTTTGCTTTGGCCTCTAATCTACTTCTCTTTAACTTATACCGGATTTGTTTTTGCTGGTGATCCAAATGCTTGGGCAGAGACGATGGCTACCATAGGAACTCCTTTATTTTTCATTCCTCAGAAAACATATCATCTATGGTTTCTGTACTATCTTGTCATGATAATAGGGGTTTCAATTCTGATTGCCTTTGCTATTAGAAAGACTCCCAGCTTGGCTCGCTCCATCTCTAAGGCGTTTAGCTGGATTATTCAAAAGCCAGTTTTACGCGTATTCTTTTTTGCCATGATCACTGGCCTAGCCTATCTAGTTATGGGGATATCGTCGGTAGAAACCTCTCTTTCTTTCGTACCTGATTTCAATACCTTCATTTACTATTTCACTTTTTTTATAGTAGGGTGGGTTTTGTTTAAATCTAAAGAGCATTTAGACAGCATGAAGCGTTTGGATTGGGCATGCACTTTATTGGGAACCGTTCTCTTTTTCGGATACGCACTAAATGTTCCATCCTTTAGCTTTGAGATGACAATCCTAGTCAAGTCATTGGTCGTTTGGCTCCTGATCTTTGGATTTACGGGGCTGTTTCTCCGGTATGGAAGTGGACATTCGGCTCGGATGCGCTATATCTCCGATGCATCCTATTGGGTTTATCTCGTTCACTTGCCGATCGCAGGATTTATTCCTGCGCTAATTTTCGAGTGGGAAGTACCAGCCATGCTGAAATTTTTAACTGTACTATCAGGGACTTCAATCATCTGCTTTACTACTTATCATTTATTTGTTCGAAGCACCTTTATCGGGAAGTTTCTCAATGGTCGTAAATACTCGAGAAGTGTAGCAGATATCCGGCATGCGGAGGAAGCAAGGAAGGTGACAGCTACATTGACTTAACTATAACTCTATACTAATGAAACAGACAAGTATCCTGAAACCTTCCAGTCCTAATTCCTACCTGTACTTGGTATTATGGATTGTCCTGATCGGATTTGCTGGAAAATTTGTGCTTCAAGCCCTTCCTTATTTTGGTCTCGACCAAGAAGTATTTGGAAGGTATTGGGATTTCAAATGGTCTCTGATCGGGCATATCTCTGGCGGAATCTTGGCTTTGCTGATCGGTCCATTTCAGTTTTGGAAAGCCTTACGGGACAAGTACCGGATGACGCACCGATGGATGGGTAAAATCTACCTCTCGGCAATTCTAATTGCAGCAATTTCCTCCACTCATCTAGCATGGACCGTTGGAGTGGCGATTCATTGGACTTGGGCTTTATCCCTTCAAGGCTTGGCTTTTGCTTGGATAGTCACCGCAGGCATGGCATTCCTTCAAATCAAGAGAGGTAAAGTGACTCAACACAAAGAATGGATGATCCGCAGCTATGCAGTCACTTTTGCCTTTGTTTTGTTTCGATTTATCGATGAACTGGAAAGCGTCAGAGCGCTAGGGAGTTTTGTTGAAAGAGGACCGACCATGATTTGGTTTTCATGGACAATTCCGCTCTTGATCACAGAGATTGTCCTTCAATGGAATAAAAAAATCGGTCACGTCTTGAATCTAACAGTACAGAAATCAAAAAATAGCCCCAAAAATACTTTCCCAACTTTTGACAATGGATAAAATGCCTAGTATGAAACTCTTTGGCTTTTTCCCATTAATGAATGTTGGATTATTTCTCCTGACTGCATTTGCGTGCATTTCAAAAGAACCGAAAAATGATCCCCGCTTTCATGGAATGTGGAAACTAGACATCATCGAATCTTATGATTCAATATCCGGGAAATGGAGCCATTATGAAACGGATCAATACCACGACGGCTACATTTTGTATGATGGAAAGGGACATATGGCAGTTCATTTGACTTCAAAAGGTTATCGGGATTTTGACGTCTCTAAAAATGTAGACAGCCTGGATATGGAAGGTTTGAAGGAACGATTGAAGCGCTATCAAACCAACTTCGTGTACTTCGCTGACTACCAAACCAAGGAAAATGTCATTGATCACAACCGCCTTTCGGCAACGGATCCATTCAATTGGGGGACGGTGCTGACAAGGGATTTTGAGTTCAAAAATGATACATTAATTCTTTCAGCCAGAGAAAGCATTGATGCAAACAAGTTGAGGTTGAGATGGGTGAAATATTAAAATTTTATAAAATGCTTTGAAATAAATCAACAAGTAGAATTAAACCCCCTAACCTGAAAGATGAAAACTCTGGAATACTTACTGTCTATTGATCTTAATTACATCGTAATCGGATTAATTGTAATCTTTTTTACGTTGGAGCAGGTATTAAGCACCCAATTCAGTTTCCAAAAACGGGGGCGGCATTTTTGGAATAGTTTCTTGTTCCAGGTAGTTTTCTTCATTGGGAATCTATTCTGGGCAATCGCCTTCGTTTTCTGTATCCAATGGCTCAATGAAAAGGAATTCGGATTGTTTTTTCTGGTTGAACTCCCGGTTTGGTTGAAGTTGGTTTTGGGTGTTTTGCTCTTGGATTTGGCGACTTATTGGTTTCACAGGATTTCCCATGTTGTCCCTGTCCTTTGGCGTTTTCACAGAGTACACCACAGTGATACGACGATGGATTCCTCTACTTATTTCCGAGCCCATCCGATTGAGGTATTCTTTTGGTTTGGAAGTGCCCCCATTTTGATGGCTGGTATTTTTGGATTGGATCTGCTTGCTGTGGGCTTGTATTTTCTGGTGGTGACCCCCTTTGTGATTATCGAGCACTGCAATCTCCGCTTTCCATCCTGGTTGGACAATACAGTAGGTTTAGTCATCACCACACCGAACCTGCACAAGATCCACCACGATCAGGATCAAAATTTTACCGATTCAAATTTTGCTGACATCTTCATCCTTTGGGATCGGATTTTCGGCACTTATACTTACAAACCTGCAGATCAGGTCAAATTCGGGTTGAAAGAATTTGAGAAAGAAGAGAAACAGACTTTCTGGTATTTGTTAAGAAGTCCTTTTATAAGGATTGAGAGGAATGGAAAGGATGGGTTGGAAAAAAAATGAATTCTTTAAAACTGAGTATCATCGCGCCCTTTTTATAACTTCAATCAAAGTTTATTCAGCATTTTATGTAGATATTCCTTGTATTGCTTTCCTATAGGAATCAGCTTTCCTTTCAATTCTACACAAGAATCTGTGACTGCGTCAAGCTTTGAAAAGTTGACCATAAACGAGCGGTGAATTCGAATAAACCGCTTTTGTCCTATTTTTTCACAAAACTTGTTCAAGGGACTCACAATCAAATAAGATTGCTGAGCAGTGATTATTTTACAATAATTCCTTTCTGCCTCCACCCAAAGGATATCATCAAGCATTACTTTGATTAACTTATTTTGGTTTCGAATGAAAATCCTATCCTCATACACGTCAGCACCTGTTTCCATGGAAGAAATAGCCGCGGGGTTTACTTTGATTCTTTCCTCCACCAGTGCAATCGTTCTTTCTAGGATTTGCTTGGTGAAAGGCTTGGAAATAAAGGCGAAAGGATGGGTCTCTTTCGCTTTTTCGAAGGTAGCATCATCCTGATTTGCAGTGAGAAATATCAAAGGAATATCGAGAATCTTATGAATTTCATGAGCTGCATCTATACCTGTAATTTCCCCTTTTAGATGTATATCCATCAGGATTATGTCCGGCTTAGTCTCCAATGCATGGTGGATTGCCTCCTCACCTTTGGTCTCTATGCCGGTGACCTCATAGCCAAGATTACTTAGCTGCAAACTGATATTCGCAGCGATGATCATATCATCTTCCACAATCAGAATTCTAGTTGTACTCATGCTGCTTTGTTAAGTAAAAATTCAAAAGTAAATGCAGTACCTGCTTCATTTGCCAAGGTCATTTTCCCGTCCAGTTGACGAGTAAGTAGGCTAATTAACTCTCTTCCAAAACCAGTGCCCTGTGTCGTGGAATTTTCCATGATACCTATTCCATCGTCAGACACTTTCAAGAAAAGATTACCTTCTTTTTCATCTAGTTGGACGCAAATCTGTCCTGATTTTTGTCTGGGAAAAGCATATTTGAGTGAGTTAGAGATCAATTCGTTTACGATAAGGCCGATAGGAATTGCGACATCTACGTCCAATTCCAAAGTATTCATTCTTATCCTAAAATCAATCCTATCAGACGCATCAAAAGTTTCCAAGATAAATTTTCCCAAGCCTTCAAAAAACTCCTTCATCTCCACACTTTTTAGGTTGTCTTTTTTATAAAGTCGGAGATGGATCATCCCCATACTTTGGACTCGGAGATAAGTTTCTTCCATGATTTGTTGAAAATCCGGATTTTTAATTGAGGCGATTTGAAGCGTGAGAAGACTTGAGATGGTTTCTAGATTATTTTTTACCCGATGATGGATTTCTTTGAGAAGAAATTCTTTCTCTTCGTTCTTTTTTTCCAAGAGGCTACTGTATTTCTTTTTTTTGAGGAAAACCCGATATAGTAGAAACAGAAAAAATAGTAACACACCGGCTAGCGTAAGGTAGAAAACTTGAATAACCCACTGCCTACTCAATTCTGCTTCTTGGATCTTAATCGTGTTTTCTTTTTGGGCAACTTGCATTTGAGTTTCTAGCACAGCGACCTTCTCCTCAGCCTCAGCGGTGAATACTTCACCTCGAAGCCGACTGGATATTTTGGAGGTGTTGAGTGCATTTTCATACGCTTTGGCTCCCTCATATGATTTGCTCAATTCATCGTAAACTAGGCTTAGGTAAAATTTATCCCCAAAATTGGTGGTTGCTTTTTCAATACTTGTTCTTAGGTATACGGCGGCATCTTCGTAGTCTCCAGCCATATTACTAGCCTTACCCAAAGCCATATAAGAACGCATGATCATAAATTCATTATTGAGTAATTCAGCATATCGAAGTGCCTCTAAGCCGGATTTCCTGGCTTCAGAAAAATCACCCATTTTAGCTTTTAAGTTGGCTAGTGCAATAAAAGTGTCGCTCAAGTTATTATAAAACCCATAGCGCTCTCCTATTTGCACCGATTGCTTAAAATATTCAATCGCATCCTTAGGTCTATCCAAATCCACCATATACTGTCCCACTAGATGGAGCGTAAAATCATAATCCAAATCATTGAGCCCTCTTTTCTCAAATAGTTCAATAGACTTTAATCCATAATTCAATGCAGCATCGATTTTCCCCTGCTTCCAAAAAAGATTGCTCATATCTGAATAAGCCATTGCAATGGCTTTGGTGTCTCCATAGTTTTCGCCAATCTCAAGTGTTTTAGAAGCATAGACAAAGGCATCTCCGAGCATGCCCTTTCGTTCGTACACATATCCCAGATTGGTATAAAGCAACCACGCTTCGCTTTCGGGGATTTTGAGAATAGCTTCCTTGAGTACATACTCAGCCAATTTCAATTCCTCCATTCTGAGTAAAATAGCGCCTTGAGAAACCATTAGATTCCCTTCCCAATAAGAATCTTCCTTCTCTCTAGCTTCCTCTAGACCCATCTCAATGTATTCAAGGGCTACGTTAAGGTTACGTGTATGATAGTGATATCCCAAGTCGTTTAAAACCTTTAATCTAAGGGGCGAATCTTTGGAAATTGCAGGCAGAGCTTTTTCCAATTCTTCGAGATATTCAGTCTGAAAATCATCGGTTTCTACAAAAACCTCTTTGTATTGGAAAAATCCATTTCTTAATACAATCTGCGCAAATCCCACAGTAGAAATCAGAAAAAAGCCTACTAAAAAAATCTTCCTCATTCATAAATATAACAAATTGAGGGGCTTGAAAACCAGTTTATTGTGTAATAAATATCTCTTGGGAAATAAATACTGCATGTCGGGAAGTATTATACTACGTTCATACCATCTCATTTTTTACTATGCTTGAAGAAGTCCAACTTATATGGAATAAAGTCAATTCTAAATTTTTGAATTTTTATAACCCGATACGTATGAAAAATTTCCTTCTCCTTGGATTGCTCCTTATGGCTATTGGATGCACTTCAAAAACAAAGTACACACAACAGTCCCCTGAGATTGATATTGTCAAATCAATAATCGGCAATTATGTCAATGGAGAATGGGATGAATATGCAGCACATTATGCAGAGGGAGCCACCGTCTTCTTCAATACCACTGAAGAGAATCCATCCTCGATACAGGAAATCATAGCTGGACAGAAGCTGAGCATTGAGCCACTTTCATCCTATTCCTTTGTAAGAGACAAGGAGGAATTAGAGATGGTATTGACTGACGAAGGCGAAACCTGGGTGAATTACTGGGGGCTTTGGAAAGGAACCATTGCTGCCAACAACAAAACTTTTGAAATGCCTGTGCACATCACTTCTCAATTTGTAGATGGGAAAATAGTAAAAACATTCGGCTATTGGGAAAGCGCTCCTATGCAAATTGAATTAATGAAAATACAAGAGGCAGCAGCGGAAATGGCTGAAATAGAAACGCCTGAATAAGAAACCAAACGGATTTTTTTGTTTCCAGGAAGAGCTTCAATTTAGGTGTTGAGCTTTCTTCCTGGAATCCTTTTTTTGGGGATGGAGGCAAGTCTTTTTCTTGAGTTTTTTTCAATAGTTAACTGTGCTGATGAATATCTAATAATTGATTTTGTGACGGGTGATCTACAATTGGCGCACGTCCAATGAATCTCTCAAAATGGAAGG
Organism: Algoriphagus antarcticus; assembly: GCF_002150685.1. Taxonomy (GTDB): domain Bacteria; phylum Bacteroidota; class Bacteroidia; order Cytophagales; family Cyclobacteriaceae; genus Algoriphagus; species Algoriphagus antarcticus. The sequence continues at coordinate 77,128 of NZ_MSSW01000002.1, forward strand.
AAATATAATTTCACTCTTACAGAGCTACAATTACATGGGTTTTGCTACTAAGCCAGACCTTCGAGCTGGGCTTAGCTATTTAGGGTCAGCCCTTTTCTCAAAAAAGTGATTACCCGCATCGATTGGGCTAAGAGCGGAAAACCCATCGTCCATCACGGTCAAATAGAACAAAAAAGCCAGCGTTTCCACTGGCTATTGTATTTCTTTACAACAAATCAAATCCTTTTCGCATCGCAAAGCTCTCTCTGATCCAGCCTGCAAGTCTTGCGCTTTGGGCAAAGTCAAGGGTTTGCTGTCCATCGGAGTAAGCTTTTTCAGGAACCTCATGAGATTCATAGATTATCCCGTCTGCTCCAGACATCACGCCAGCAAGTGCCATTTGCGGCACATAAGCACGTATCCCAATTCCATGCGAAGGATCCACGATCACAGGCAAGTGGGATTTTGCTTTCAAAATCGGAATTGCATTTAAGTCTAAGGTATTTCTAGAAGCTCGCTCATAGGTACGAATCCCTCTCTCGCAGAGAATCAGTTTCTCATTTCCTCCTGAGAATACATACTCAGCAGATTGCAAAAGCTCTTCGATCGTACCGGAAATACCCCGCTTAATCATCACCGCTTTATCTACTTTTCCCAATTCATCCAAGAGGTTGAAGTTTTGGGAATTTCTGGCTCCCACCTGATACACATCCACATAAGGATACATTTCTTCGATTTGGGAAGTTTGCATCACTTCTGTGACAATCTTGATCCCGGCTTCATGAGCGATCTCATACCACAGCTTTAAGCCGTCTAAGCCCAAACCACGAAATGCATACGGGCTACTTCTAGGTTTAAATACTCCACCTCGCATCATCTTGATGTCATTCTCCACACAATGGGCTACGACAGAGCGGATTTGTTCTTCAGATTCAATAGAGCATGGCCCGGTGATTACTGCCATTTCACCTTCTTTGATGAAAATATTATCGCCCAAATCAACGGAAGTAGGTTTCGCTTTCCACTTTTTAGACACCAATTTATATTCATCTGATACAATATGGATATCTATTATCCCATCCATCTGGCCTATTTGGCGGATATCGATTTCCTTTTTACCGATCCCGATCAGATAGTCTCCCAATTGGGTTTTTACTTCGGTAATTTTATACCCTATTCCATTGACTTTTTGGATCAAATTCTCCTTTTGGCTATTGGAAATATCGGGTTGAAGCTGAATAATCATTGCTTACTTGATTACAGTTTGAATGTATGCCTGAATGTCTTCACTCAGGTTTTTAGAATTTTTTACGGTTTTGATGAAAGCTGAGCCAATGATCGCTCCATTGCTATATTCTGAGGCTTTGGAGAAAGTTTCGGAGTCAGAAATCCCAAAACCAATCAATCTCGAATTTTTCAATTTCATAGCCTGCACCCGCTTAAAATAAGTGATTTGCTCCTCAGTGATTCCGGTTTTCGCACCTGTGACACCATGTGAGGAGACCATGTAGATAAATCCATTGGAGTGCTGGTCAATCTCCAAAATTCGTTTTTCTGAGGTCTGTGGGGAAATCAAAAAGGTATTGACCAAACCATACTCCTCGAAAAGTAATTTGTAGTCATCCAAATATTGCTGCATGGGAAGATCTGGGAGAATCAACCCATCTACTCCTACTTCCTGACATTTCTTGCAAAAAGCCTCCATCCCATATTGCATGATTGGGTTCAAATAGCCCATCAATACTACAGGTAGAGTGATTTTCTCACGAAATCCAGCCAGTTGATTAAACAGTTTTTTCAAAGAAATACCATTCTCTAAAGCGATCATATTGCTATCCTGGATAGTTGGCCCATCAGCAATAGGGTCGGAATACGGAACTCCAATTTCTATGATATCAGCTCCGCCGGCCTGGATAGCTTCCATAATAGGAAGCGTATCCTCAAGTGCTGGAAAACCAGCTGTAAAGTAGATGGAGAGAACGCGGTTCTTTTTGGATTCAAACAGTTTATGTATTCGGTTCATATAGATAGATGATGGATGTCGGGTGTCCGATGACCGATGCAAACACCTTTCACCGGACATCCGACATTAAACTTTAATAATTTCCCCATTTGATATAAGTGTCCAGATCCTTGTCTCCTCTTCCTGACAGGTTGATCACGATCACATCGTCTTTTGAATATTCGATCAAATTGAGCGCGTAGATCGCATGTGCAGTCTCAATGGCAGGAATGATCCCTTCCAATCGACTCAATTCTATACCAGATTTCATCGCATCTTCATCTTCTACGGCTACGAATTCGCCTCTGCCGATATCAAATAAGTGCGCATGAACAGGTCCGATGCCAGGGTAATCCAAACCCGCTGAAATTGAATGTGGCTCTACCACCTGTCCATCTTCAGTTTGCATTAAAATCGTTTTCGATCCGTGTAAGACTCCTGGAGTTCCTAGCACCGTCGTAGCTGCAGATTTTCCAGAAGAAATCCCCAAACCTGCAGCCTCAGCCGCTACCAATCTCACTTCCGGTGTATTATAATAATGGTAAAAAGCTCCAGCTGCATTGGATCCTCCACCCACACAGGCGATGACGATATCTGGATTTTCTCTTCCTTCCTTTTCCTTTAGCTGCCATTTCATTTCCTCGGAAATCACGGACTGAAACCTCGCCACCATCTCAGGATATGGATGCGGCCCCACCACCGAACCGATGATGTAATGTGTATCCACTGGATCATTGATCCATGCACGCATAGCTTCATTTGTGGCATCCTTTAAGGTTTTTGAACCTGAAGTCGCAGGAACAACTTTAGCTCCCAAGATCTTCATTCGCTCCACATTGGGATGCTGACGGGCTATATCTACCTCACCCATATACACGGTGCAGTCCATTCCCATCAAGGCACAAACTGTCGCTGTGGCAACTCCATGCTGACCGGCTCCGGTTTCTGCTATAATTCGCTTTTTGCCAAGCTTTTTCGCTAGGATGATCTGACCAATGGTATTGTTCACCTTGTGAGCTCCGGTATGACATAGATCTTCCCGTTTCAAATAAATTTTAGCTCCGTATTTCTCAGAAAGTCTGGAAGCAAAATATAAGGGTGTTGGACGACCAACGTAGTCTTTCAGCAAGCCTCTGAATTCATCCTGAAATTCCTTCGACGCCATAATTGACTCGTAATTATCCTTCAGTTCTTCGATATTGGGATGCAGCATTTCGGGGATATATGCCCCTCCAAATTTGCCGTAAAAGCCCTTTTCATCTACTTTGATCATTTCATTTTGTTAGTTATTGGCCGTTGGTCTTTTGTCATTACCAAGTAATCTATTCTTAAAACTCTTCAGTTTTTCAATATTCTTTAATCCCGGAGCATCTTCAAACTTTGAGTTCAAATCCACTCCCACAAATTGTGGCATTCGTTCAGCAAGGATTAAAACCTCCTTCACGCTTTCCTCGTCCAAACCTCCACTCAGCAGAAATCCCTTTTCAAAAGGATAGGTTTCCAGCATATTCCAATTGAATTTCCTTCCCGAACCACCATGACCTGCAGTTGCCGTATCAAAGAGGAAGTATTCAACCAAACCCAGATAATCTCGCAATGTTTCCCAGTCTATACTTTCTCCTACTGAAATGACTTTCCAAACCTTTTTGTTCGTTTTCAATTTCAACTCCCGCACATATCCAGGACTTTCATCGCCATGGAGTTGAATGGCTGAAAGTTTGAATTCATCGATTTTGGATAAAACAAACTCAATTTTTTCATTCACAAAAACTCCAACTTTTGGTACTTCTGTCAACTGAATTGACGCTGCAGAATCAGATGAAACGTATCTTGGTGATTTGGAATAGAAAATCAAACCCATCCAATCAGGTTTAACTCCCTGAATCAGGTTTTGGATATTTTCTGGATCCCGCATCCCACACACTTTGATTTTCATGTGTTTATAATTTGATTCTCATAGGGCACATAGCCTGTCCGGTACTCTTTTCGGGAGAATCTCGTATGGTAAATAATCATCTCTCCGTGTGACTTGTGAGTCATGCTCGATTTCATCAGGCGTTTACTTCGTTCTCTTTTTTCAAAAGCTTCTTATACTCTTTGATGAAATTGTAGGCTGCTTGTTCCGGACGACTGGATTTCATGAAATTCTCTCCTATCAAGAACCCGTCGAATCCTGCTCTTTTCAAGGTGATTAAAGTAGAAGGATCAGAAATTCCACTTTCAGAAATCTTCACAAAACCAGATGGGATTTTATCCACCAAGTCCATTGAAGTTTGCAAAGACACATCAAAAGTCTTCAAATTTCTATTGTTCACTCCTACCAAATCCAAGTCGTCACACAGGCTTCTTTCCAACTCTTCGCTATCGTGTACTTCCATTAACACTTCCAGTCCAAGGCTTTTTGAGAAAGCAGCCAACTCCATTAACCTCGTTGGCTCTAAAGTCGCTGCAATCAGCAGTATGCAATCAGCGCCGATAGATTTTGCTTCCAATATCTGATATTCATCCACTATGAAATCCTTGCGAAGGATAGGACAAAAGTTAAACTTTCGGGCGTCCTTAAGATCAGCATTGCTTCCTCCAAAGAAATCCGTATCCGTCAAAATCGACAATGCTGATGCGCCAGCTTGCATGTATCCGATACTCACAGCTTCCACCGAAGCAACGCCTTTGATCAAACCTTTGGAAGGCGACTTTCTCTTGAATTCAGAGATGATTCCGGATTTCTCAGGATCACACACGTACTTTTTCATGGAGACCACTGTTCCTTCGAAAAAGACACTTTTTTCCAAAAGTTTCACTGGCACCAAGCTGCTCCTTTCGGCTACCTCGAGGTGTTTATGAGCAATGATTTTATCTAAAATATTCATAAGATTTTATGCTAAAGAAACTGTTGTTTTTGGATTGACCAGTCCGTTAAAGACATGAAGCGCTTTTTGGCTCAATAATGCTTCTTCTGCTACGCTTACCGCCTCCACAAAAGATAGTCCTTCACGGGCGGTGACCAGTGCGGCCGCTGAATTGGCAATTACTACCGCATTTTGACTTTTGGTGCCCTTGCCCTTCAGGATATTTTCAAATATTCTGGCAGATTCTTGGATGGACTCACCACCCTTAATAGAGGATGCAGTTAGTTTTGGCAAGCCAATATTTTCTGGGCTATAGACTTTTTCCCCATTATTTGAAATCATCTTAAAATCACCCGTAAGCGAAATCTCATCATAGCCATCCAAGGCGTGAAGAATAGAGAATCTTCCTTCCATATCCTGATAGAGATAGCCGTATAATCGTGCTAACTCTAGACTAAATACGCCTACCAATTGTTTTGTCGGAAAACTTGGATTCACCATTGGGCCAAGCATGTTGAAGAAGGTTTTTACCCCTAGGTCTTTTCTGATCGGACCGACATGCTTCATTGCTGGGTGAAAAAGTGGGGCATGCAAGAAGCAAATCCCAACTTCATCTAAGCTCCGACGGATTCTATCCAGATTACTTGTAAATGCATAACCAAAGTATGCAAGCAGATTAGACGAACCACAGATGGAAGAAACACCGTTATTTCCATGTTTTGCCACATTTTGTCCAGCAGCTGCAACCACAAAGGAAGATAGGGTGGAAATATTAAAGGTGTCTTTGCCGTCTCCCCCAGTTCCGCAAAGATCCATCGCATCGTATTCGGAGATTTCCACCGGAATGCATCGCTCAAGCATGGCTTCACGGAATCCCGAAAGTTCCTCCACAGTGATACTCCGCATCATATACACCGTCATAAATGCGGCGATCTGGCTTGTATTGTAATTTCCGGCTGTAATGTCTTTCAAAACCTCTTTCGCATCGGCTCGGGTAAGCGTCCGGTGCTCGATGAGATGATTCAAAATATCTTTCATAATTGGGGGTATTATTTGGTGGTTCTGTTCTTAATTCTCCATCCAGTTTTTGATTATTTGCACTCCGTTTTCGGTAAGAATGCTTTCGGGATGAAACTGTAAACCCCTGACATCAAACTTCTTATGTCTTACTGCCATAATTTGGTTGTCAGGCGTACGAGCGATCACTTCCAAGTCTGGTGAAAGGGTGTTTTCATCAACAACCCAAGAGTGATATCTACCAATACTAAAAGTATCGGGAACGTCCTTGAAAAGCAAGTCATCTTCCACTTTTACTGTAGAAGCCACGCCATGAAGAACCTCAGACAAATTTATAAGTTCACCACCGAATGCTTCACCGATTGCCTGATGCCCTAAACACACGCCCAAAATTGATTTGGTCGCAGCGTACTTTGTCAAAAGCTCAGGCATAATTCCCGCATCTTCCGGAACTCCAGGCCCCGGCGATAGAATTATTTTATCGTATTGAGCTACGTCTTCCAAACTGATTTTGTCATTTCTAAAGACTTCAAGCTGTCCTCCATAGCCCAACTGTCTGACAATATAGACCAGGTTGTAGGTGAAGGAATCGTAATTATCCAAGACGAGTATTTTCATTTTTGTGATCAATTGTAAAATTGAAAAATTAGAAGATTGGAAGATTCTGTAGAATTGAGCGCCTTCCTTTTTCTTGTTTTCAAATTCATTTAGGTATTTGATTAAGCCTTTTAATTCACTTAATATGTTTGCTCTTATATTTTTATAGCATGTTACCAAACTGGCAAATCTTCAAATCGCTCATATTTTGCCATAGTTTTTCATTTTAAAAATCTTGCAATTCTCCAATTATCCAGCTAAATATTCAAGTTGAATCGATGGATTTTTGCCAAACTTTCACATTTATAGATCGTTCTACTTTTGCCACAATCTTCCAATTTTTCAATCCTAAAATCTTCCAATTTAGATCTTCTCTGCCGCCCTCAACGCCACTCTGAGCGCCTCCAACTTATTAGCTACTTCTTGCAATTCGGAAGGTATGGTTGATTTGGCAACCACACCAGCTCCTGCCTGGAATCGAAGTTGGTTGTTTTCGGAGACAAAAGACCTGATCAAAATCGCATGGTTGAAGTCTCCATTGAATCCCAAATAACCGATTGCTCCACCATAAAATGTTCTTGAAATATTCTCCAGCTCATCGATCAATTCCATCGCTCTATATTTTGGAGCCCCCGAAAGTGTTCCCGCAGGAAATGTGTCTGCTACAAGCTGAAGTGGATTGGTGTTTTCCGGTAATTCACCAGTCACTTTGGAAACCAAATGGATAACATGTGAATAATATTGAATCTCTTTGAACACTTCCACGGTAACCTTTTCGGAAGATCTACTCAAATCATTTCTAGCCAAATCTACCAGCATCACATGCTCTGAATTTTCTTTCGGATCATTATAAAGCTGGCGAGCCAGAACTGCATCCTCCTGATCGTTTCCAGTTCTTCGAAATGTCCCCGCTATCGGATAAATAGTGGCTTTTTTGTCTTTCACTACGATCTGAGCCTCTGGCGAGCTACCAAAAACCTTAAAGGAGCCATAATCGAAATAGAACAAATAAGGAGAAGGATTCACTGAACGAAGCGCTCGATAAACGTTGAATTCATCTCCCTTGAAAGCCGTACTGAATCGGCGGGAAAGTACAATCTGGAACACATCACCTTTATAGCAATGCTCACGGCCCTGATTCAAAATCTTTAAAAATTCCTCATCTGTGTAGTTTGATTCTTCTTCACCTATCCGCTGAAAGGAGTAGCTCGGAATATTCTTGTTATTAAGGATACGCTCGATCTCCTCCATCATTTCAGCATTTTCAGATCCGGCTACCCTATGCTCAAGCAGATGCAATTCATTCTTGTAGTGATCCACCACGATTACATTCTGATAGACCGAATACTGCATCATCGGCACCTCCGATGGCTGTGTGTTTTGAAGTTTGATGTCCTCAAAATAAGCGACAGTATCGTATTGAATATATCCAAAAAGCCCATTGGAGCTGAATTTGAAATTATCCGGCGCTACATCAAACTTATTTCCAAATGCACGAAGACATTGCATCAGATTCTGGTCAGAACTCACTTCATAGCTTTCCTTTTTTCCTGAAGGTAGCTTCTCTGTCACCTTACCCGCATTAAAGGAGAAAGTAGCCAAAGGATTAAAACAGATATACGAATAGCTGTTTTCATGCCCATGATAATCGGAACTCTCCAGTAGGATAGGATTTGCAAAACGATCCCTGATTTGTAAATAAATACTTACCGGCGTGATCGTATCTGCCAGTCGTTTTTGGTAAGTAGTCAGTATTGAAAATTTTACTTGAGTCATTCGTGGTTAATTTTTCATTAAAAAAGGCTTACTGGAAATCCAGTAAGCCTTTTTTACTATGTAGTAGCGCAAAATTAAATGCAGGGGCTTTCTAAACTTCCTTTTGGAAAGAGTAAGAATGCCACCACCAGTTTTTGTTTGCGATTGTTTTCATTAGATTGAGAGCAAATTTAGAAAGGGATTGCTAAGGACAAAGCATCAATCCGTTTTTTTTATAAAAAAAATTGACTCTCTCTAAAATATACCTGGTGAAAATGTTGCTTGAGAACTAATTGACTGAAACTAACACCGCTTTAAACCGTTGATAAAAAGCAAATAAACTTAGCTCAAAATGAATAATACCCTACTCGTTGTTACCTTATTCTTCATCAGCTTTAGTTCGGCAAGTGCCCAGTCTTCTGCAGAATGGAAAGCTCCCATGTACCAAGTCAACTTTGGTTCCGATAATGGGGATGAAGCAAAAATGGAAATTGACAAAGGATATCGGTATGCAGATCTTGATTTTGACGGGCGAAAATTCCACTTGTTTTTTAATCTCGATATTAACAAAATAAAACAGGCGAGGATCGTCGAACCAAAATCCAACCTACAAATTGCCAGAGGAAAAGGAAGCTATTTCTGGGGGAATGCCCGGTTTGAATTTGTTGATGGTGAAGTGTACAAAGTCATAAAGAAAGGTAAGGCTAACGGCTATGAAATCATCGGTCCAAATGGAACCCTTTTCAAAGTGGAAAATCATGCCATAAGCCCTGTAAAACCTATAAATGAGAAAGATTTTCTAATTCAAGCTTTCTATGTATTTAAAAGGATCAAAATAACACAAAACAGTCCTTCGGACGTGACGATATTTTACTCCAGCTATAATTCATTCGGTCCCAATGAGTAGTTTTGCTAATTACAAACAGTAACCTATGGCTAAAACATTTCCACAGTATTTCAAGCGGATTTTTGACGATTACCAGGTTTTGGTACAGGTAAATACTGACACGTTCACTGGAATAGAGCTGATCGTACATCCTGACGGGAGAATCGAAAAAACCGAAATGGAATTTGACGAGGACATCTTTGATGATCTGGCAGAAGATGAATTCATCCAATGCAATGTGCTGGAATTCCAGATGCACTTGGCGAAAACACATTAATTTTAAATTTTATATTTCAAATTTGAAATTAATGAACCTCATAATCAGGAGGAAATCCCGATTCAACCTGAAAATGGACAAGGAATATTGTAAGGGAATATTTTCTCCTTACTTTTGTCCCGGCGGCACGACCAGCTCCTGCTGAATCCCCCAGGTCCGGAAGGAAGCAAGGGTAGGTGGTTGAGCGGTGCGATGCCGCTTCTTTTTTGTGCTATTTTTTTCCCGGGCATCTCTAATCAGGTTCCAAATCTTGATTTATCTTCTAACTTTGTTTCCTACAATCAAATCCATTTGGAATCATCCTTTTGAATGGCCTTAACCTTGTTTTTAAATTTAGGACGAGAAAAGCAAGGTCTGAGAAAAGCTGTTTCCAAACCTATTAAACAATTCAAACATGAAATTCTTTATTGACACAGCCAATCTAGGTGAGATTCGCGAAGCTTTTGACCTAGGGGTTTTAGACGGCGTAACTACCAATCCTTCCTTGATGGCCAAAGAAGGCATCAGCGGAGACGCAAAAGTAAGAGCTCACTACAAAGCGATCTGCGATATCGTAGATGATAAAGTAAGTGCAGAAGTAATCTCTACAGATTACGAAGGAATGATCAGAGAAGGAAATGAGCTTGCGAAGATAGATGACAAAATCGTGGTAAAAATCCCGATGATCAAAGATGGCTTGAAAGCACTAAAATATTTTCAAAGTGAAGGCATCCGTACCAACTGTACGCTGATTTTCTCCGCTGGCCAAGCCCTCTTGGCGGCAAAAGCCGGTGCATCTTATGTATCTCCATTTATCGGGAGATTAGATGATATTTCATTCGATGGAATGGAATTGATCGCCCAAATTGTACATATCTACGGTAATTACGGTTACGAGACAGAAGTGCTTGCGGCGTCAGTTAGACATAGCATGCACCTGCTTAAATGTGCCGAGGTGGGCGCAGATGTAGTGACTTGTCCATTGAAAGTAATCACCAGCTTATTGAATCATCCCTTGACAGATTCTGGTTTGGCAACGTTTTTGGCAGATCATGCCAAGGCAGCCGGAAAATAACTAGTAAAAGGCCGGCTTTGTCGGTCTTTTTTTAATTTCCCTTATGTATATCATCAAAGTAAAAGGCAAAGCAAAAATCCCTGATTACATTCAGATCAGAGATGAGAACTTTGTATTAGTGGCCTATTTCAGAGCAGATAGGCCATTAAAAAAAATGGAGAAATTTGGCCTAGAAGGAAAGGAAAAAGAACTGGAAACGTTAATTAAGGATCTTCCTTTTGGGAAATTGCAAAAATTAGAATTATAGGAATGGATTTTAGTACACAGCCTGTGCTTCAGGTAAACCAAGCGACGATCTTTCAGGGAATAGACCCTATTCTAACCAATGTGAACTTCTCCGTGGAGCAACACGAATTTGTGTTTCTTATCGGTAGAACAGGCAGTGGAAAAAGCTCCTTGTTAAAAACACTTTACGCCGATTTGGAGTTGAAAAGCGGAAGTGCAGAAGTAGCGGGATTTAATCTGGAAAATATCAAGACTAAAGATATTCCATATTTAAGAAGAAAAATCGGGATTATTTTTCAGGATTTCCAACTCTTCAATGATCGCTCAGTAGCTGAAAATTTGGGTTTTGTCATGAGAGCAACTGGCTGGACTGATAAATCAAAAATAAATGACCGCATGGCTGAAGTTCTGCTTTTGGTGGGTCTGAACAATGCATCAAGTAAAATGCCTCATCAGCTTTCAGGTGGGGAACAGCAGCGTGTGGTAATTGCGAGAGCTTTGCTCAATGAGCCTTCGATTTTACTTGCTGATGAGCCTACAGGAAATCTTGATCCAGACGTAGCTGATGGGATTTTCAAGCTTTTCCAAGAAATAAATAAAAAGGGAACTGCTATCTTGATGGCAACCCATAATTATGATTTACTTCGTAAGTACCCATACCGAGTATTGAAATGTGAAAAGGGAGAGCTGCAGGATAGTCAAACACATGATGTGTCTTTTGGTTCTATATATTAAAATTTCGAGTTACTAATCCAACGCTTTTGCAAAATACTACGTTTGAAATTATCCAAACTTCCCAAATATGAAATCTACCCTACTCTCAAGAACTTTCTTCCTTGTAATCCTAAGCGGACTACTTTGGAGCTGTAACAAAGATGATGAAAAAGATCCTGTTGTGGAGCCCGAGCTTACACTAGAGGAAGAAATCAACACATGGATTTACGATGTTATGGATGAAGTTTACTATTGGAGACTTAATCTTAGGACACCTATAGCAGCCAATTCGGATCCTACTGCTTATTTCAAGTCCCTACTATTCACTCCTACAGACCGCTTTTCAGTAATTTATCCTGATTATCAAGAGTTGATCAATTCTCTAAGTGGTATTTCTTTGGATCCAGGATACGAGTTTAAATTATATAGAATTACTGATTCTAACGATATATATGCAGAGGTACTTTATGTGAAGAAAGATAGCCCTGCATCTTCAAAAGACCTAAAGCGTGGTGATGCGATAGTAGCTATAAACGGCACAAAGTTAACTGTAAGCAACTATCGGGATCTTCTAGGTCAAACGGAGGCCACTCACACAATTTCACCTCGAAGATATAATGAGGAAGCTGGAGCATATCTTGCGATGGAAGACATTTCTATCACCCCCGTTGAATTCCCTGAAGACCCGAATTTCCTTGATACGGTGTATACAATCAACAATCAAAAAATAGGGTATGTGGTTTATAATTTCTTCGCCCCAGGTACTGCCACAGACAATACCAAGTACGATAAGGAGATGGATGCAGTATTTGAAAAACTGAAAGCCGAAAATATCAACAATTTAGTCTTGGATCTGAGGTACAATGGTGGTGGATATGTTTCTTCTGCAGTAAACCTTGCTAGTTTAATAGGCCCTGGCGTTACGAGTTCTGATATTTTCTCAAGAACAAAATACAATAACTTATTAGCTTCAGAAATTCCCGGCCTAAGCAGTGTGAAAACTGCGTTTTTGAACAAATCTCAAAATCTGGGAACTACCCTAAGTGGCAATCGTATTTATGTTCTTACCTCTACTGGAACTGCATCTGCATCTGAGCTAATCATCAATGGGCTGAAACCCTACATGGATGTATTCTTAATTGGTGATGTCACTTATGGGAAAAACGTGGGTTCAATAGCCATTGAAGATGAAGACAATCCAGATAATGCGTATGGCCTGCTACCTATCGTGACTCAAAGTTTCAATAGCTTAGATCAATCTGACTACAGCACTGGCTTTACACCAAATATTACTGTCAAAGAAAACACAGAGAGGCTAAGAACATTAGGAGATGTAACCGAAATCATGCTCAGAACTGCAATCGAGCAAATCACAGGTGAGCCATCATCAGGTAGATTTGTCAAACTCGACCGAGAAGTGATAGCTAATACACTGGACACTAAGATTAGAACTGGTAAGATGATAGAGTCTCCTATCATTAAATAATCAAAAAGCCCCTAAATTAGGGGCTTTTTCTATGCTTACTCATTATCAAATTGTTAAGTTTCTGATTTCAAAATGCTTGCTTTAGAATTACTGTTAAATTTGTGCCCATGGAAACCGCAGCAAGCTTCATCCTTATATTATCTGTTTACTTTTTGGGTTGCCTAGCACTGGTGCAAGGGGTAGTTAGACCTAACAGAAAACTGGTGCTAGAAGCCAATCACAAGAAAGCACAATGGGTCACGAATTACCCAAAAATCATTTCCCTGAGCTTTGGCATCTCTTTACTCACCACATTGATTGCATACTACTTATTTCTTAGCTGAAAAAAAAACATACTTGACAGAAGCAAAAAGGGCTTCCAATTCATTTTGGCAGCCCTTTTTGTATTGATAGCTTTCAACTAATCGAATAAGTCAAATTTCAACCCAAAGTTGAATCGAGCACTGTAATATTCTGCTTGCATTGTTCTGGATTTGATTCCCTGATAATATCTCAAAGGCTGATTAGTCAGATTATTCCCTTCGAAAAACACACGCCATTTAGGAGTGATCGCATAGGAAGCATTGACGTCTAGAAATGCTTGCTTGTCGTAATAGCGGTCTTCAAAGCTATCGCCTCCTAATTCGTCCAAGTAATCAGAAGCATAATTCAAGGAAACACGGATCACCAATCGCGTATTTTCGTAGGACAAAGACGCGTTAAACATATTATCAGCTGTGCCTGGCAGCTCAATATCATCCTCATCTCTATCTTCAATGCCTGTGGTAGAAGAATTGGTATAGGTATAGTTCAGATAAACTCCAATTCCCTTCCAAATCTGACGCTGAATGGATGCTTCTAAACCGTATATTTTAGCAGTTCCCCCGTTTTCTGGACGGGAAAATTGAAGATCAGACCCAAACTGTGGATCACTATATCCCTGTGAGGTGATAGTATAGACGAAGTCGTCAATATCTTTATAAAAACCACCTAGGGACATAAGTCCCACATTATCGAAATACTGCTCTGCCATCAAGTCAAAATTCATAGCTGTAGCAGGCTTTAGATTAGGGTTTCCTCTCGACAGTTCCTCATCTTCTGGACTTAACTCCGCATAAGGAACTAAGTCAAAATAATTTGGCCTGGCAATAGTATTAGTCCAGGCAAATCTCAAAACACTGTTTGGATTCATGTTATACTTCAAATGTACCCCAGGCATGAAATTAGTATAACTCTGATCGCCTTCAGCTGAAGAAATTTCTTCATTGTCTATATCAAAGATATTTCCTATATAGTCAATAGAAGTATGTTCTATTCGTACACCGGCAATAGCAGAGAATTTATCTGAAAATTGATGATCTGCCATTACGTAGCCTCCGGAAATAGTTTCTTTCGCTGTATAATTACCCGGCGCATATTCCTCAGGAATATCACTTTCCTCAAATAGATTGGAATTTTTGAAATCTAACCCTCCCAAATACGCTGGAGTCATAAATGTACCAACTTGATATTGAGAACCTACCAGGAAGCTCGCATCGGAATAATTTTCATTTGGCACATTTGCAAGAGTTTCACCAAAAGCTTCCTCATCTAGCGGCTCGTACTCATAGAAGTTATTGTCTCTCTCTTTGTCTTTTCCACGATACCTCACCCCGAACTGGAAAATCCCTTTGGGACTGTATGGTAATTTGAAATCCAGTTTCCCATTCAGGTCGCGGTCAAACGTGTAGCCATATTGTTCTGACAATCCATTGAATGCAATTGCAAGGTTATCGGCAGGATTTGTTAGATAGGCAAATGGTTTCTCAGGATCTGAAACATCTAATGTCACATCCTGGCCAGAGGATCTAAATGAAGTATATCGCTCAAATGGTCTTTCTTCTGATGCTTTTGCATAAGTGAGAGACCAATCCATTTTCAAATTATTGAACAAATGACTACCGCCTAAAGTCGTGTTATAAACTCGTTGATCCTCAAGTCTGGCAGCTTTATTTCTATCGCTGTCTAAACCACCTTTCGTTTCATATTCCACGCGACCCTTGGTCAAATAATTCCCAGGGCTAACTTCTGTGAAATCCCCATCATCAAAAGAATCGTCCAGCTGACTAACCCGCATTCTAAACCTATTTTCCCAATCGTCTCGGTGGTTATACATTCCAGATAGAAATAGCTTGTGGCTATCATTGATAGCATAGTCAAAAGCGATAGTAGCAGATCGACGAACCCGCTGAACTTTATATTCTCTAATATCAAATTCCTCAAGGGCAGCTCCATTATCATAATTTTTCCAAACCGCTTCAATATTGTCTGATCCAAAGAGGTGATTGTTATAAGAACCTGAAAAAATCACGCCCAATTTATCATCGAAAAAACGATTGCCAATGATCAAGCCACCAGTCCATATTGGTTTATTGGAAAGTAAATTTATACCAGAAGCCGCCGTTCCAGAAACACGAAGAGCATTTGGAGCCTGGCGCGTCACCAAATTCACAGAGCCGCCAATGGCATCCGCATCCATGCTCGGAAGTACGGCTTTATTCACTTCTATGGTCTGAATCATGTCAGAAGGAATCAAATCCATCTGCACATTTCTGTTATCGCCCTCGGCAGATGGTAGTCTTTCACCATTCAGCGTCACTGAATTTAGCTGTGGAGCGAGGCCTCGGATAATAATATTTCGCGCTTCTCCTTGATCATTTTGCATGGTGATCCCTGGGACTCTTTTGAGCGCATCACCAATATTGGCATCCGGAAATCGCCCTATCTGATCAGAGGACACCACATTGGTGATATTAGCATTGTTCTTTTGCTGATTGAGCGCTTTTGCCTGTCCTTTTAACCGGTCGCCCATCACTACAAATTCCAGACTCGCTATAGTCGTTTCATCCAATTTGAAATTCAAGATAGTTGTTTGTCCATCTTCTATAGTAGTTTCTTGTACAATAGAACCATAGCCCAAGTAGGAAACCTGAACTTCATATGAACCCTCAGGAAGATCCACGATGGAATAATCTCCCGTTTGGTTAGTGACGGTTCCCAAAGAGGTGTTTTTCAAAATCAAATTTGCCCCAGGCATAGAAAGGTTTTGTGCATCTATCACCCTACCTTTTAATACTCCTTGTGCCAATGCCTGATGGCTCAGACAAGAAAGAGCTATAAAGGTAATTGCGCTCAGTAACTGCTTTTTCATAATTATGAGGATTAATAATTAGTTTTTTGATTTTAAAATGTCGCCCGCCATATCTTCCCAGCGATAGATTTGGAAAGTCTTGTCTTCCGACATGGCTACAAAAAGTCCATGTGGAAAATCTGGCCCTAAAGCGGTGCTGATGGATTCTGATCCATCGCTTGATGTGGTACTGGTAGCTATCTTGGTTATTAATGAGTGCTCATTTGGGTTTGTTGCACTTCCTTCTCTCGGAAATACATGAAAAAGATTTGACCCTTGATCAGACACCAAAATATACCCTGTGCCATCATCAAACTTGTAAATCGAAATACCTTCGTGATCATCTGAGAATCCTTCCTGAGCAAAATGCGCTAGTTCTTCATTCCCCTTTTCTGGATCTGCATAGTATTTCCTCACTCCTACTCCTTCATCAGAATAATAGATGAACCCAAGCTCCGCATCGACAGCTATTGCCTCGATCTCCTTTTTTCCAGAATATGCTCCAAACTTCCTTACAAGATTCAATTTGATCTCTCCCTCTTGCCCCAAAATCTCATATTGCCATAAGTATGTCCCATCTATGGGACCACTCTTCCTGCCGGCGATGACAAAGTTTTTCGCTGTAGTTTTATCTTGAAAGAGAGCCACACCCATTAAATCTCTAAAGTCTGGGTACATTTCGCCCTGAAACACTTCGATTCCTCCGGAATTGATTTCTTTCATATCAGGAAGACTGAAAAATCTCAATTTAGATGTCATTCGCTCTCCAGTGACTGCAAAGTCTACAATCCGATCACCCAGATCCAAACGGTAGCCCACATCCACATTGTTTGGACGCTGAATATCTCTTACGATCAGCGAGTCAATTGCATTTCCCTTCAGATCGAATACATAAAGCGCTCCATCTGCATCTTTGTCCGTTCCGATTATAAGGCTTTTGGATGGATCTGTTGGATTTATCCAGATAGCAGGATCGTCTGTGTCATGGATAACTGAATCAGATATATAAACTGGCTTAACCAGATTTTGCTGAATCATTTCTTCTTTTTGTTGGACTGTCTCACTACACGAAGTCGCTAAAATCCCCAGCGCAAACAGGCCATAAATTAGTCTACATTTTATCATAAGATTTGAATGGTTTTGATGCTACAATTTTAGCTTGAGTAGTAGGTTCTCACTACTAATGGCTGTAATCAATTTGGCAACAATTGGAAAAGTGACCGTTAACAAAACCTAAACAGAATCCGAAAAAACAGTTTCAAAAATTTGATTTTCAGGTGATTATGGAATGTTAAAAAGAGATTAACAAATTGTAAATCATATACAAAGAAGATATTGCTGTAAGCTATCCCCTTTTTCCAAGTCCAATTTTTTACGAAGTCTATACCTGGAAATCCGTAAGCTATCCATCGAAATCCCCAGTGAAGAAGCTATCTCTTTTGAATTCAGATTGAGTCGCATGAGACTGGCGAGCTTCATTTCTGCAGGTGTCAGCCCACCAGTACGCTGCTGAATATTGCTGAGGAAGTCCTGGTGTACTTTTTCAAAACTATGTTTAAAATCTTCCCAATCTGTATCATGAGAAAAATTGAAATCTATTTGCTTGATGAGATTTCTAATCTTTTTCTTCTGCTCTTTAGGATCTTCCTCCAAGATACTTTTCAACCTCACCAGAATATCTTCCATCATTCGATTTTTATCGATCACATGTAATGTTTGTGCAGTGAGTGCTTTAGAATGAGCCTTATCTTCAGCTTCCATTTTTAATTCCAGCAATTGCATATTCTGTTGTTCTGTGGCAATCAATTGTTCCTTCACCTGAAGTATTTCCTGATGACGCTGCAGCAACTCCTTATTACTTCTAATTTTCAACTTTTGGCGATTGAAAATCACCCAGCCCAATACGCACAGCAACCCCACCAAAAACACTAGAAGCCATTTTACGATAGAGTCGAAATCCCGCATTTGCTCAAGCTGATTGATCTGTTGATTTTTGGCATACAACCTATTCTGAACCTCTTGTATAGCCAATTGTCTAGCTGACTCTTCTGAATAAACCAAGTCACTCAACTGACGACTTTGCTCCAAAAACTTATATGCATTATCATAGTCTCTCATCTCTGCATATGCCTTGGATATATCTACAATCGCGCTTTTCTGCTGATATAAAAAACCAAGCCTTCTACTCATCTCAGCTGCTTTTACAGAATAAAGCAAGCCTTCCTCTGGTTCCCTGGTTTTGCGAAGCACATCTCCAAGATTATTCAGGTTACCGATAATCCGAAGACTATCACCAAGTGCCGTATTCAGCTCAAATGCCTTATGAAAATTGAAATAAGCAGAATCATACTGCTCCAAATCTTCATAAATACTTCCAATATTTTCTCTGACAAATGCCAATTGACTCTTTAGGTTAAGCTCCTTAAAAATCAAAAGTGCTTCCCTTTGATTAGCCAAAGCTTTTGGGTAAGAGCCTATTTTTTCATACATCCCACCTATAAAACTTTTTGTTTCAGCCTCACCTTCTGCATCATGAAGTTTTTGATAGATCGTCAATGCTGTTTCATGACGGAGAAGAGCGTCTTCTGGAGTCTTGATTTTGTAATAGACTTCCCCCAAAGCATTGTTAACCTCCGCCAAAAGGGAAGGCAATTCATTGTTTTGGAATATATGCTCCGCTTCATAAAATGCCTCTGACGCAGGCTGAAATAGACCGAATTGCAAAAGAATCTGACCCCGGACCAATTGTGCTTTTCCTACTAAAGAATCAAACAAAGTAAGTTTACTCTCTTCCAATACTTCTGTGGCAAGCAAAAAAGCTTTGTCAGGTTTACTCTTTGCTAACTTTTTTGCTGAATCAAGTTGGAAGTCAATATCCAATGGGCTTTGTGCCTGTGCAATAGGTGGAAAATACCCAATGAAAATAGCAGCAGAACATGTGAGTAGAATCAATCGCTTCATAATCAATGAAGTTCCGCGTATCACAGGTAAAAAGCGTTAAGTAAAAGTTGTCTTTTGATTAAACTTCTCCTTGGATTAGGGTCTAGTTTGAAGAAAAAAACTGTATTCATTATGACAAAAAAAAACCGACATAAATGCCGGTTTCATAATCAGGGGTTGAGTTGATCAATTTGTTTTTGCAAGGTTTTCTTTGGCAAGATCAAATTCAGGATCCAGAGAAATAGCTTCTTCGAAAGCAGCTTTCGCTTCAATCTTTGAACCTTGATCCAAATAGATCATTCCTTTTAGGTTCAACGCAGCAGCTTTCATACTAACTTCTTGCGTTTCAACCTGAGATTTTGGGAAACCTACTTTCTCATCAGGCTTGGCATTTTTCACCAGAATATTCATAGAGTTCAACGCCTCAGGATATTTCTTTAGGCTGTATTGGATAAAACCAGATTTATAAAGGCTGAAATTATCTCCACTAAGTAAATAAAGGCTTTCGAAATAGGGAAGAGACTTCTCCAGTGCTCCAACCTGCTCCAAGGAGTTAGCTGCAATCTCCAAAGATTGGATACTCTTGTCATTCACTTTTAATACTTCCATGGAAACCAATGCAGCAGACATCGATTGGCCAGCCTCGTAATAAACCGATCCCAACATCTCTACATATCGTAGATCTTCCGGATTTCTGACGATCAAGTTATAAAGTGACATTTTGGCAACACCTATATCATTGAATCGTAAAGCCAGTTGATATGCGGCCTGATCTGAAGCATTCAATGTTTTCTTTAGTTTTGGATCGAGCTTAGCTACAGAAGCGGTGTCGGCAGTCTGGGCAATTGTTGTGCTGGCACAAAGGGCCATAATCAGCATGAATAATACGTGCTTCATTTGAATTGAATTTTGATTTAGTTTATGAATTTGGGCGATCTAACACTGGAGACAATCCTTTGGATTTGGCAATCTCTAGCATAAATTCTCGTGCCTGTACAGGATTGTTGTGAATTTTACCCTCCAATATAGCTTCTTTAATTTCTTCTTTAATATCTCCGACGATTTTAGAAGGTTCCAAACCAAAAATTTCCATGATTTCCTCTCCTGAGATGGGCGGCTGGAAGTTTCTGACCTGATCTTTCTCCTCCACTGCAATTAGCTTCTGTGCTACTTTATCGAAATTTTCCAGGTATCGTTTTACTTTCCTGTTGTTTTTAGAAGTGACATCTGCACGACAAAGCTTCATCAGATCATCTATGTCGTCACCCGCTTCGAAAAGCAATCTTCTCATAGCCGAATCTGTCACTTCATCTTTCACCAGTGCGATGGGGCGAAGGTGCAACTTCACTAGTTTTTGAACATATTTCATTCGTTCATCCATCGGAAGTTTCATCCTGCGAAATATGTCTGGGGTCATGCGCGCACCTTTATCTTCATGCCCGTGGAATGTCCAGCCAACTTTGCTATTGAAGCGCTTGGTGGCTGGCTTAGCTATATCATGCAAAATAGCAGCCCAGCGAAGCCACAGGTCATCACTCATCAGGCAGACATTATCCAACACCTGCAGGGTATGATAGAAATTATCCTTGTGCGATTTATCATCCACCGAATCTACGCCCTGCAGCTCCACCATTTCTGGAAAAAACTCCTGGAGTAACTTACCCGCAAACAGCAATTTGAAACCGTAGGAAGGCTTTTTCACTTGAATAATCTTATTCAACTCCACAATCACCCGCTCTCCGGAGATGATGTTCAAGCGATGCGCATTTTCACTTAATGCATGAAAAGTATCTCCATCAATATCAAAATCCAGCTGAGCCGCAAATCGGACTGCACGAAGCATACGAAGTGGATCATCAGAAAAGGTGACATTTGGATCAAGCGGGGTAAGAATCAACTTCTTCTTAATATCAGAAAGTCCATTAAAGGGATCTAGCAATTCACCATAATTAGCAGCGTTCAAAGAAATTGCCATGGCATTGATCGTAAAGTCCCTTCGCTCCAAATCTTCTTGCAGTGTGCCTATTTCCACGGTTGGATTACGGGAGTCTGAGCGGTAAGACTCTTTACGAGCACCTACAAATTCCAGTTCCAAATCTTCCAGTTTCAGCATGGCTGTACCGAAATTCTTGAAAACTGATAGAGGCACGTGGATATCATATTGGTTAGCAACTTCCTTCGCTAATTCAATACCACTTCCAACGCAGGTAAAGTCAATATCTTTGCACGATCTTTTCAAAATCAGATCTCTCACATATCCGCCGACCACATACGTTTCTATGCCCAAATTGGCTGCAGCTTTTGCAACTTTCTTAAAGACTTCGAATTCATCAAGATGCGATTTGAAATTCATCCCTTAAGAATTTTGACATCGCCATCAGGTCCCAAAAACATCTCTTTGGTACTAGGACTCAAAAGTGGAAATAAGATAGGTGTCTGGTGTGAAGTAGTTTCGTTAGTGTCTATTTTCACAACCACAGGCTGAGAAATCTGAAATAGCAATTTATTCCAGTTGGGCTCTAGGATCAGACTGAACTTCAGCACTCCGTCCACTATAGGCCCATTTTTAATGATGCGATTTGCTGGACTATGATATACAGTTGGTTTGTTTGCATATTCTACGATATCCAGCGAGACCTCCGAGAAAGGCTCACAAATCGTACGGATTTGGAATAAATCAAAAAGTAAAAACGTCCAATCTTCACCCATCTCAGGCTTCCAAAGCTCTGTTTTCATGAAAGTGATTACTTTCCCGTTTCCTTCTTTCAGGTGCAAAATTCCTTTTTCCCTAAAAGCAGATAATAATTGTGCGTGATCCAAGGTGAATTATTTTTTCACAAAAATAATCAGAAAAATGAGAGCAGACGGCAAAAGCGTGTAAACCGAATATGAATATACGCTTTTCAGCCAGTGGACGAATTTGCCCAAGGGAATGGGCTGGAAGACCCAGGAAGTTCAGAATCCAGCGTATCCCGGTTTTTACCGTTGTACAAAGTACCTACTTGACAATTAGCGTATACTCACAAAACCAAAAAAAACCCATCCTTTTAAGGAGAGGTTTTGAGAATCTTTCAGGCAAGACATAAATCCTATTTCTCAGTTAAATTCCTGTTGACAAAGAAGCTAGCCATAAGGCCAATCCCTCCGAAAATAAATATACAGGCTGAAAACGCTACTCCATCATCCATTCCGTTTTGTCTAAATAATGCACCAAATAGAATCCCGGCACCAACGCCGATAGCTAGAAGTGCAATACTCAGGATAAATTGGCCAAAGCTGTATTTTTTGCCTGAGTTGAAGAGTTTTGCGTCAGCACCATTTTCTATAAGTGCGAGCCTTTCCTTATTTCGTGTAGTCAAGAAAGTGAAGATGACTCCGAAAATGCTGGAGAAAATAATAAGTACGACTAAGATAGTATCTGCCATGTCCTGTTTGTTTTTTCTTCTTGGATGTAGGTACTCAGGGAAAAGGTTACAAGTGTGTGGAAAAAACTGTAACTTTTTTTCAGGTACTTGCATCCAATGTGAAAATGCGATTCCAGGAAGACCACCACTATATAGAGAAAACCCTTCAGGGTAATTTGAATGCTTATGGACAATTGATCCTAAAGCATGAAAAATATGCATTTACTCTGGCCCTGCGTGTTCTGAAAAATAGAGAAGAAGCTGAAGAAGCAGCTCAAGATGCATTCATGAAAGCATTCCATTCTTTAAAAACCTTTGAGGGAAATTCTAAGTTTACTACTTGGCTATACAAGATCGTATATAATGAGGCTCTGGGGAGGTTGAGAAAATCAAAAAACTATACCATACAATTGGATGAATTACCTGAGCTAGCTAGCGGTTCTATTGATTACTTGGACGGATTGAAGTCACTTCAGCTAATCGAAAGAAAAGAACTTATCCAGCAAGCTCTCTTTACAATGAAACCCGCAGAATCAGCTGTACTAACTTTGTTTTACCTAGAAGAACAAAGTATTAAAGAAATTGAAGAAATTATGAGCTTGACTAGCTCGCATGTCAAAATACTATTGCATCGTGGAAGAAAGAATCTTTTGGAATCATTGAGAACTATCACAAAAAGTGAATTAATTCATCTACTATGAAAAATCTAAGCAAGGAAGACATATATATCCGACAGTTCATCACTGAGGTGGGAACAGAAAACCCTTCTGCGGGCTTTAACAAATCTATTTTAAAAAGACTTAAAAGCAATCGAACAGCAGCAGACTACAGACCTGTAATCTCATCTTTAGCCTGGAAAATAATCGGTGGTGCTATTACAGCTGTAGTGATCTCCGTACTACTATTCTTACCTTCTGGAGAGAATACTTTAATTTTATTTGATCAAGTACCAGCAGGTTCTATTCCTGATCTAGCTATTTCACTACCGAAAATCTCATTACCTGTAATAAACCTATCCTCCATAGTAATTCAATCGTTAGTGGTCTTTATTTTATTGGCTTTTCTTGCCGTAATCACCACATTTAAAAATTGGCAAGTTTCGTAGCTAACTAATAAAACAAAAAAAGGCAGCTTAACAGCTGCCTTTTTTTTGTTATTGTAAAAAGGGGTTAACCTCTCAACCAATTGATAAACGTTTGGTAACCAACTCCAATTTCTCTAGCAAATGCTGCTTTGGTTTTTTTACCTGCAGCTTCTACTTTTTTCCACTCTTCTACGATTTTGCTTTTCTCAGCATCAGAGAATGTTCTTCGTTTAGAGGTTTTTGAAGTGACACCGTTTCCAGTAACAAGTGAAATCAATTCATTCAATTCATTCAAGAATTTACCGTCATTCAAATGAAGTCCAGCAGCTTCCAATTTTTTAATTACTTGGTTTTTAGGGTTAACAGGTGTAACTGCTATTCCTTTGCTAGCTGCGTCATGCAAATCAATCTTGCTACCGTCAGCGGTAACATAAATAAATCCATCACCTTTCTTAAGGTCAGCAATAGCGTCTTTGATTAAATCTCTCATATTCTTATACGTTAATTATTATTTATTTCAAACTCGCGTGCAATATATATAATAATTAACCTTAAGATAAAATTAAGTGATAAAAAAAAACCAATTTTAACAAATAAAAACTTGTGGCCCTCTACTTTCTAATTCTTAGAGTAGGTAGATATCCATTGTTGTACTAGATTAGACGATTGAAAATTTTGGCAAAAAGCACGATAATACTGCTTTTCTAGTGCGCTATTAGAAAAGTTAGCACTAAATTTTTTTATATCAATTTCACTTTGGAGTGAACTCACAAGCTCATTAAAACTTGAAAAAAGTACGGCATCCTCGCTGCAAATCATTTCTGATAAATCTGATTCTGATTTAAACCCAAACAATGCAACTTGAGATTTTAAATAAGAATAGTGAATCATGTCATTCTCACTTATACTGAAAATCCAAACACTCTCGCTGTCGCATTTCAAAGTTCCTATATCCTCTATGGCTTCATTCACCTTAACATCTTCACATAATGATTCAACGATAAACAAAATGAAGCTTTTCCATAATCCTTCAAATTCAGGAAGCATTTTATCTTCATTCGCCAAATGATGATTTACTTCACCTACTTCTATATTTATTCTGGACGCTCGACAATATTCGCTTAGCTTAATAAAACCATGGTCATGAAAATCCTCATTAGGCCAATAACATAAAAGCCTCTTCCTAGCGATCACAAACTCATCAAACAACATAGCATAAACCGAGTTTAGCACATCAAGGTCATCTTCAAACTTTGTCCAATCTAATGTACTATACAAGAAAACTGGATCTAAGACAAAACACTTATTATCATCAAGATGTGATTTATGTTGCTTGCAATTTTGCTCATTCCCGATTTCATTTACAAGGACAATTTCTCTGCGTAAGGAGTACATATACTAGTTAGTTTAACTGAAAGGAAAGTAAAAACCAGATCAAAGCCTTGAAAGAACTCGACTTCGAATCATTATAAAATTACTATCATACCCATAATGATCAAAACTATTGACACGAATTGTCACAAAATACTTTTAACCAATATTGAAGAGGATTCGAGAAAACTGATCTATTTCCTATTCAAAAAGCCATTAATCGGGAATTTTTCCATAATTTTGAGCCCCATAAGAATCCAATCAAATATCCACCCTCCCCCATTCTTATGGCTTCAAGCACCAAATACATATTTATTACCGGAGGAGTTACTTCCTCTCTCGGCAAAGGCATTATAGCAGCTTCTCTAGGCAAGTTGCTCCAAGCCAGAGGTTTCAAAGTAACCATCCAAAAATTTGATCCTTATCTGAATATTGATCCTGGGACTCTAAACCCTTATGAACACGGCGAATGCTATGTGACTGACGATGGTGCTGAGACTGATTTGGATTTGGGACACTACGAGCGTTTTTTGAACATCACTACTTCTCAGGATAATAATATCACTACCGGTAGGATCTATAATAATGTGATCACAAGGGAGCGTAAAGGCGAATTCCTTGGAAAGACTGTTCAAGTCATTCCCCACATTACTGATGAAATCAAAGCCAATTTTTACAAATTGGGTGAAGAAGGAAAATATGATGTGGTAATTACCGAAATCGGTGGATGCGTAGGTGACATCGAGTCCCTTCCATTCATTGAAGCAGTAAGACAAGCCAAATGGGATCTTGGTCCAAATAACTTCTTGGTTATTCACCTGACTTTGATTCCCTACCTCAAAGCTGCCCAAGAATTAAAAACCAAACCTACTCAGCACTCTGTCAAGCAACTGCTAGAAGCGGGTATTCAGCCGGACATCTTAGTTTGTAGAACGGAATATCACCTTCCTTCTGACGTGAAGAAAAAGCTCGCACTTTTCTGCAACGTACAACTCAACAACGTGATCGAAGCAATGGATGCCGACTCGATCTACGATGTGCCTTTATTAATGAAAAAGGAAAAACTGGATGAGCGTGTGATGACTAAGCTGAAGCTTACATCCAAAGAAAATACAGACCTTGAAAACTGGAAAGATTTCCTCGGAAAGCTTAAAAACCCAACTCAGGAAGTTACCATCGGCTTGGTTGGAAAATACGTTTCACTTCCGGATTCATATAAATCCATCATAGAATCATTCACACACGCTGGTGCGTCTATAGAATGCGATGTAAATCTTCGTCTGATTTCTTCCGAAGAAATCAACTCCGACAACATCGCTTCAAAATTGAAGGATCTAGACGGAATTGTAGTGGCTCCAGGGTTTGGAGAAAGAGGTTTTGAAGGGAAAATAGAGACCGTTAAATTTGCACGTGAAAACAATATTCCTTTTCTGGGGATTTGCCTTGGAATGCAAGTAGCTGTGATCGAATTCGCTAGAAACGTAGTGAACTTGAAGGACGCGAACAGTACTGAAATGGATCCTAAAACCACTAATCCAGTCATTGGATTGATGGAAGAACAAAAAAATATTGATCAAATGGGTGGAACCATGCGATTGGGTTCGTATGCTTGTGACCTCAAAAAAGGAAGCAAGTCATATCAGGCTTATGGAAAGTCCAAAATCCAAGAGAGACACCGACATAGATACGAATTTAACAATGAGTATCTAGAATTAATGGAAGAAAATGGAATGATTGCTACCGGTAAAAACCCTGAGACAGGTTTGGTAGAAATCGTGGAAATCAAAAACCATCCTTGGTTCGTTGGGGTTCAATTCCACCCAGAATATAAAAGTACAGTACTTACCCCTCAGCCACTTTTTGTGAAATTCATCCAAGCGGCTGTGGACAAAAAAATTAAATAAAACTCCCCGAATCTTCTTTATCGGGTTTACGATTAATCTTTATGGACAGAAATCAAGCAACTGGTTTGATTCTTTTTGCAGCCGTCATCCTAATTTATTCGCTTTTCTTTGCGAGCACGCCGGAGATCCCTGCAGTGGAAACAGCAACTACCACACAATCAGAATCGATTCAATCTAATCCTGCAAGCCAACCGGCAAGTACAGAGAATATTTCTGAAAACGATAGTACACTAGATGCCGCTAGACTTGCAAAATATGGTGTTTTAGCAAGCATGACTGTAGGAGAAGAAGAAACTCTTACTCTTGAAAACGACCTGATACAGGTGGAAATTTCCTCTAAAGGTGCTCAAGTCAAAAAGGTAATTCTAAAAGAATACAAAAGCTGGAATATGGAGCCTTTGGAACTTATCAATGAGGAAAGTTCGAAAATGGACTTTATCATCGAAAGCAAGAATGGCCCATTAGACCTGAATGACCTTTATTTCACATCTTCAATAGAAAGAAGCCAAAATGAAGAAGGTGTAGAAACGCAGACACTGACGTTAAAAGCGGGGACAGAAAGTGGTCAAATCATCCACTCTTTCACCTTAGCTGACGGCAGCTATCAAGTGCAGAAATCCTTCGAAATAGATCGCTACCAAGGAATATTTACTGGAAATACACTGGCACTCAACTGGGAAGATCAAGTAACTACCCAAGAAAGTAACCTGGCAGAATCCAGAAGACAGGCTAGACTTAATTACTATACTACTTCTGGATCTTTTGACAATCTGGGAGCTGGTGATGACTTAGAGCAGGAAACTATAGCTGAACCGGTGAAATGGGTGAGTTTTAGTCAGCGATTCTTCACCGCAGCGATGATTGCAGATACAGACTTTCAAAATGTATCCATCACTCAAAGTACACCAGAGGACAGCACTATCGTACGTACCATGTCGACAAGCCTATCTATCCCTCTTCAGGATGGTAAGGCTGGATTCACTTACTATTTCGGTCCAGACGAATACAAAACTCTTAAGAAAGTGACAGAAGGATTTGAAGAGAATGTGGACATGGGTTACTTCTTTGTAAGCTGGGTAAACAAGTACATTATCGTTAACCTTTTCGCCTTCCTGGAGAAGTTCTTCACCAATTACGGCGTGATCATCATCATCATCGTATTCCTGATCAAGCTGGCACTTTTCCCGCTTACTTATAAGTCATACATAGGAATGGCGAAAATGCGTGTGATCAAGCCTGAAATCGATGAGCTGAAAGAGAAATACGGAGATGACGCAACTAAGATGCAGCAAGAGCAAATGAAGCTCTTCTCGAAATTGGGAGTGAGCCCAATCTCTGGTTGTCTTCCAATGGTGCTTCAGATGCCATTCTTGTTTGCATTGTTCTTTTTCTTCCCAAATGCAATCGAACTTCGCCAGGAATCTTTCCTTTGGGCTACTGATCTTTCCACTTACGACACCTTTTTCAATCTGCCATTCACGATTCCCTTCTATGGATCGCACGTGAGTATGTTTACGTTACTGATGACGGTATCACAGATTGTTTACACTCATTTTAATAATCAACTGACCACGGCAACGGGACCAATGAAAAATTTGGGCTACATCATGCCTGTAATGTTTATGTTTATTTTGAATTCATACCCTGCTGGATTGAGCTTCTACTATTTCGTGTCAAATATGGTGACATTCGGTCAACAGGCTATGATTAAACTATTTGTAGATGATGAGAAAATCCGTGCAAAAGTGGAAGAGAGCAAAGCGAAGAACGTAAACAAAAAGAAATCAAAATTCCAGCAAAAACTGGAAGATGCGATGAAAGCTTCCGATACTAGTCGCAAAAAATAATTCAAAAAACAGCCTTCGGGCTGTTTTTTTTTGCTTCTACTTTTTTGAATGACCAAATTGATTTCACATTTGACTTTCACTTATTCAAACCTATTCCAGATGAAACGAATACTCAGCACTTTATTATTACTTTTTCTATTCAGTCAAATCCTCCTTGCACAGCAAATCACAGGACCTATTCAAATTCATGAAAATCAACGTTATTTCACTAACGCTGAAGGTGAGCCGTTTTTCTGGATGGCGGATACCGCATGGGAATTATTCCATCGGTTGGATCTGGAGGAAAGCAAAATTTATCTCGATAAACGCGCGAGCCAAGGATTCAACGTGGTCCAAGCGGTGGCTTTGTCCGAACTCGATGGCCTCAACGACCCCAACGCAAATGGAGATACCCCTTTTTTGGATGATCAATATTCCAAACCAAATGAAGCCTATTGGAAACATGTGGATGCGGTACTCAACCTTGCAAAAGCGCGTAATATTCACATTGCTTTGCTTCCTACTTGGGGTGATAAGCTAAATAAATCTTCTTGGGGAACAGGGCCTGAGATTTTCAATTCCAAATCGGCATATGACTTTGGCAAATGGATCGGAAAGCGATATTCCAATCAACAAAACATCATCTGGGTTTTGGGTGGAGATCGAAATCCTCGAAAGGACACAAATGATATAGAAGTGTGGAATCGGATGGCCAAGGGAATTCAAGAAACGCAGATTCCCGCCAACAAGCAATTGATGACTTTCCACCCTCAGCCCACCGAGCCAGGTGGAAGTTCTAATTGGTTTCACCAGGAATCATGGATGGATTTCAATATGCATCAAACAGGTCACTGTCCCAATCAGCCCACTTACCAAAAAATCGCTCATGATCTGGCGCTCACTCCAAAAAAGCCAACTGTGGACGGAGAACCCATGTATGAGGAGCATCCAAAATGCTTTGATGCCAAAAATCAAGGCTATAGCGAAGCCACCGACATTAGAAAAATCATGTATTGGAATGTATTTGCCGGTGCTGCAGGTCAGACCTATGGGGACCATGCTGTATGGCAAATGTATGATTTGGATAAAGCTCCAATAAATGCCCCTCTGAAGCCTTGGAATTTGTCGCTAGATCTGGAAGTTGCTAATCAAGTGAAGCACTTGAAGAATTTAATTCTTGAATTCCCTTTTTTCACTAGAATTCCAGCTCAGGAACTCATTGCATCTGCTCAAGTAGATGATGAATACTACGTAGCTGCCACTCGAGACGTGGATGGAAGCTATGCCCTACTCTATTTCCCCGCAGGAAATCAGACAAATCTTAATCTTAGCAATTTGGCAGGAAACTCACTTTTGGGGGCTTGGTATGATCCGCGGACTGGAGTAAAAATTCCGGTTGGGAAAGTGTCAAAAACGAGTAAAACAACGGTAATTCCTCCAAGTCAAGGAAGAGGGAATGACTGGGTTTTGATACTGGAATCAGTGGATTAATTGCAGGTATAGCTCTGGTAATCATCCATGAACAGCGACCAAAGCTTGCCAGCCTCGTCTCGATAAGTGATCGTACCTGTTTTTTTCTGGATCTCGATATTACCACTTGAAATGATGGTACTCCCATCCGGCAAGATAATGGTGCAAGGCCCATTGATCTCATTGACATCCTGGAGGGTGTCGCAGGCAGAGATCGAAACTGGTATTAAAAGCGATAGCAGTAAATTGAAAATGGAATTTCGAATTGGTTTTTTCATTGATTAAAACAGGGTTCTCAAAAATAACCAACAAAAACCAGAATGAGCGTCTTTGCTTTAAAAAAGGAAACTTGGAAGTTTGATTTTCTTCAGGGACGACCGGGAATAAGATTATAGAAGTCTAGATGAAATACTTGAAAGCCCTCCATACCGAGAAGTCTTTTTTATTCCACGGTGGTTTGACTTTCCACCGAAAAACCTATTTTTAAGCAACCAAACATTTTTTCGATGATCAGCCACTGGCACTTATGCTGCATCAAATCGGAATAAGTTTTTCAAGTACATCAACCTCAACATAACTAAATGTCTGAAGATCAAAAACGCCAGCTGGAAACACAACTCTGGGGAATAGCAAACTTACTACGGGGCAAAATCTCTGCTGACGATTACCGTGACTACATCCTAGAATTTAATTTCTACAAGTACCTCTCAGAAAAACAGTACATCTATGCCAATACCCTTTTGGTAGGGGAAGCGGTGACTGACTTCACTAAACTATAAGACCCCGAACTCTTGGATGCTATCAAGGAGAATCTTTGGAAACCCTCGGATACTTCCTACCGAGCTCTTTTCCGCACTTGCAGCCAGAGGGAAAGCTGATACAGAAACCGAAAGCAACTACATTCTCGAAGACCTTAAAGCAGTCCTGAACCATATCGAGCAAAGTACCATGGGAACAGAATCAAAATAGGACTTCAACGACCTCTTCGACGATTTAGACCTAAACTCTACCAAAATCGGTAGAACCGTAGGTGCCAGAAACACGGTCATCTCCCAAATCCTTAATTAACTGGACAAGATTGACTTTAAGCTGGAAGACATCAAATCCGATGTGCTAGGTGATGCCTATGAATACCTGATCGGTAAGTTTGCTGCAGGAGCAGGGAAAACAGCTGGTGAATTCTACACCCCACAACAGGTTTCAAAAATCTTGGCCAAGTTGGTCACCACAGGGAAGGGAAAACTCAAATCCGTCTATGACCCGACTTGTGGGTCTGGCTCTCTCCTACTCCGAGTAGCCAAAGTCAGTGAATTCTACGGCCAAGAAATGACTCGCACCACTTATAACCTGGCTCGGATGAATATGATCCTACATGGAGTTCACTACCGAGAGTTCGATATAAAGCAGGAAGACACGCTGGAAAACCCCATGCACTTGGATCATAGATTCGAAGCCATCGTAGCAAACCCACCTTTTTCTGCACACTGGAAAGGAGACGATAATCCATTGTATAGCAATGATCCGCGATTCAGCCAATACGGAAGACTTGCTCCCAAGACCAAAGCAGACTTCGCTTTCATGCAGCACATGCTCCATCAACTGGCTGACAATGGCATCATGGCCAGCGTCTTCCCGCATGGGGTACTTTTCCGTGGAGGAGCCGAAGGCATAATCCGCCAATACCTGATCCAAGAAATGAATGTGCTCGATGCGGTGATCGGTCTTCCAGCAAACATCTTCTATGGCACTACTATCCCCACCTGCATCGTGGTACTGAAGAAATGCCGTGAGCAAAATGACAATATCGTCTTTATCGATGCCAGTGGAGCAGATCACTTTATTAAGGTGGGGAACCAGAACGAACTACGCGAAGAAGACGTGGAGCTGATCGTGGAAACCTATCGCAAACGAGAAACTCTGGACAAATACAGCTTTGTCACCACACTGGCAGAAATTGCCGAAAACGACTACAACCTCAATATCCCTCGCTATGTAGACACCTTCGAAGAGGAAGATGCCATCGATCTTGATGAAGTAGCCGAAGAACTGGTACAGCTGGACTCAGAACTGAAATCCAACGAAGTGTCGCTGATCGGATTCTGCAAGGAACTGGGAATCAAAACTCCTTTTTGATGATGAGAGAAAAAAGAAACATGCCGAAGTTGAGGTTTCCTGAATTTATTCAAGAATGGAAAACTTCAAAGATTGGAGAGCAATTCCAACTAGTTTCAGGTCAACACTTAAATCCTGATCAATACTCGAATATTAAGGAAAGCGATGCATCAACCCCTTACTTCACAGGCCCTTCAGACTTTACTACTGATCAAGACTTACTTACCAAATGGAGTATTAAACAAACCCGAAGTTCCCTCAATGGAGATCTTTTATTCACTGTTAAAGGCAGTGGTGTAGGATCAATGATGATTCAAAGTTTTCCGGAAGTTTCTATTGGAAGACAACTAATGGCTCTAAGAACATCAAAAGGAAACACCTTTTTTCTCTTTCAAAGGCTGCATGCCCTCAGAAATTACTATGTAGCTCTTGCAAGCGGAAATATGATCCCTGGCTTGACAAGGGGTGATATAATTTCAACAAAACTTAATTTCCCCACTCTCCCCGAACAGCAAAAGATCGCCACATTTCTGACAGCTGTGGATAGAAGGATTGCCTTGCTGAAGCAGAAAAAGGAGAAGTTAGAAGCCTACAAGAAGGGAGTGATGCAGCAGCTTTTCTCCCGCCAAATCCGCTTCAAACAAGACGATTGATCGGTATTCCCGGACTGGAAAGAGAAGAAGTTGGGGGAGGTGGCGAAGGTTTTCTCAGGAGGAACTCCCTCGTCTTCCAATCCCAAATTCTACGGTGGAGACATTCCCTTTATCCGATCTGGAGAAATAAACTCAAGCGAAACTGAACTCTTCCTCAAAGATGAAGGATTGAATAACTCCTCGGCAAAATTGGTGGAAAAAGGTGACTTACTTCTTGCAATATATGGAGCAACGAGCGGAGAAGTTGGAGTTTCAAGAATTAAAGGTGCCATCAATCAAGCCATCCTGAACGATGTAGATTTTGAGCTGGAGCTCATCCATCGTGACGACATTAATGTCACCTACATTCTGAAACTTCTGGCAAAGCTGAAAGACGCTGCTCCAGCAGATCGGGAGAAGCAGAAAAAAGCAATTGTGGAACTCATTGTCGGAGAGTCCCAGCTCAGAAGCAAGCGGGAGCTGATCGAGAAGTTCATCAATCAGACCCTTCCTGTGATCGAAGATTCAGAAGACATCCCAGAGGAATTCTTGAACTTCTGGACCAAGGAACGCGTGGATGCCATCAAAAATCTGAGTGAGGAAGAATCACTGGATGCGGAAAAGTTGGAGCAGGTGATCGGTGACTTCATATACACCGAAAAGGAACCACTTCGAGATGATATTATCGGAATGATGACGAAGAGGCCATCGCTTAGGGATCGTAAATCAATTGCTGAACGCGTGAAGACCAAAATCATGGACTTTGTGGAGACTTTTATTAATGGGATATCGGCAGCGGCGTAAGTTTAAAAACAAAAAAGCTCAATAGTTACCTATGAAGCTTTTGCTATGTAACCCCGTCAGGATTCATACCTATAACGATAAGTAGCGCGGATTGAAAACCTCCCAAACTGGAAAAGACCTGAAAAAGAATAAGCTCACCCATGGAACTGGGCTTTGTCTATTCGTCAAGATTCATCCCGATTGCTATCGCGGATTGAAACCTCCTAAGCTGCAAAAGTCCTAAAAAAGGAAAAGCTCAGCATAAATGCTGAGCTTTGTGACCTCGTCAAGATTCAAACTTGAAACCTCCTGAGCCGTAATCAGGTGCTCTATTCAGTTGAGCTACGAAGCCGAATTGGAATGCAAAGGTATTTAAAATTCGATTTTATCCAAATTCTCCTGCATAAGAAATTTACAATTTTATAGGTTGACCAACGTTCCACCTTAAGAATAATTAAGATCAAAAAAAGGGTAAATCCTCTGGGATTTCCTATTTTTGCCCGCATTGAATGCATTATAAGTAAACCAATTTGATGAAAAAATTATACACCTTCCTACTAGCCTTTGCTTTGATTCAAACAGCTTTCGCTCAGGACACCCAGGAAATTACAAAAAAGTCAAAGACTCCCATCGGAGGAAGACCTAACATCCCAAGTGATTTGAAGTTTGAATTCGGCTTTAATCAGCTTAACAACAAGTCAGAAGATTTGAGCATGAATTTCTTTGGCTCACGTACATTCAATGTTTACTATCAATATCCTGTTTCCATTTTTGGTGATGCTTCTGGATTTACCATGGACATTGGTATTGGTGTAGGAACTGACAAATATGCATTCAAGGATGATCAGACATTGTATAACAATCCTGCAGTGGGGCCAGAATCCAGCTTACTGAGAGACATTACAGATGTATTGGGAGATAATATCACAATCAAGAAGAATGTAGTGGCTGCTAATTATTTTGATATTCCGCTGGATTTCACTTACCACTTCAACAAGACAAACTATACTAAAGGTTTTCAAGTAAGTGTCGGTGGAAAATTCGGATACTTATATGAATCACATACTAAAGTGAGATATGAGGAATCTAATGATCTCAAAAGACAAATTAAAGATTCTCAGAATTACGGTTTTGAAAAATTCAGATATGGTTTATCTGTGAAAGCAGGATCTCCCGGTTTTTATGCTTGGAGTTATTTTGGTTTGAATCAAGTCTTTCAAAAAGGTATGGGTCCAAATGGTACTGAAGCAACTCAAATCAACTTTGGTATTGCTGTAAACGTTTTCTAAGGAAACATTCTTAAAAGAAATTTTAAACCGGGCAGATCAAATGTCCGGTTTTTTTTATGCCCATATCCAGCTAAAGCCGACATAGCAGAGAACAAACCCAAAGAGCAAACCGACATAAATTTCGATAGGCTTGTGCGCTTCTAGGTACAACCTCACACTTCCCACCAATCCTGTCAACACTAAGGAAGCCAATAAGGAATACAGAGGCTTAAACGTAGGGAATTTGAGTCCAAGTACCACAACAGCTGCAATCAATCCACCCATCCCAATCATATGTGCGGACATTTTCCAAAAAAAAGTAACTATCGTCAACACGACTATGGCCAACGTAATTATCCCCAAGACTTGCCATAGTATCGGGTCAAATTGTCTTTGTTGATATAAAAGATATACTGTGAGAATGTAATAAATACTAGTTACCGTGAAAGGAACAGCTCTATCCTTCAACTCAGCCATGTGAATACTTTTCAGTGTCCCACTTAATCGCAATCCGAAAATTGTGATCATCGGGATAACTAAGGTGGACAAAGCTATGAGATAGAATAATCGTTTTTTGAAAGAGTCTGGGATACTGGTTGCCTCAGGCACCACAAATAAAGCCAAGCCAAAGACTAAACTTGGAATAACCAAAGGCTGTAATACGACCGAAATAATCAATGAAAAAATTCTACGCACTACAATTCCTTTCTTAGTCTGGCAACTGGTATTTGAAGCTGTTCGCGATATTTCGCCACAGTCCTTCTAGCGATATTGTACCCCTTCCCATTTAGCATTTTGACAAGTTTATCGTCAGAAAGTGGCTTCTTTTTATCCTCAACGTCCACCATGCTTTGTAGTACAGATTTCACTTCTCTGTTACTCACATCTTCACCACTATCTGTAGCTATACCTTCAGAGAAGAAATATTTCAATGGATAAACACCAAATTCTGTCTGGATAGCTTTACTATTTGCAACCCTGGATACTGTGGAGATATCCATATCAATTCTCTCAGCAATATCTTTCAATATCATCGGACGAAGATTGGTCTCATCCCCATCTATGAAAAATTCCTTTTGATACTGAAGAATCGCTTCCATAGTTCTCAAAAGTGTATTCTGCCGTTGCTTGATCGCATCAATAAACCACTTAGCGGCATCCAACTTTTGCTTCACGAAAGTAACCGTCTCCTTTAGCTTCTTATCTTTTTTATCGCTTTTATCATATGCATCAAACATCTCAGAGTAGGATCTTGAGATTCTCAGTTCTGGTGCATTTTTAGAGTTTAGACTGATTTCAAATTTGCCAGCAGTACTGGTAAGCATGAAATCAGGGATAATGTATTGCGTTCTCACCAAGCCATCAGCTACTCCTCCCGGTTTTGGATTGAGTTTCGTAATCAGATTAACAGCATCCTTAGTCTCCTCATCATTAAGATCACAGCGCTTCTGAATCTTGGAGTAATGCTTTTTGGTGAATTCATCGAAGCAACCATGAATTATCCTCAGCGCATTTATGACGATGGGATCTTCGGGATGTTCCTTACGCTCAAGCTGTATCGTAAGACACTCCTGAAGGTTTCTGGAAGCAATACCTGCCGGATCAAAATTTTGAATTTTTCTCAAAATTTCCTCCAATTCGTCCACATCAGTTTCTATATTTTGGCTAAAAGCCAAGTCATTAATAATAGCCTCCAGGTCTCTACGGATATAGCCATCATTCTCGATACTTCCGATCAGCTGCTCGCCTATAATCTTTTTTCTTTCATCAAGTCTGAGGAAATTCAACTGGGAGACTAGCTGCTCATGCAGAGATGATTGACTGGAAATCGGTATTTCCCGATCTTCCTCATCTGCATTGTAATTACCATCGCCTTGCATTTTGTAACCACCATACTCATCATCCAGGTAGTCATCGATATTTACATCACGATCATCCTGAGGAGACTCCTCTTCGTAATTATCGTCAAAGTTGTCATCCTCACTTTCTTTTTCTTCTGTTTTTCCTTCTTCCAGCGCTGGATTAATCTCGAGTTCCTCTTCTATTCGAGTATCTAATTCGGCCGTCGGTACCTGTAGCAATTTGATAAATTGTATCTGCTGAGGTGAAAGCTTCTGTGAAAGTGATTGGCTAAGATTTAACTTTTGCATTCAATATTGGGTAAAACCTGCTGTTTGGGTTCAAAAAAGGCCTTTTCACTAGAAAAATCCCTTGTGCCAAAGTTATGAAAAACGAGCAATTTTTTGATATAAAGCTTATTTAATCGTTTTTTTGCATTCCTTTAAAATATTCACAGACTTAAAAAATCCTGCATTAACAAATCACCAAATGGCATTTAACAAAAGAGTCAAAATCAAGACCATCCTGGATACAAATCCGATTGGATCAGAAGTGACGCTGATGGGCTGGGTTCGTACAAAAAGAGGAAACAAAAATGTTTCATTCATTGCACTAAACGACGGTTCCATCATTACCAATTACCAAGTGGTGGCCGACCCAAATCTGATTTCAGAAGAAATTCTAAAAAAATGCACCACTGGCGCTTGCCTTAAAGTCACTGGTAATGTAGTCGACTCTCAAGGCGCTGGACAAAGCTCTGAGTTAAATGCAACTGCTATAGAAGTGCTGGGAGAGGCAGATCCTGAAAAATATCCACTGCAGCCAAAGAAGCATTCCATGGAATTTCTTCGGGAAAATGCTCATTTGAGAATGCGTACCATTACGTTCAGCGCAGTTTTCAGAGTAAGACATGCCTTGGCTTTTGCTGTTCATAAATACTTCAACGACAAAGGATTTTTCTATATCCACACACCGATCATCACGGCTTCAGATGCTGAAGGTGCTGGAGAAACATTCAAAGTCACTACTCTTGACTTGAAAAACCCTCCAAAAACTGACGATGGAGCGATTGACTATAAGCAGGATTTCTTCGAAAGAGAAACGAACCTAACTGTTTCTGGTCAGCTGGAAGGAGAATTAGCAGCCATGGCGCTTGGTGACATCTATACTTTCGGCCCAACTTTCCGGGCAGAGAATTCAAACACAACCCGTCACTTGGCTGAGTTCTGGATGATCGAGCCGGAAATGGCTTTCTATGATGCGGAAGACAATGCTGACTTGGCGGAAGATTTCTTAAAATATGTAATCCAGTATGCTCTACACAACTGCGCCGAGGATTTGGCTTTCCTGGACCAGAGACTTCAGGAAGAAGAAAAAGTAAAGCCTGCCGATCAGCGAAGTGAGATGAGCCTGTTGGATAAACTGAGTTTTGTGGCAGATAATAACTTTGTAAGAATCACCTATACTGAGGCCATTGAAATTCTGAGAAACTCCACGCCTAACAAGAAAAAGAAATTCTCTTATCTGATCGACGCTTGGGGAACTGATTTGCAATCTGAGCATGAGCGATTTTTGGTGGAGAAACACTTCAAGAAGCCCGTAATCCTAACTGACTATCCAAAAGAGATCAAGTCGTTCTATATGCGACAAAATGACGACGGAAAGACTGTAGCTGCGATGGACATTCTATTCCCTGGAATCGGCGAAATAGTAGGAGGATCCCAGCGAGAGGAGCGAATGGATGTGCTGACCAAAAGAATGGAAGAAATGAGTATTCCACAAGATGAGATGTGGTGGTACCTAGATACCAGAAGATTTGGAGCTGCACCTCACGCTGGCTTTGGACTTGGCTTTGAGCGGATGGTGCTCTTCGTCACCGGAATGGGAAATATTAGGGATGTGATTGCATTCCCCCGAACTCCTGGAAATGCAGAGTTCTAACAGACTAAAGCCCGATAGAAATGCCGGGCTTTCCTTTTGATCGCTTTTTTTACCGCAATGGCCGAAGAGATTTTCGCAGAGAGCACAGCTGAATACTTGTATACTTAAGATTCAATGGTTTGAAAGTGCAAGAAAAAATAACATAAAAGGATTGCATAAATAAAGGTTATAATTTAATCTGTATGTACGCTTTTCTACCAGTAAGTGAATTCTCTTTGGTCAACGGGTTGGAAGACCGATGACCGAAGACCGAAGTAAACCAGAATTCAATGTGTCTTTGGACCTTCGATCCTATAAATTTTCTACTGGCAAGATTCCGTACAATCACATAATTTAACTCTAAAAAAGCTCCTTTATAGGATAATTCCAGAATTCAACATCAAAAACGTTTGAATAAATGACAAACTATTACTCGCTCATTTTATCAACTAAATCTGCTTTCCTTCTTTTGAAATTATTCTTCCATTAAAGGCTTTAAGCAATTGGTTCCGCTGATCATGGATAAGGTTAAACACAGAAAAGTACCCCAAATGATTTTTTTTGTGTCTGATTTTCTATCTGTAAATAGACAAAAGCATTATAATATTTGATAAACTCTAGCATTTAGGCTTCATCGGACATCTGACACCCAACCTCCAAACCAAATAAAGGTCACTAGTATAATTTCAGAAAAAAATGCAAACAATCTAACTCACCACTTTTATTCTCATAGCTAGCGGAATACAAGCTAAACTAAATGCGATAGCGATATACCCAACCACATTGTAATTGGTCAACTCCCCTGCAGCATTTTCACCGATGATTATCCCTGCCAATAAGGTCGCTGCCCCAGTTGCCAGTTGTTGCACTGCTGAATTGAAACTCAGAAAGCTGCCTCTATTTTCTGGCTTTGCCGTACCGGTTACAATAGCAGCCGCAGGCACGTATCTGCCATTTGATGTCACAAAAAACATCGTGGAAACCATCAGCACAAAGGGAATAGGAGTTACTCCCAAGTGAGTAATGATGGCAATAGGAATCAGGTTTAGAAGCATGAAGATGATAAAGATTTTTTGCTTGCCATATTTATCAGAAAGCTTCCCAACCCAAGGCGAGGTAAAAATCGTAAATGCTCCACCCGCCATATAAATGTAGGTGAGTTGAATTTCCGAAAAGCCAACATTCGCTACAGTGTAAGGACTCAAAAAGGGGATAACTATAAACTGTCCAAACATCATCATTACCGAAAGCGTGATAGCCCTCATTTGATTAGAATCGCTAGTTACCCTACGAATCACCACCAGGGGATTTGGTCTTACTATTTCGTTTTTAAGATGCTCTGTGATATTGGGAATATAGTTGATGATCATTCCAAGACTCACTACAGATAGACCTGTGAGAATGAAAAAAGGCGTATGCCAATCCGACAAACTAGCAAGAAATAGCCCAAGAGGAACCCCCAGAACTGATGCCACTGAAAACGCAGCCATCACCAATCCCATAGCTCTTCCTCGTCTAGAATCGGGAATCACATCCCCTATTATTGCTTAAATCAATGCTGAGGTCAGACCTCCAAATAAACCCGAGACTACTCTTGCTGCCAACAGGACAGGGTAGCTAGGCGATAATGCACACCCTAAAGTGGAAATTGCGAAGCCTATATATACCCAAACCAATATTTTCTTACGATCAAAGCGATCCAATACAAAGGCTCCGAAGAAACTGGAAATCCCTGCACTGAAAGTATAGCAAGACACTAATAATCCAAACTTGCGAGGAGAAATATCGAAGAGCCTCATAAGTTGAGGGCTTAAGGGCATCAAAATCATGAAATCGACAATGTGGATGAAATTAATGGCTGACAGAGCCCAAAGCAACAGCTTCTCTTTGTTCATAGTAAAAATTGATATGCTAAGAACCCCAAGAGAACTTTTAAGTTTGTCTAGGAAAAAGGGATCAAGAAATATTCAATTGAATGTATGTTTCTGGGATTGCAGCAATAATATCACTGGCAATCATAGATCTTCTTTTCGATTTTGAGGCAATTTCTCCTGCTAAGCCATGATGAAATACGCCACAAAGCGCAGCATTCTCCGGAAAATACCCCATCCCCAAATAGGAAGTAAGCATACCAGTAAGCACATCTCCAGATCCTCCTGTCGCCATATATTTATTCCCGGATGAATTAATCACCTGTCTTCCGTCTGGCAAACTAATAACTGTATTCGCGCCCTTAAGCACCAAAATCAATTCATTTTCAACTGCAAAGCCTTTAGCCATCTTCAACCTTTCCAAATGATTCTCAGCCGAACCAACCAGTCTGGTGAATTCTCCTATATGAGGAGTAAGAATTGAATTCTTTGGCACCAAAGGCAATAGATCAGGATTCCTAGACAAAAGGTTCAGTCCATCAGCATCGATTACTATTGGCTTTTTGAAATCTTGCAAAAACTGCCGGAATAAACGTGCACGATTTTCTGTCCCCCAACCTGGCCCAATACCTACGGCATCATAAAACTCAGGATTAGGAATCAAACCCCAAGAAGCCATAGCCTCAGGAACAGCGGTCTGAACAATTACCCTCTCGGAATCCTCCATGTGGCAGGTAACTAATCCCGAACCTGTTCTCAAGGCACTCTTCGCACAGAGAATAAGTGCACCCATTTTACCTGGACTCCCGCCTACCAGCAGCACCTTTCCCATATCACCTTTATAGCTAAACCGATTAAAGACCGTATGCAAAGGAGGAACATCCAGGGTTTCGAGATAGTAAAAAGTCGAGTCCAAATCCATAAAGGCTTCTTCTACCAATCCTATCTTCAGCACTACCAACTCGCCTACATATTCAGCATGCTCGGGAAGTATGAGTGAAAGTTTAGGAAATGCAAAACTGACCGTGAAATCAGCTTTCACTGCCTCGCCTTTCAGAACTATATCCGATGGCAAACCAGATGGGACATCTATGCTTATTACAGTTCCTTGATAGTCATTCAGTTTTTGTATGATCTTGATAGCATCAGGCCTCAGTTCACCTTTCAAGCCAACACCGAGAAAAGCATCAATCAAAATTCCCTTTTCAACAAATCTCAGATTTTCAAAATCCACGATTTGAATGGATTCAGGTAGCTTATTGAAATTCAAAAGAGCATCCTCACTCAATGAATCCTTTGAATCGAAACACTTGAAGATTATAACTTCATAAGAAAGTGCTGACAAAAGTCTGCCGATAGCCAAGCCATCGCCTCCGTTATTTCCAGCACCGCAAGCGATTTGAATAGGTAGGTCTGAAGAAAACCCTTGATCTAGAAACCATTTGACAAAAGCTTTAGATGCCGTTTCCATTAGCTCATGGCTACTTTGACCACTCAACTTCAAATGTTGCGAATCCAGTTCTTTGACTTGAACCCCAGAGAGTATTTTTTGCATAGTTAGGCCCTTTCAGTATCCAACCCTTTTTTAGGTATAGCTACTAAAAGTAGGAAACCTAAGCCAACAAGAAAAAAGATACCTAGTGAAAGAGCAGAGTTTCTCATACTTCCAGTGATTTGCTCTATAAATCCATAGGAGAATGTACCCAGCACTATTGCCAATTTTTCGGTCACATCATAGAAGCTAAAATATGATGCATGATCTGTAGTACTCCTAGGAATCAGCTTTGAGAAAGTAGATCTAGACAAAGCCTGGATACCTCCCATGACTAAGCCGACTACAAAGGCTAAAGCAAAAAATTCATATACAGTATATACATAGTAAGCACCTGCACAGATCCCAATCCACACCAGAACCATAATCACCAAACTTTGCTTGTTTCCATATTTCTTAGATATAAACGCAAAGAAATAACTACCTGCGATAGCTACGATCTGAATAATTAAAATAGTCATGATCAACTGATCACCGGGCAACCCAAGCTCTTTGTCTCCAAAAGTGGCAGCCAG
Source organism: Algoriphagus antarcticus (assembly GCF_002150685.1). GTDB lineage: Bacteria > Bacteroidota > Bacteroidia > Cytophagales > Cyclobacteriaceae > Algoriphagus > Algoriphagus antarcticus. The sequence continues at coordinate 119,608 of NZ_MSSW01000002.1, forward strand.
ATACATTACCGTCTGCACTCCCATGGAATAGAAGAAAAAAGACGCTAAGAAGCGATACATCACTTTAATTTGCTTGACTTCATTCCACACTTTTGTGATCTCCTGATAGCCTTTTAGCAAAAACTCCTTTTTGATATCCTTACCAAAAGGGTTTTGAGGAAGTACTCTAAACGGAATCTGGGAAAATCCCGCCCACCAAACTCCAGTAATCAAAAACGAAAAGCGTGCAGCCATCCCATCATCAGACAACATAAACCAAGACGGGAATTGAATCATCAGCAAGTTTACAACTAAGAGAATCACACTGCCTATATAGCCCAAAGCAAAGCCTTTTGCACTGAGAAGATCATATTTATCTGGCGTAGTGATCTCAGGCAAATAGGCGTTGTAGAATACGATACTTCCAGCATATCCCACACTTGCCAAAACACTAAAACAAATACCCCATTCCAGGTTATTTCCATCAAAAAAGAATAAAGCAATACAGGAAATGGAACCTAGATAGGCAAAGAACTTCATGAACTGAAGCTTCTTCCCGCTTGCATCAGCAATACCAGATAGGATTGGCGATATCAACGCGATAATTAAAAATGAAAAAGAAATAGAATAAGAATACAAAACCGTGTTGACGATCTTAAATCCAAAAAAATCAACCTTGTCATCCGGATTAAGCCCCTTTGTGACACTGTTGAAATAAACAGGAAAAATCGTAGAAGTAATGACAAGACTATAAACGGAATTAGCCCAGTCGTACATCGCCCAAGCATTTTGAACCTTCTTGGTGTTCTTAATAGATGATAGCATGTAATAAACAAAAAAAAGCTATCCCAAAAGGGGATAGCTTTAATATCAAAATGATCTATAATTATTTTTGAACTTTACCTATTGAAGCATAGAGAATTCTTCTCGCATCAGCCTCTCTTAGTTCATTCTGAACATCAGAAATAGGCCCCATTTTAACGTCCCTATCTACTTTCATGGATATAGTAATCAATCCACGGTCAGCTTCAGGAAGTAAATCACGCTCTTGGTTCACCCACTGAACAATATCAGGAGTAGTTAAGAGCGCATCATTTGCTTGTACTCTAGGTTCAGTGCCGTAAAGAGCTGTATTCTTAGGCTTTCCAATGAAAATATAAGAAATAAGTGTTTTCTTCTGGAGCTTCTGAAGCTGGGTAGCTTGAGGTATCTTCTGCTCTACCAATATCTCCTGCTCTCTCAACACGGTAGTTACCATGAAGAAAAAGAGAAGCATAAAGATGATATCCGGTAAAGCCGATGTAGGTATACTTACCTCTGCTTTTGTTTTCTTTCCAAACTTCGCCATATCAATTACCTCCTATTTTATCAGGTTCTGCAATAGAAATCGCCATAGGGATTCCTTCTTTTCCTCGATCTTGAAGACTGGTTTCAGCATCGTTTTTACCTGTCAGACCTCTGTATTCATCAGTACTAAGATTAACTCTTGCCGCGTAGATATCGAAATAAGCCTTCTTGGCTAAATCGAAAACTTCCAAATATTTCTCATAGCTGGTACCACGGTTTGTTTTAATCGAAACAACTGCTTCTCCAGGGTGATCAGACGATTCAGGATTTCTCGCAGACAGCGCTTTCACTGATGCTGGCAAACTATTGTACAATGCGGTAGCTTCCTCATTCGGCGCACCGAAATTCATGATAAATGCTTTCACATCTTCATCAAGTCCATCAGGGCTATCTCTGAATTCATCTTCAACCAATAGTTGATCATTCGCATTGATCAGAATATTGAAAATATTCCGTTTATTCAGATCGATCTCAGGAGGAGGATTATTTGGATCCGGCTTCGGAGGAAGAATATTCAAAATACCTTTATCAGACGCGATCGTAGTGGTGACGAGAAAGAAGATCAGCAGCAGGAAAGCAATATCTGCCATAGAGCCTGCATTGACCTCCGTACTCATTCTATTTTTCTTTCTAGCCATATTATTTTATCGCTTTAGTCACTTCCGTCAATACGATACTTCCTAGAGCAACGATTGCAAGAATGTAAGTGGTGATAAGCATTCCACCTACCAACTGAGATCCCGCAGGAGTCAGGTTGAAAGGAGATGCTTCAAATTTAGGAAGTACTTCATTACTTGAAATAGAATAAGCAATAAAGAACAATACAACTATACCGACAATTCCAACTGCAGTTTTGAGCAAGCTTTTTGGATTATCCAAAGACTTGATCAATGGCATAAAAACCGCTAATACAGCTCCAATTCCGATTAGGATGTAACTTCCATATAATAAGATGTCATAAGTATCCATAAGTGTAGCTTTTCTTTTAGGTTAACTTTTAATTTGAGGTCGTACAAACTTGATGGCTTACTTGCCAGTCAATTTATGTCTAACCAAGATGTCAACCAATGATATAGAAGCATCTTCCATGTCATTAACCAAAGAATCAATTTTAGCTATACAATAGTTGTAGAACAACTGAAGGATAATCGCAACGATCAAACCAGCAACTGTGGTCAAAAGTGCGATTTTAATACCACCTGCTACTAGAGATGGAGAGATATCACCAGCTGCTTCGATAGAATCAAATGCACCGATCATACCGATTACAGTACCCATGAAACCCAACATTGGAGCTAGAGAGATAAATAGAGAGATCCAAATTAGACCTTTTTCCAATCTACCCATTTCTACAGAACCGTAAGAAATAATAGACTTCTCTACCATTTCGATCCCTTCAGAGTATCTCATCAAGCCTTGTGTGAAAATAGAAGCTACTGGACCTTTGGTGTTTTTTGTAACATCCTTAGCTGCTTCAACTCCACCTGACTCAAGGGCATCTTCTACTTTGATCAACAATTTCTTCGTGTTGGTCGTAGAAAGGTTCAAGGTGATAATTCTTTCTAAAGCAACCGCTAGACCCAAGATCAAACAGATCAATACTGGAGTCATGTAAAGAGGATCACCTTCGATGAATTTCTCCTTTACTACTTGGTGGAAGCTTAGCTCCTCTGCGACGATCTCATCATCTACAATTGTGGGAGATGCAGCAGGCTCAACTGCTACTGGGGTTGTTTCTTGTGCTGCAGAATCTTCTGCCTCTTGTGCGTTAGCAATAACCGGTGCGAAAAGGATGCCTGCAAGCATGAACAAAGCGATTAACTTTCTCATAATTTGGATTTTAAATAGACTTTAGATAAAGGTTAAATGGTTTCTACTCTAGAATCGAGTTTTAAAGTTATCATTTTTTAAATTCAAAAAACAAGCGACTCTTTTAGAATTTTGTGAAAACTCAGGCTTAAATCTCAAGTATAAGCAAGCTTTTACACGAACGGAAGTATTTCCTTTTACAACAAAAAAGACACTTATCTCCAAAACTCGACGGTAAGGTTCTTATTTTTTTGCAAAAACAAAAATAAAAACGTCTAAGAGAGTCCAGCTTTTTTTTATTTGATCAGAATATCCTGATTAATTGGTTATTACATATTGGAATAATGTCACTCTTTTACCATTATTCTTCCATCTTTGAGTTGAAATTACAGAAATCGTCAAAAAAACCAGCTATTGCTAACTTGGATAGTTGACAAAACTTAAACTTTTACGAATTAAAATTTTATGTTTTGAAAGCTTATTCTGAACGTAAATTTGTAAAATATTACCCTTGTTTTTTTAATCTGATGAATATAGGTCGTGTACTACTTTGAATTTTATTTCTTATGATGAACCTTAAAACAATGCACATTTATAATGTGTGTAAAAATTAAAGCCTAGGAATACGGCTATCCTTGGCTTGTCTAATTCGATTAATCAAAATGCTATTTTTCAGTTACTACAGTCAAAATAGATCTGGCGGGGATAGTCAAATAATCCAAAGCCAGATCTATTTCCACTAACTCCAAATCCTTATCCTTTGAGGTGATATAAACACTCCTGATAGGATTGGAAATGCCATCTTCGTACAAATGCATTTTCATTTCCTTAATTCCTGAATTTACTATTACCAATACAACTTCACTCTTATCAGCGGATTGATAGGCCGAAGCCAAAAATTCAGGAGACTGTTTTTCCTGATTATTAATTTCCACTCCTAGACGCTGATATCCCGGACGGATAAACCTGCTGTAATTCCCCAACGCCCAGAGCATTTTGCTTTCGTAGAAATTCCCATCCGCTTTTTCTTTGTCAATGTAAATCAAGCCGTCTTTATAATTATAGGGAGAAATGGCAAGCCACCAATGCCAAGCGCTCGCATTGGATACCGTAAGATCATTATGAATCACTTTAGCCAGATAAAGAGCTGGGTCAATCCCCAAATCTCTCCCATTCCCATTCATTTCACCACCATTACCGCCCAGAATGCAGTACTCACTCATCCAATAACTCAATCCATCTATTTCATTTAAGGCAGAACGCAGGCTTTCTCTTTGTCTTACGGCAGATTCATAGGGTGAGGTAGTGAAATAACTATGCGCAGAAATTGAGCGGCTCACGTGTTTCAAATCGCCAATAAAATTGGATGACTCTGGATTAAAGAAATTCGAAATCTGCTCACCTCTCCCATTCTTGTCTGCTTGCTCATAGAGGTAATTGATTTTGCCTGCTTCGGCTACATCGATCTTAGTATTCAGGTTGTTCTTATCTAAAGCATAATCTAGAGCTTTCACAATTCCCCCAATCTCATTATTCCAAAATGGCGTCCCCTCCTGCCCTCCATCAGACCAGTCCCATTGAGGTTCATTCACCGGACTGACATAATCGACCATTAGGCCTTTTTCGGTTAATCCTTTTACCACCTGAGCCAGATACTCACCAAAGTCCTCATATTTCTCCACAGACAGGTTTGACTCCCCATCTTTGGCGAAAGCTTTTCCAGTCTTGGTCATAGATACAGGTGGACTGTTTGAGAAAATCAACAATTTACCTACCCCAAATTCCTGTGCGGCTGTGGCAAACCAAACTTGGCCCGCTTGCTTGGACCAATCATATGATCCATCCGTCGACAAAAACGACTCAGCTCTCCTCCACTCATCACGAATACCACTTTGCTCGCCTTGCTCTGCACTGCCTGCTCCGACATTAAAGCGCCAGAGTGACAGACCTATTCCTTTGGGATTTCCATCTGCATCAGACTCATTACTGAAAAGCAACTCAGCGATTGAATTTTTCTTTTGATTGGGCCAAAGGCCTACAAACTGACCTGACCAAGCATCTGAAGCACCAAAATGCTCCATTATCTGGTAAGTTTCCTTGCTGATCACGTTTATCTCTACAGTCTCTCCAGAAGTTGTAAACGTTTGATTTTCCTGACCTGAGCTTTGACAGGCAAAGAGAACAGCAAACGATACAAAAAGAAAAGTCTTGAAAAAACTTCTGTTGCTACTAATGTTTTTCATAAGCTAAAGTTTCCAAATAATTATAATTTAAAAAAAACGATGAAAATAATCCCTGTTCCACGAAGCAATTTTCATCCCTACTAGCCCAAATAACCTCTTAATATACTACAAAACGGGTGAATATTGCTTTCACAAAGCCTTCTCTGCCACGTGAGCACTATGATCAATATTTTAAATACCAATTAAATTTTTCAGTGAGGATTTTCTGCTTTTCAGACCGGATAAAATTGAGATAAGCCAGACTTACAGGTGACAGTTTTTTGCTTTTTAGCCAAATCAAACGCCACTCGGTTTTTATAGGCAAGTCTTCTTCTTCCAAAATGAACAACTGCCCATTGAGCAGCTCATTTTGAATCCCTATCAATGGCATAATAGAATAACCTAGACCTGCGATTACTGCCTGTTTGACAGCTTCATTGGAGGTAAGCTCCATGCGCTTTCTCTTTTTCCCCTGATGAACTTCAAAATATTTCTCCATCGCCAGACGAGTCGCAGAACCTTCCTCTCGATATATCAGCGGTTTATTCTCATCCCTGATTGCATGGTTTCCCACCAAATACAACTTGTTTTCAATTAGTAACTCCTCTTCAATACTTAGCTTTTCGGGTAGTACAGAAACCAGCGCAAAATCAATCTCATTGTTTTTAAGACTCTCTACCACTCTACTTTTGTTCGTGACGTCCAAGACAAGATCGATCCCGACACTCTTTTCCAAAAATTCCGATAAAAAATACGGGATTACATATTTCCCAGTAGAAACAGCGGAAATACTGAGCTTGCCCGTCAAGATCCCTTGATATGCCTGTGTTTTGTAATTGATATTTTCCAATTCCTGGATTACTCTCTCCGCTATTATTGCAATTTCTTTACCAAAATCAGTTACATACAATTGACGGCTCACTACTTCTGTAAGCGGAATCTCAAACTGATCTTGTAAGTTTTTTAGTTGTATCGAAACGGCCGGTTGAGTCATAAAAAGCTCCTCCGAAGCCTTAGTAATACTTTTAGTCTGTACTACTTTGAGGAATATCTGAAGCTGGTGAATGGTATAGTTCATAATTTTTATTTATGCATTACATAATAAATATAAATAAAAATTTATAAACAAGATTATTAAACTTTGCCTCACAATCAAAAAAAAGATATCAATGAATACGGCTCAATCAATCGAACACACAATGACCGATACAAAAAAGCATGACCTCGTAAGAGGTAATTTTTCACCAGAAGATGCTTTGGAAATCATCAACCATCTGATCGCTGAAAAGATCAACTTTCATGAAATGAGAAGCTTCAGTAGTAAAATAAGATTTGGCGAAGTAGATCAAAATTCAGAGGTGCGAATTAAAGAATTAAAGCAAAGTAAAGCATCGATAAATGTCTTGATTTCAAATGCAAAAGAACAAGGCAAAACCTTGAAAATAGAATCTACAATTTCAGTCGAACTTATTTAAAAAGAACTATTCAGCTATGAATCAATACTTTCTCGCCGCACTAACTTTATTATCTCCAGCAGTTTTTGTGGCTACCGCGTTGATATCTTGGTTCCAGTCTGGCATGCGGCCATTTCTGGTAAAAAAAGTAGCCACTGCAGCTACTTTAATCAGTATTTTAATTGCCGCGATTTGCGGTTTTTTTGTGATCAATTACGGTCTATTAGAAACTCCTCTTTTGGGATTTGAAGACCTTGGCCTAAGTATAAGACTGGATGCATTGAGCATTTTGATGCTCGCAATGATAGCCCTAATCAGCTTCATTGTGGTACGCTTCAGTCTCAATTACCTTGATGGAGACCCGCAGCAGGGAGCTTTTATCGGGAGATTGGCGGCCACCATTGCTTCCGTGCAACTCTTGGTGCTTTCAGGAAACTTAGAACTACTATTTGTCTCTTGGGTACTCACCAGCGTGTCTCTCCATCGATTACTAGTATTCTACAAAGATAGACCAGGCGCTATTATAGCTGCGCGTAAAAAGTTTATTCTTGCTCGATTGGGAGACATCTGTCTATTAGCTGCTTTTGTACTCTTGTACTTTCAGTTTGGCACAGGCAACTTGGAGATGATTTTTCAGGAAATCAAAAATAATCTAGCCTCCGGAATAGCTATGAATGGTATTGAAGCTGTAGCCGTCTTACTTGTCTCTGCAGCGCTTTTGAAATCTGCCCAATTCCCGACTCATGGCTGGTTGATTGAAGTAATGGAAACGCCTACACCAGTTTCCGCGCTTCTTCACGCAGGTTTGCTCAATGCTGGACCTTTCCTGATCATTAGAATGGCCTTTGTCATGGAAGCTAGCACCTATGCTCCGTTAATACTTATTGCTTTGGGAGGTTTTACGGCGCTGTTCGCTTCTGTAGTTTTCTTGACTCAAACATCAATAAAAACGGCTTTGGGATACTCAAGTGTCGCACACATGGGTTTCAGCCTCCTTACTTGTGGTCTCGGTTTGTACCCAGCGGCAATGCTACACTTAGTGGCTCACTCCTTCTATAAGGCACATGCCTTCTTATCGTCAGGAAGTGTCATAGAAGTGATCAGAGCTACCAAAGTTACTTCTGCCAAAAGAATCGGCAGTCCTTTCAGAATTGCTTTGGGAATCTTCCTAGCGCTGGGACTTTACACAGGATTTGCTATAGTGTGGGGCATCGATCCAGAAAAAGAATTATCACTACTCGCATTAGGAGGCATTATCGTCATGGGTCTTTCAAGATTATTCACCTCTGCGCTTGACTCAAGTGGCAGCTTAAAATTGATTCTTCGAGCAAGCATCTTATCGATCCTGGTTACCATTGCATTCTTCACGTTAGAATCTGGCTCCCATTATATACTCTCCTCTCAAATCCCGGAATTAGTAAGACCAACTTTCGTGGAAATCATTTTTATAACTACCATTCTATTGGCTTTTGGAGTAACAGTCTTTATCCAAATATTGGCTCCAATTCTTTCTGCAACTCCTTTTTATCGGGCCATGGCAATCCATTTGAGAAATGGACTATATGTCAATACAGTTTTTGATCGGATGGTTAGGTCGCTTTACTCTCATAACCCCGAAAATAAATCAATAGTAATGACACCAATCAAAGAGAAAAAATCAATGAAAGCTGAAAGGTTTGAAAATCAACCTGTCTAACATTAAAAATGAGCACTACCCACAATCTGAACCAATTTAAAGACCGCCAAATGATCAAGAATAACGTGTCAAAACAAAATTACTTTGAAAGCTTGGATAGCAAGCAAGAGATATTGGTGGATACCTTAAGAGAAGCTTGCAAAAAAATAGCTCCAGTCTGGCCCCTTGAAAACTTTGTGGCTGTAAATCCATACTTAGGATTTGCACACAAAAAATTCGAGAACGTAGCCCAAGAATTAGCGGCAGCAGGTGGGATTCAAATGACTTTGGATACCTCGTTTTATCTGCAAAAATTGAAAGAGGGTAAAATAACAAATCAAGATATAGCCCAGATATTAAGCAAAAAAGGAAGAAAGACAGATGTAAATAAATTCATCAAAAATCTTGAGAAAAATCTTGATTCAATCGAAGTGACCAAAACGATTGCTTCGGTCGCTGACATTGCCACAGTAGTGACTAATAAAGATTGGAATAGATTCGCTACTTCCAGAGTCTCTCTTTGGGCGGCTTCATATTTTGATAATGGGCAAGCGATCTGGTCTGCTGCCAATCAGGAGGAGGATTTATTCTCGGCTTGGAAAAATGAAGCTCAAATAGACCGTACACCAGAGCTGATGGGCTTGAGAGACTTTCGAAAGGCAGTAAAATCTTTGCCGAATCATCCAGTCGAAGCCACACAAGTAGCCTTGGAGCAATTAGGAATTCCCATCGAGCATGCCGCCTTGTACTTGCATCGTCTGCTACTTCGAGTTGGAGGATGGTCTGCCTATGCTGCTCGATTGGATTGGGACAATGAGTTATATGGGGGAAAGGACGGTAAACTGATCCAATTCTTGGCAGTGCTCATTTGCTGGGAGGTTTGCATATTAAAAAGCTTAACTAATTCAGAATTAAACCATCAGTGGAATGACGCTAAGCTTACATTTTCACAGACAATTATTCAGGAAGAGCTAAACCAGCACTTGACTCAAAACTTGATCCTGCAAGAGGCTTTTGATTTGGCAACACAGCGAAACATTCTAGCCAAATTTGCCAAGGTCAAGCCATCAACGGTTGAAAAGTCAGGACAACCTCAAGTACAGGCAGTATTTTGTATCGATGTGCGATCAGAAGTTTTCCGAAGAAATTTAGAATTGGTCGATAGCTCCATAGAGACACTTGGGTTTGCAGGATTCTTTGCCTTCCCGATTAAATATGTGCCTATAGGACATGAAGAAGGAGAAGCTCAATGTCCTGTTCTTTTGAAAACTGGCCCGACCATTATGGAACAATTATCAGATCAGAAGGAACATCAAAAAGCGCTCACTGCAAGAGTACTGAATCGTCAGGTCCAACAAGTTTGGAAATCTTTTAGATCCGGGGCAGTCACTTGCTTCAGTTTCGTAAGCCCTATGGGACTTTCCTACCTGCCAAAGATTTTTACTGACTCATTTGGTTTGACTAGACCAGTTCCACACCCAGATAAAGAGGGATTGTCTCAGGAGGTTTATGATGAGAAAAATATCAGTCTAAAGGTGGCTCGCCATGGTAATGAAACTGTCGGAATTCCCTTAGAGCAGCAGATTCAAATGGCCAAGAATGCACTCAAAGCAATGTCATTGGCAGATGATCTTGGCAGATTGGTTTTAATAGTCGGACATGGTTCCTCAACAGTCAACAATCCACACGCAACTGGATACGACTGTGGAGCTTGCGGAGGACACTCAGGAGAAGCAAACGCCCGTGTAGCTGCTGCGGTATTGAATAGCAGAGAAGTGAGAGCGGGTCTTTTGGCAGAAAAAATATTCATCCCTACCAATACAATCTTCCTGGCCTGCCTGCACGATACTACTACGGATGAAGTAAGTATCTATAATGAGAAAGACATTCCAAAAGAGAGAATAGAAGAATTAGTAACGTTAAAACGATCGCTAGAATTGGCTGGACATACTGCCAGAACGGAACGCTCTCTCCGGATGTCAACAGAAAATAAATCCAATATTGACAAGATGATTATAGGTAGAAGCAAAGATTGGTCACAAACTCGCCCTGAATGGGGACTTGCGGGATGCTCAGCCTTTATAGTAGCACCACGAAAAAGAACCATAGGAATCAACCTGGAAGGAAAGTCATTTTTACACTCCTATGAATGGGAAAAAGATCAGGGTTTTTCAGTGCTGGAACTGATCATGACAGCCCCAATGGTGGTGACTAGCTGGATCAATCTTCAGTATTACGGTTCCACGGTGGATAACAAGAATTTCGGATCGGGAAACAAAACCCTGCACAATGTAACGGCAGGCCTGGGCGTGCTGGAAGGTTACTCTGGAGATTTGAGAGTCGGGCTACCCCTGCAGGCCATCCATGACGGTGAAAAATATCAGCACGAACCTCAAAAGTTGAATGTCATCATAGAAGCTCCTATTGAGGCTATGAATGGCATTTTAGAAAAGCATCAAGGTGTCAGAGATCTCTGTGACAATGGCTGGATCTATCTCTTGGCAATGGATAGTGAGGGAAAAGTATCCTATCGATATACCGGTGCTTTGTCTTGGGAAAGCACGGATGAACTTGCAGCTTGATTTGAAGCTTTGGAAACAAAGACAGCCTATGACACCTTTAATTAAGGTCATTCATGAGGACAGATTGGTTTGATTCTTTTACTTATTTCCCAATAACTAAAACAGCATTGTCCTCATAAACTGTCTGAATGGATTGTATGATAAAAGTCCAATGAAATCCAACTCCTGCTAGTACTGCAAAATGAAATAGTTCGTGGGGACCCAAGTAACCTGGAATTACGACTGGATATTTGACCCAATCAATAACTGCTCCTATGGTGTAAGCCAGCCCACCATACACCAAGTATTTGAAGGATATAGCTTTCTTTAATTTCCAAATTCCAATCACAGACACCATACCAAGCCATCCAAATATCAGAAAAACGGCATGCGTCATGTATTCGGGGAGATCTTCAAAATAGATTGATACGAGGGTAATTCCAAGAGTTGCAATTACAGAGGTAATAATAGTGATGCCCCATTTCATGAAACCTGTAAAGAGAATAACATGAATAGCTATCAGCGTCCCTGCAATCAATAAAAATATGCCTGCATGATCCAGTATTCTCAATACATATCGAGAGGTAGTTTCTCTTTCGATTAGATGGTAGGTTCCACTCATCGCAAGTAGGAAGAATGAAGCAAAACCATAAATTAAAACCGGAAGTGGATGCTTTCTGCCCGCTCCATTTTTCTTGAAAAGAAAGAAAAGAAGAATAGCCACAGCCAAAGCTCCTAACAAATGGGTCCATGAATCAATTGGATCATCAAAACCGAGAATTGGATTAGTATTCATTAGCGGGGGTAAGAGAGTATCAGTAAAAGTACGGTAAGAAGTAGTATGGCAATTATTTGTGAAGCTATATTTTAAGTTTAAGCCTGCCTTTTACTGAAAAAAAAATGAGGTTACGTTAGTTCCATGTTTTAGCTATTCTATTTGCTAAATGAAAAAATAGCGGCATACCTGTAGTTAAGCCGCAAAAGTCATATCACTTCTAAAATATGAAATCAGATAGCCTTGAAATCAATTCGGCTGATGTTTTTCTTTAGTCAGAAGTAACGAATTGGAGAAGAATACAACTATCCAGAATTTCCGGATAGTACAATTGGAGAAAAAAATAAATTGATCAAAATATTAACCGCAGCCTATCTTAACATGATCATATCAGTTAGCTATTCTAAAATTCGATTTTTCCCCTCTCTCACCGGTTTCAATTGCCTTTTTAGGTAAAAAAATGCATCTTGTTATCAGTTTTTAATACAGGGTAACTATAGACGGCCATATCCTTACAAAAACCAGCTCATCAAATGGCCCAAGGAATTCCAAGTCAATCCTCATTAACGCAACAGTCAAATTAGCCGTAATAGTTACCTTATCCGTAACTGCCTCAAATAAAGAAGTTAAATGAACATCGCCCAGATTGAAACCAACCTTCAAAATCTGATTAAGTCCTTTTCGAAAGAAACTTTCATTTATGAGCTTCTTTTAGCATACGGTTTACCAAAAGCATCCATTACCCGATTGCAGAAAGGAAACCTCAATCTCTCAAAAACCGAAGGAGAAATCTCGTGGAAGAAAAAGCTCTTTTTCCAGGAAGAGTACAAAGAAGACTTACACCTCACTATTTCTGAACTGATCAAGTCCATCAAGCATCAGCAGCGATTCGTGATTGTGACGGATTACAACTTATTCTTGGCTGCAGATACCAAGACTGGTGAAAAACTGGATATTGAACTTCAGGAATTGCCGAAGCATTTCGATTTCTTTTTGCCCTGGGCAGGAATGGAAAAAGCACAGCACCGCAATGAAAACCCTGCGGATGTCAAAGCAGCGGAGCGAATGGCCAAGCTTTTTGACGAAATCAAGAAAGACAATGTCGCAGCCTCAGAGGATGACTCTCATGCGCTAAACGTATTTCTGTCACGCCTCCTGTTCTGTTACTTTGCCGAAGACACCCACATTTTTCAAGATGGGCAATTCACCAATGCGATCAGCTCGCATACTACCGTAGATGGAAGCGATCTCAATATTTATTTAGAGGCTCTTTTTGAAGTTCTTAATTCTGACAAAAAGAGTAGAAAGGATTTGCCAGCCTATTTAGACTCATTTCCTTATGTAAATGGAGGACTATTCAAAGATGCTCATCCTGTCCCAGTCTTCAGTAGAAAATCCCGTCAGCTGTGCATCGATGCCGGAGAGATGAACTGGAAGGACATCAACCCTGATATTTTTGGATCGATGTTCCAAGGTGTGATTGATCCTGATAAACGAGGCAGTCTGGGCGCACACTATACTTCCGTTCCCAACATCATGAAGGTGATTGAGCCGCTTTTTCTGGATGAACTGAAGGAGGAGCTGGAAAAAGCGAAGGGGAATCCTAAAAAACTAAATGACCTACTTGCCCGACTGAGTAAAATCAAAATCTTCGATCCTGCCTGTGGAAGTGGAAACTTCCTGATCATCGCCTATAAAGAACTAAGACGGCTAGAAATAGCAATCATCCAGCATCTGCAGGAACTGCAAAAGATAGCATTGGGATTTAACAGTAAAAACGAACAATTATCCTTTATCCCAAAGTCCCAACTTACGCTTGCAGCCTCCTTTCAAGTGGAGCTATTTTCTAGAATCCAACTGAGTCAGTTTTTCGGAATAGAGATTGATGATTTTGCACATGAGATCGCTCAGCTATCGCTTTGGCTTGCTGAGCACCAGATGAATGTAGAGTTTCAGAAGGAATTTGGTAAGTCCAGCCCAACTTTACCATTGAAGGAAGCAGGCAAAATCGTCTGTGGAAATGCCTGCCGTTTGGATTGGGAAGTCGTTTGTCCGAAAAAAGAAGGGGATGAAATCTATATTTTGGGAAATCCACCTTATTTGGGAGCACGATTTCAATCGGAATCACAAAAGAAAGATATTTCAATTGCGTTAAAGGCAATCCCTGGAAGAAACAGCCTAGACTATATATCATGCTGGTTTGTTAAAGCAAGTGATTATATTAAAGAAACTTGGTCTGAGTTTGCATTTGTTTCGACGAATTCAATTTGTCAAGGAATGCAAGTGTCATTGCTTTGGCAAAATATTTTTGATACAGGAAATGACATCAAGTTTGGATACCCAGCTTTTTATTGGTCGAATAATGCAAAAAACAAAGCTGTTGTGGCAGTGATTATAGTTGGTGTTAAAGGTGCTCTTAAAAGCACAAAAAAGACTTTGTACCTAAAAGGCATTAAGGAAGACGCTTCGAATATATCCCCTTATTTAACTGTTGGATCAAATTTATTGATTCAAAAAAAACAAACATCCCTCTCTAATATTCCTCAACTGGTTTTTGGAAATCAATCGGTTGATGGAGGTTTCCTGATACTGTCTGATCAAGAAAAAGAGGATTTAATTAATGCATATCCACAAGCAAAGAGATTTATTAGGAAATTTTATGGATGGAACGACCTTTCCAAAAATATTCCAAGATGGTGTATTTGGATAAATGAACAGGAAATTGATGAGGCAATATTGATTCCAGATATTAAAGAAAGAATTCAGAGAGTTAAAGAATTTAGATCAAGTGGCGGAGAGGTTGCTAGGTCTTTAGTAGATATTCCTTATCGATTTAGATACATCCATGAAGGTAAATCCAATTATATAGCAGTAGGAAGGAATTCAAGCGAAAACAGAAAATATCTTCCAGCAGATTTTAAGCCTTCGACAGATATTGCTGGTGAAACTATCCAAGTTGTTTATGATCCAGAGCCATATTTATTTGGGCTGATTTCATCTAACATGCACATGATTTGGGTTAAAGCTGTTGCAGGAGGTATGAAGATGGATATCCTGTATTCTGTTACAATATGCTACAACACCTTCCCCTTCCCTTCAATTTCAGATCAGCGGAAACAAGAAATCACCCAATGTGTATTCCGTATCTTAGAAGAGCGGGAACGGCATTCCGAAAAAACTCTGGCTCAGCTCTATGATCCGGATAAGATGCCAGATGGATTGCGTGAAGCTCACCGACTAAATGACCTAGCCATCGAGCGATGCTATAGAAGCCGACCTTTTGAGTCGGATGAGGAAAGACTGGAATATCTATTCAAGCTGTATGAGAAAATGATCGCCGAAGAGAAAATCAAGGATAGTCTTTTTGAAAAAGAGAAAAAGGGAAAGAAAATCAAGAACTAATGGAAAGTTTACTTCAACAATTTCTTTCGCATGAAACGGAGACGGAAATATTGGAATTTAAAGAGGCGAAAACCCAATACGATAAAGATAAATTGGGTAAGTATTTCTCCGCCCTAAGCAATGAAGCCAATTTAATGAATAGGCCAAACGCTTGGTTTATATTAGGAGTGAACGACGATAAGCAGATAGTAGGCACAGAAATATCTGATGCGAAAATCAATGAATATAAGAAAGAAGTAGCTGATCACACCTCTCCCAATATGACATTTCGGGATGTACACAGAGTACAAATCAATGGAAAATGGGTTTTGTTATGTGAAATTCCGGCTTCACCAAAGGGAATCCCTGTTTCTTGGAAACGACAATATTACGGAAGAGATGGAGAGAGTTTGGGGATTTTGAGTCTTGATGAAATTGATAGGATCAGAGAACAATCAAATTCTTTTGATTGGAGTGCACAGATTATTGAGGATGCAACTTTGGATGATTTATCACCAGAGGCAATAGAAGTAGCAAAACAGAAATACTCTGAGAAGAATCCTCACATTAAAGAGGAGATTTTGAAGTGGGAAACACTTACCTTCTTGAATAAGGCTAAGATCACTATTCAAGGAAAAATCACAAATACAGCAATTTTGCTTTTGGGCAAATCCGAGTCAGAGCACTTCATTAGTCCTGCTACAGCAAAAATCTCTTGGATTTTGAAAGATAGTGATGGGTTGGAGAGAGATTATCAGCATTTCACCTGTCCGTTAATACTTTCCGTTCAGTCGGTTTATGCCAAGATTCGAAATCTTAATTATAGGTATTTACAGGAGGGCAGTATTTTTCCTGAGGAAGTAAGCCAATTTGACCCCTATATTATAAGGGAAGCCTTAAACAACTGCGTCGCGCATCAAGATTATACTTTAGCAGGAAAGATCAATGTGGTCGAGCGTGAAGATGGTATTTTGATTTTTTCCAATTCTGGGAATTTTATACCAGGGACAGTTGAGAAAGTAATCGACTCCGACTCTCCTGAGACCAAGTACCGCAATCCATTTTTAGCCAATGCCATGGTTGACCTGAAGATGATTGATACAATTGGAAGTGGCATTAGAAAGATGTTTCTCATCCAGAAGGATAAGTATTTTCCTTTGCCTGATTATGATTTTTCGGACCAGAAGGTCACTGTAAAAATTACGGGTAAAGTTTCGGATCTGAATTTTGCTCGAAAACTGGCGCAAATGCCAGGGCTTTCTCTTTATGAAATTATGCTTTTGGATAAAGTGTCAAAAGGGAAACCACTTAAAAAGCAAGAAATTCAGCAGTTGAGAACCAAGAAGTTGATTGAGGGAAGAAAACCCAATCTCCATATTTCTGCAATTGTCGCCAGCGCAACTGATGAGCGTGGAGACTATATTAAGATGAAAGGCTTTAAAGATGATTATTACAAAAACCTCATTCTGGGATATCTGGAGAAATACGGAGAAGCTGAGAAAGAAGATATCGATAAATTGCTTTTTGACCTACTTCCCAATGTGTTGGATGAGAAGCAAAAAAATAACAAAATCAGAAATTTGATGAACTCCCTTTCTAAGAAACAAAACCTGATTGAAAATAGAGGAACGAACAGAAAACCAATTTGGATAAAAGTTTAAATAACTAACTAATTAAAAATAAACTTTAGATAAACTTTTAGATAAACTTTACTAAAAAAAGCCGATTCAAGCGACTCAGAATGCTTTTACTTGAGAAATGAAGCATTTTCAAAGATAAACTTTAGATAAACTTGCGAAGAATGGATGATGGATTTAGACGAAATATGGCAACAACACAAACAGAAGTCTTGAAAAGACTCAAAGAACCTGGAATTGGGATGATTTCAAGTAATAAAAGCCTTTCTAATGAAGAATCCTCTGTATTGCAAAAGCTGGAAGCTTTTGGAGTAATTGAAAAAGTAAATCTTACATATAGACCATGTGCTAGATTTTATAAGTATGCAGATAAACTGATTGCTCAGGAAATCCCTGTTGAACAATTTAATTTTGACGATCAACCTAGTGCAAATCAAATTTTCCATAATACAATTCATACTCAGAGTATTGGTCAAATAAATCAAGGATCTGGCAACTTCAGTTTTGAACAGATTAACGTTGATATAATAAAAAAATCAATGGAAAATGAGCTGACCCCAGAGCAATTGGACGATATCATGCGGGTACTGGAAGAGAAGGGGCAAAATGGTGTTGTTCAGAAGTTGAAAAGCTTTGGAAGTGACGTGCTTGCCAATGTGATTGCTGGAATTATTGCCAACCCAGCCCTATACAGTTAATATGCGAGCTACATTCTTTCCTAGGCTTAGGTAGCTTTCAGTGAAATAGAATCTTATTTGATGGTCTTATGATGATGAGAATGAAAAATCAGGCCAGCGGTCTGGCTAAAAAAAAATAAACAAAAAATAAATTCTAGAAAAAGGACATCAGAATTCAATCAAGCCGTATTTTTCTTTTTGCTGTGAAAACAAATGAAAATAAAAAAGTGCATTTGAAACTCTTAACATTACCCATTTAGATGAGAATTATTATGTGATGGTCATGTGACAGCAGGATAAGTCAAAACCTCAAACCACTGATAATGAGCTATTTATTATGTGACGGTTATGTGATAGAATGCTGAAAAGCGAAGAAATGAGAAGGATCAAAAGTTTATCTAATTTACTGTTTAGTTTATACCAGTTAGACGAGATTTAGATGAACTTTAGACGGAAAATAACATCATCTATTTGATAATCAATTATTTACAAAAAAAAATTTAGATAAACTTAGACGAATTTTAGATAAACTTTAGCTAATTAACCTTTTTGAAATGCCCAATATAGTAGAAGTAAACTATCACCAAACCGGACAGAGCACACAGATAAATCCTATGGGTATGCGTGACATGCAAGCCCGAGCATATGAAGCCAGACACGCCCAATATTTGTTACTGAAAGCTCCTCCTGCTTCAGGTAAGTCCAGAGCATTGATGTTTTTGGGATTGGACAAGCTCGTCTATCAAGGCATCAAAAAAGTGATCGTAGCAGTACCAGAACGATCTATTGGGAGTTCATTTGCCCATACAGATCTGAAGTCAAGTGGCTTTTTTGCAGATTGGGAGCCTAATGATATGTACAACCTATGCATGCCAGGAGCGGAAGGAAGCAAGGGCAAAGTACAGACTTTTAGAGATTTCATGGCAAATGATGAACAATTGTTAATCTGCACTCATGCTACTTTACGTTTTGCCTCAGAAGAATTGGAAGAAAAGTCATTTGATAATTGTCTATTGGCAATAGATGAGTTTCACCATGTGTCCGCTGATATCAATAACCGTCTTGGTGATATCCTCCGAAATATCATGAAGAAGTCCTCTGCGCATATCGTAGCGATGACTGGCTCATATTTCCGAGGGGACAGCGTTCCTGTTCTACCACCTGAAGAGGAAGCCAAATTTGAAAAAGTTACTTACAACTACTATGAGCAGCTAAATGGCTATAGCTATCTAAAATCTTTGGGGATCGGATACCATTTTTATCAAGGCCGATATACCGAGGCGATATTGGAGGTATTGGATACAGATAATAAGACAATCCTGCATATTCCCAATGTCAACTCGGGTGAATCCACCAAGGACAAGCACAATGAGGTAGATTTTATTTTGGATGCAATTGGTCAGGTAATCAAGCAGGATCCTGAAACTGGTGTGATTTACATCAAGCGTTTTGGGGATGGTAAAATCCTAAAAGTGGCTGATCTGGTTGAGGACAATTCCAAGGAACGTGATAAAATCGTAGAATACCTTAGAAAGAGCAAAAATGAAGATGACATAGATTTGATCATCGCTCTAGGAATGGCTAAGGAAGGATTCGACTGGCCCTATTGTGAGCATGCATTGACCGTTGGCTATCGAGGGTCATTGACAGAGATCATTCAGATTATTGGCAGATGTACCCGAGATAGTATTAATAAAACTCATGCACAGTTCACCAACCTCATCGCCCAGCCAGATGCCGCGGATGATCAAGTAAAACTATCAGTAAACAATATGCTGAAAGCCATTACCGCTTCCTTACTGATGGAACAGGTGCTTGCTCCTAACTGGAAATTCAAAACCAGGCTATCTGATGACGATAAAGCAAAGCCAGGAGAACTCCATATTCGTGGTCTAAAAGAACCAAGCTCCAAAAGAGTAAGAGATATCATTGAGTCGGATCTTAATGACCTGAAGGCTGTGATCCTTCAGGATAATCAAATGCTAAAGGCTATGCCCGGGAATGTAGATCCAGAAGTGATCAACAAAGTACTTATCCCAAAAATCATCCAAGTGAGATATCCAGATCTTTCGGTCGAGGAAGTAGAGGAAGTTCGGCAGCAGGTAGTGGTAGATTCGGTGATCAAAAATGGAGAAATTAAAGAAACGGGAGACAAGCGCTTTATCCGCATGGCAAACACCTTTGTGAATATTGATGACCTTCATATCGATCTGATAGATCAGGTTAATCCCTTCCAAAAGGCTTTCGAGATATTATCAAAGTCTGTGACGACTAAAGTTCTCAAGATAATACAGGAAACAATCGAGGCTACTCGAATTACCATCACTGAAGAGGAGGTTTTGATATTGTATCCAAAAATCAAGGAGTTCATAGCGATGTACAGTAAAAAGCCAAATATCAGTTCTGGCGATCCATTAGAAAGAAGGATGGCTGAGGCGATTATTTATATCAATGACCAGAGAAGGAAACATGCATCATCGTAAAAAGTATTCCTCATTGGATGAAATTTTCAATGATGAGAAATTTCACCTGATCGAGGAAAAAAAGAAAGTTTCGACAAGCAATACTCCTGATGATCGTTTGTTAGCGTCTTTTCAGCAGATCAATGATTTTCATGCTAAATATGGCAAAGCTCCCGAAGCTAATATTTCCAACGTGTCAGAATACCAGCTCTATTCAAGACTGAAAAGTATTCGAGAAGATCCGAAAAAAGCAGAAATGCTTCAGTCGGAGGATATTTATGATCTCTTGTATGACAGCAGTTTGTCCATGGTCGAAGAACCCAGCGCACCTTATTACAGAAAACCCAAAAAAGTAATAAAATCCATCGCTGATATTCTGGATGATAATCTGGATATTTTGGAAGATGATGAGGGACTTTTTGACTTCAAGCATACACCAAAGCCAGATGAGAGGGCAAGTGCCGATTTTGTAGCTAAGAGGAAACCTTGTAAGGATTTTGCTACCTACGAGCCTCTTTTCAAAGAAGTGCAAAAAGATCTAGCCGAAGGCAAGCGAAATCTGATTGACTTCAAAATGGACAATCTAAAGGAAGGAGCATTTTACGTTCACAATGGAGTTTTATTCCTATTAGAGTGGGTCGATATCTCTCAAAAGGAGCATTATAGAGAGGATGGCACACGAGTTCGTGAAGATGGCAGGACAAGGTGCATTTTCGAGAATGGTACTCAATCAAACATGCTAAAACGATCCGTAGAAAAAATTCTCTATGCCAACGGGAAGGTTGTCACAGAAAATTTCGAGAAAGTGAATGAGACTTTTCAGGAAAACTTCGGAATGATCAGAGAGGAAGATAAAGAATCAGGTTTCATCTATGTACTGAAATCACTTAATCCAGACCAGAGAATTACATCTATCGATAACCTCTATAAGATTGGCTACTCGAAAGTTGCTGTAGAAGATCATATCAAAAATGCGGTAAAAGAGCCAACCTACTTAATGGCTGAGGTGGATTACATCGCAGGATGGAAATGCTATAATATGAACACCCAGAAATTCGAACAGCTGATTCATAATTTCTTCGGAGCTTCCTGCTTGAATGTGGACATCTTTGATGAAAATGGCAAAAGATACACTCCAAGAGAATGGTTTATTGCTCCCTATGAAGTGATTGAGCAAGCCATTGTACTGATCATTAGCGGAGAGGTTGTGAAGTTTAGGTATGATGCGGAGGAGGAGAGGATAGTTGGGAGGTAGCTATTGTATGCTCTTAATAGAAATTGAAAGAATAATCTAAGACTAAAGAGAAACTTATCACGTAGAAACGCCTAAATTATAATATAAATGGAATTAGTATATCAGAAAGATTTTAAATCTATAAAGCAATTCGACCCTATTACCATAGCTGACTTTAGTATCATAACAGGTTTAAATGGATCTGGAAAAACCCATCTCCTGCAATCAATAGAAAATGGGTCTATCGAATTAGAAGGGATTCCAGCAACTGAAGTGATATATTATAACTATTCTGACTTTAGTCTTAATTACGACATACCTCTTCCTACCAATGGGAACAGATCTCAAAATACAGATGTGTCCAAAAATACAGCTAAGGAGACATATGCCAGAAAATCTTCAGCTTTAACCCAAAGAATAAATAGCTAGCGGAATGAAGTTCTTCAAAGCATAACTTTTTTACCATCTCACTTATCTCATTTACATCAAAGACTAATTCAGGTAATCCATAACCCTGAGTTATTAATGTGGTCAATGGATGAATTATCCACGTACAAAGATTTAATAACAACAGAAATCTTTCAAACTGATCCAATAGCCGCTTTTGTCGGTATTTCAGATAAAGCTCGATTTTTTTATGAAAATTTTGGTTTAATACCTAAAGTCTCAGATCTCGAATTATTCCAGAATGTATTACCAAAAATTCAATTACTTCAACTGCTTCAGCAAACAGGATATAATAAAAGTTTTTTCGAGTGGGAGGATATTGATTTTGAGAAGTACAAATTACTTCAACACAACAATCCACTATTCAATATCTGGAATGAAATTGCTCAAACATCCCTTTCTCAAGAGTTCATCAATTTAGTGTCATTCATTCAAGATGTTCCCAATCCCTTAATATCACTAAATGATGAAAGCCTTCTTAAAATCAGAGAAGATGCTTTAAAGTTGTTTATAGATTTAGAGAAAAATTTGGAAGAAAGCATGTCTGCTAATTCGTTTAAATTATTAAAGGGATTAGCAGGTGGAAAAGGTGTATTTGTACCTCTTCAGCCTGAAAGCGGATTTCTTGATCTCTACCAATTGTCTTTAGAAGAAAAACAATATCAAATTTCACGAAAACAGAATGCCTATAACAAATATTTGAGCGAGAGAGATGGTTTGCCAGTTACTTTCCTCGACGATGAGCAATTTATTAAGACACATGGTGAATCCCCTGTTTCGTTGCTTAATGAAGCTCTTAATAATTACGATTGCAATGGTTACGAATTTAAAGCTAGCCAGATCCCTGATCAAATAGGCGTTGACTTTTACTCTCAAAATATTCACATCCAGCTTTATAACAAACAACAAGGTTATAATACTGACCTTAATTCCTTGTCATCAGGGGAGCGAACTTTATTAGCCTTAACCTTTTATGTTTATAAATTAAAGTTTAAAAAGAGACTAGTTTCCAGTCTGTTGCTTCTTGATGAAATTGACTCATCCCTTCATCCTTTTATGTGTCAAAGGTTGATAGAGGTATTATATAACTTATTTCATAAGCAGTTAGGATTGAAAGTGATTTTATGCACTCATTCGCCCTCAACCGTAGCATTCGCTCCTTGCGCGGATTCACTTTATGTGATGAAGGCAGAGGGAAGCCAAAGACTTATTCCTAGTAGCAAGGATGCTGCCTTGAAAGAGTTGACTCACGGAGTGCCTTCTTTCAGTGTTAATTATGAAAACAGAAGGCAAGTATTTGTTGAAAGTAAGTATGATGTGGAGTATTATGAAGCCCTTTACAAGCTTTTTAGAAAACGATTAGACCCTGAAATATCTCTTAATTTTATCGCTTCTGGAGATGCTAAAAAAGACAAAAACGACCAGCCTATTTCAAATTGTACTCAAGTCATAGAAATTACACATCTTCTTAGGAAAGGTGGGAATAAATTTATTTGGGGCATTATAGATTGGGATCTAGAGAGCCAAAAACCTAAAGTCGAACATGTAAAGGTTCTTGGCTGGCAACGGAGGTATAGCATAGAAAATTTTATTCTCGATCCACTTTTGGTAGCAATTCTTATTTTAATGGAAAAGATTCGCGATCCTAAGGATTTCGGTCTTGAGGATGAATTTAAGCTGCATATGCTATTTAACGTGGATGAACCTAATTTACAGGGCATAGTTGATCATATGATCAAAGTGTTAAATCACGATGGGTTAATAAATATTTTACAAAATGTGGATTATCTAACAGTGTCAGGAAAGCGGTTATCATTACCTAAAAATTTCACTCAATTAAACGGCCATGATCTAGAAGCTAGATACCTAAAGGTGTTTCCTGAGTTAAATGCGATAAAAAAGAATAAAGAGAACGAGCTTAAAAATTCGATTATTAAAAAAGTTATCCAGGAGTTCGATGATTTTGCTCCTCAAGATTTACTTGATATTCTAATAAGTGTGCAAGAGATTTAAGACATCTTAGGATTAGCGTCAATTCCAAAAAACAAAAGAATTCGCTAAAGAATTCGCTACTGATTTCGCCACTAAATTAAAAAACAAAACCCTAACAATCAATATTTCAGATAGTTAGGGTTTTAATATGTAGAGAGGAAGGGATTCGAACCCTCGATACCCTCACGAGTATACACGCTTTCCAAGCGTGCGCCTTCAGCCGCTCGGCCACCTCTCTAGGATATTTTCCAATCCGTATTCCGAATCGGAGTGCAAAGAAAATTATTATTAGTGCCCTTTCCAAATAATCCTAGAAAATAGCCAATGAAATTGCACTTAAGCACTCATCTCCCCTGCCAGAGCCACTTTCAGCTTTGCTACTACATCTGAATGCTTACTCTCCTGACCTAACAAAAACATCAATTTCGTCACTGCCGCTTCCGTCGTCATATCCGTCCCGCTGATCACGCCCACATTCAGAAGTTCTTTGCTGGTCTCATATCGTCCCTGAATCACTCGGCCCCCATTGCATTGAGATACATTCAGAATGATGATCCCTTTTTTAATGGCTTTCTGCAGAGAATCCATAAACCAGGCTTCACTCGGACTATTTCCCGAGCCATAGGTTTCCAATACAATCGCTTTAAGTCCTTTAATATTAAGCATGGCATCAATCACATT
Source organism: Algoriphagus antarcticus (assembly GCF_002150685.1). GTDB lineage: Bacteria > Bacteroidota > Bacteroidia > Cytophagales > Cyclobacteriaceae > Algoriphagus > Algoriphagus antarcticus. The sequence continues at coordinate 143,941 of NZ_MSSW01000002.1, forward strand.
CTGAGTGATCCCAGGAAATAACTTTAGAATAAGGACATTATTATCAAGAGAACTCCTAGTCACCAATTTCTTATGTGATTCCAGCGGACGAATAGCCTGTGTATTGTAATCTATTACAATCCCCGACTCTGCCAGTGGCGGATAATTCTCAGACTCAAACGCATCAAAATGAACACTTTGCACCTTCTTAGAGCGATTTCCTCTGAGCAATAGGTGATTAAAAAAAACACAAACCTCAGGAACTATGGGCTCCCCATTGATTTTTGCTGTGGCAATTTCTAAGGAAGTCATCAAGTTTTCACGCGCATCTGATCTCATAGCGGAGATAGGCAATTGTGCTCCAGTGAAGATCACGGGCTTGTTCAAACCTTGAAGCATGTAACTTAGCATCGACGCCGAGTAAGCCATAGTATCTGTACCATGAAGCACCACAAATCCGTCGTAACTGTCGTAATTCTCATAGATAATATAGGCCATATCCTTCCAGTGACTCATAGTGACGTTAGAAGAATCAATAGGCTCAGGGAAAGAAATCACCGTAATGGCAATATCCATGGTGTATAGAATAGGGATTTTCTCCAGAATTTGCCCAAAGTTAAACGGCACAAGAGCTCCGCTATCATCATAGGCCATTCCAAGCGTACCTCCTGTATATATTATCAGTACAGAGGATGTTTTGCTGGTGCGGAGTGCTGTATTTAATCGAACTATTTTATAATTCATGATCCAATCTCACGGAATAGGTTAAGGGCATTTTCTCTTGTTTTTAGAGCTACTTCCTCCTTAGAAATCTGCAAGTAATCCCCAATTTTCTCTGCAATAATCGGTAAATACGCCGGAGAGTTCCTTTTTCCTCTATATGGTACCGGAGCAAGATATGGCGCATCTGTTTCTAAAACTAAATTCTCAATACTGACTTTAGGTATTACCTGATCCAACCCTCCATTTTTGAAAGTCGCTACTCCTCCTATTCCGAGTAGAAAGCCCATATCAATAATTTGCTTCGCCTGTTCTAGATTCCCGGTGAAGCAGTGAAAGATGCCTTTGAGCTTGCCATCATGTTCCTCCTTTACAATAGCGATTGTCTCATCCATAGAATCCCGGCAATGCAACACAATCGGCAAATATCTTTCCTTTGCCCAATTGATCTGAGTCTTCAGCGCTTCCTTTTGCTGCTCAAAAAAAGTTTTGTCCCAATAGAGATCAAGTCCAATTTCTCCCACTGCTGCAAACTGACGCTTATTCAGCCAATCTTCCATGATAGCCAATTGCTCCCGAAAGTCTTCCTTTACATCGCAGGGATGCAGACCCATCATCGGAATGCACAACCCCGGATATTTCTCCTCACAGGCTAGCATCGCCGCTATCGTCTCCACATCCACATTTGGCATGTAAACTCGCTCTATGCCAGCATCTCGGATATCTTGAATTATCTGGTCCCGATCCGAATCAAACTTGGTTGAATAAATATGTGCGTGCGTCTCTATGTAATTCATATGATTATAATTTGTCTTTTAAGGCCATATGAAATCTCGCATTTATCATAATCATTCCAGTGTGTGAGCCTTTGAGTCATGCTCGATTTCATGGGTATATTCTGGATTTCCATTTCGTCTTGGAAGGCCAAAAATAGTAAAGAATAGTAAGGAGGATGGTATTGAAATTATAAAAATCAAAAAGCAGTACGTATATCCAATTGATTTTCACACCCACTTTACTAGCAATTCTTATAAGAAATATGCCTTGCAAAAGAATCTTAATCAAGGCTAAACTCATTCCAACTACTGGATTCATCACTAATAGAACGATAAGTCCGATAAAATACACGAACTGAAGAGCTAATATTAGTTTCCAGTAAAATGGCAAAGTCATTACCCCATTCATCCATCTCTTTCGCTGATTCAGTAAGTTTCGAAAACTTGTTTCGGGTTTGGTCAGCGCAAGCATTTCAGGACTTACTTGATGCAAGATTTTGAAACCTTCTCGCTGAATCGCTCTGGAGATTTCTAGATCTTCTGTAAGGCAAAAAGGTAAGTGCTTAAAACCGCCACATTGATCATAAGCCTTCTTGCTGATCACCATATTATTGCCCAAACCTGTAGTCGGAATAGTGAGATCCGTTGCGACTTTGATAAACCCTAAAGTCAGCCACCAATCGATCTCCTGAAATCTCTCCATCCAATTCTTCGCTTTGATCTGAGTAATTCCAATCACCAAACCAACGTTTTCAGCAAATGCACCTAATCCTTCTCTTATCCACTTTGGGTTTACCTCACAGTCTGCATCCGTAAAAAAGTAAAAGTCTCCCGTAGCTTTTTCCGCTAAAATAGCCAATGCATTAGCCTTGCCATTTTGATTATACTGGGCAGTTTCTGAAGAAGAAATAGTTTTGAAAATTCGGCTAGAACCACCTGCACACCAGTCTCTCAATATCTCTGATGTAAGATCTGAACTCTGATCGTCGGCAAATAGAAACTGGACCCGACCTACCGGATAATCTAAGTTCTCAAAAGATCCCAAAAGATCAGGAAGCTCTTTTTCCTCATTTCTGGCCGCTACCAGAACAGATACAAGTGGTAGGTCATTAGGTAGCTTTTTGTTGTGATTTTTCCAGAAAAATACAACGCGGATTATAGCAATGAGGAATTGAAACAAAATCAATCCGACTACTCCATAGCATAACCAGCCTATCATAGCACAGCTGTTTTCCAACCCATTTCCACTATGAAATCTAGATATCGAGGCAAAATCTTCGGCAAAAGCTCCTTGGTCTTCAATTGATCGTGGAAGACGGCAATAGTTCCAGCTTTAGTACAGTGAATAGACTTACTCAATACCACTTCTGGTTTCAAGTTTTGATCATAATCACCCGAAAGCATATCCCACATTACTATTTGATGATACTTGGAAATCTCTGCGGCCTGACTCGGTTTGAACAATCCATATGGAGGTCGGAATAATTTTGTCTTTATCCCCAACACATCACCCAAAACTCTATCACACAAGTCAACATTCTCCAAATAGACTGATTTTTCGGTTTTCCAGCCATTCAAATGGTTGAACGTATGATTGCCTATTCCATGGCCTGCACTCACCATTTCCTGAGCAAGTTTTGGATTCCTACGCACATTATCTCCAACCACAAAAAAAGTGGCAATCTGATCTCTTTTAGCCAATTCCTGCAAAACATATTCCGTAACTCCCGCCACCGGCCCATCGTCAAAAGTCAAGTAAACTGTATTCTCCTCCGAACTTTTTCGCCAAAGTCTCTCAGGGAAAAGCCGCTGAATAAGTACAGGAACTGTATGCCAAATCATCCTATTGGAATCTTAAACTCAGCAAAGTCAAGTCATCACGCAAAGGAACGTCTTTAGAAAACTGCTCAATTTTTTTCAAAAACTTCCGATGAAAATCATCCGGATCCAAATTCATATTCTTATCTACAAATTTCTCGAAGCGCTCTTCTCCATACTCCTCTTCGGATGGATTCATCGCCTCTGTCAGTCCATCGGTATAGAGATGCAGCGAGAAGTTTTTGAGGTGTTCCCGTTTTCCTATCTCCAGAAAAGGCAACTCTTCAAAAGCCCCCAAAATCGTTGTTCCCGCATGTAAATTTTCACATTTTCCAGTTTCTTCACGACAAAGCAAAGGTGGATTGTGTCCTGCATTCACATAGTTGAGTTCTCTGGTTTTAAAGTTGAAATGTCCAAGGAAAAAAGTAATGAAGCGCTCTCCGTGGGTATTTTCATACAAGGTATAATTCAACTGTTTTACCACCATTTCCAGATCTGCATCGCTGCGCAAAAGCGTACGCAAAGCTGCTTGGAAATTGGACATCAAAAGTGCTGCAGAAATTCCTTTTCCCGACACATCAGCGATACAGAAGTAAACCTCATCCTTGGATTTGCGGATCAGATCGTAATAGTCACCACCCACCATACTGTGCGGCAGGTAGGTTACCTTCGCCTTCAACTCCTTATCTATAGGAAGCTCCGCCGGAAAGAGCATTTGCTGCACCTGAGATGCAATGGCTACTTCCCTATTCAAAATCTCCTGCTCCATTTGCTTTCTGGCAAACCGCTTATTCTCCAATGCCACTACAAGAATATTGGTCAGGGCCTGAGTGAAATTCAAATCCAACTCCAAGTCCTGATCTTTTCTCCTTAAAAAAAGAATCGCAAGCATTTTGTCTTTATGATAGACAGGGAGGTAAGTTTCGAGTTCCTCAAAAGAATACTCTTCCTCCAAATCCAATCTCAACTCCCCTGTGGTTTTTTTGTCCAATACTTGATCAGCAGCAATCAACATTGGAACATTTCCCTTTACACCATGAGATATTTTATTTTCGAAAGCTCCTTCCTTAGCCACATAGAGTATCAGCGATTTGATATTCAGATGAATGAGGCAGGTAAACTTAAAAATATTGAGCAAAACCGCTTCTGGCTGATTTTCATTAATCGCCTGAGTGATCTCTAGCAGAGATTTCAATTGCAGTTCCTTGCGTTGATATTTGTGTATTTCTGTGGTCAATTCTAAAGTGTATTATGTGCCATCAAACCGTTTTTTGTCGCCAAAAAATATAAGCGCGTTCCTTCTTTCATGATATCAACTTCTCCAAATCTCTCTGTATCGGGATCATCGAGACACTTGATATAGCCTTGAGAATAAAGCCGCTGCAAAGTAGACAACAGCAGCTCCTCCTCCCAATCCAAGGTTTCCAAAAGATAGCTATAGGGCTGGACGAAATAAAGCTCGTCCATCAAGTCAAATTCCTCGTCGTTCATGATTCAAATTTCAGATTCTAAATTAACACTTCTTTAGTTCCCCCTGCCTTTCCATGTGAATTTTCCTCTCAAAGCTCCTGCCCCAACTTTTAAGACATAGAATGGATGCACAAATGAAGTCTGAATTATCGAGAGATTACCCGGTTGGCTACCTAGACTATTCAATACTTTGCCCAAGCTCATCTTTTCCGAAGTTACTTTCACAATCCAAACTAAACCAAAAGCCAGAACCCCTTTTCCACCTAGAGAAATCAAATAAAAGCTTCCAATCCAAACCAGTTGCACTAAAAATGCAACTGCTGCTGATAAAGCATGCGAAATGGAGCTATGTGCTCTCCACTTACTTGCCCATCGCACGCGCTGATTGACCAAGGCCTGCCAAGTAGGCTCTGGCTTTGTCTTGATCAACGTCTCCAAAGATGCTAAATAACAACAGGCTTCTGCTCCATACAACTTGTGGATTTTCTTCAACAGAAACTCATCATCTCCCGAAGCAAATTCACGATTTCCTTCGTATCCATTTACTTTCGCAAATGCTTCTTTTCTATATGCCAGATTGGCTCCGCTACACATCAAGGGATTTTTTTGGGCAAAAGAGTAATTAGTCATCAGTAAAATACTCGCCCAGTCCATTGCTTGAAATATCTCTAGAAACTCCCCTTTTCCTTCCACAAGGACTGCTCCGGCTACTAACTGAACCTCGGGGTTGTGGAAAGGCAGAACCATCTTTTCAACCCAAAATTCAGGGAAATAACAATCTGCATCTGAACACAGGATAATTTCCCCAGAGGCCAATGCTACTCCATGCTCCAAAGCAGATTTCTTGCCTTTTCCGGGACTTCGAAGAACTTGAACATTCTTCTTGTCTTCAAAACACTTTTGCAATAGCTGAAAAGAACCGTCCTCTGAGTGATCATCAAGCAAAAAAATCTCCAGATTTGGATACTTGAGTTTCTTAAGATTTAAGCCCAAACTTGGAATATTCTTAGCTTCATTTCGGAAAGGAACCATAAGCGTTACCTCTGGATAAAATGACCGAATTGGAGCGCTACCCACATTTTCCAGCCAAAATCTACTCATCCACCAAAGCAATGTGAAGTAACTCAGAGACCAGACGAGGTAAAAACTTAGCATGTTTTGGGCTAACTTGCGGGGGTGAGCAAAGAACAAGAAAAAGCACCAAAGGAAAAAATCATTTTAGGCATAGATCCCGGCACCAACGTAATGGGTTACGGGGTGATTTTGACTGAAGGCAAAAAGTATAAACTTCTACAATATGGTGTGATTCATCTCAAAAAGTATGAAACGCATGAGTTGAAACTCAAGAAGATTTTTGAACGCATCACGGCAATTTTGGAGGAATTTATGCCTGATAGCGTGGCCTTGGAAGCTCCTTTCTTTGGTGTAAATGTGCAATCTATGCTCAAGCTCGGTCGTGCTCAAGGTGTCGCCATGGCAGCAGCTTTGGTGAGAGATATCCCCATCACGGAGTATTCTCCTAAAAAAGTAAAACAGTCTGTCACTGGAAATGGAAATGCGTCCAAAGAACAAGTGGCCGCCATGCTTCAGACACTTTTCTCGTTAACTGAGCTTCCTAAAATGCTCGATGCAACAGACGCTTTGGCTGTGGCGTTATGCCATCATTTTCATGAGGGGAGGATTCAGACAAAAGGCAGAAATGCAGGTTGGAAATCATTCATCGAGGAAAATCCAGACCGTCTGAAAAAATAAAAACCCGGCATTAACCGGGTTCTTTTGATGTTTAGAGAAATAAACTAATCAGAAATCATACCCAATAGAAATTTTAAGCACACTGTTTTTGACATTCTGATTGTAATAATTCAAGCTCTGAAAGCCAATATCATAACTCACCTGAGCATTCAATCCCTGAGGTAATTTAGCCCCAACCCCTATCACTCCGGCGATATCATAACCCTTAATAGGCTCTGTACTCGTATCAGTACTTCCATCTGTAAATTCTAATTTTCTAGAAACCAAAACAGAACCTTGCGGCCCGGCAAATACATTGAGATAAGGGAGAAAATTAAGGCGTACCAATACTGGCACATCCACATAGCTCAGTCGGTCATTTTTGACCGCAGGTGTGCCGATTGCTCCAACTCGTTCGTGTCCTTTTTGAGAATATTGAATTCCTGGCTCTATCGAAATAAAACCCAACTCTTTTCTGAAATATGCTCCTGCATGAAATCCTGCGATAGGATCTGAAGCAAAGTCAGTGAAATTAGCGCTACTAAAGCCTGCTCTAACCCCAAATTGTGCCTGTGCTGTCCCGAATAACCCGAGTGCAAATACGAATACCAAAAGTTTTTTCATAAAATATTAATTAGTTAGTAGAGTTTATTTTAGTAGAATTCAATGATTTAAAGATTAAAAACTGAGATATTTCCAATATTAGGGCAAGTGTTAATGTGCTTCTTTTTAAATTAACTGTATAAAACTAAGACATCCATCATTAATTATACCTAAGCACCATTACTTTTTAGAAACGAACAAATGGAAAATTTCTCAAGCCTATTCAGCAAATTCCCCACCATAAGTGAACGAGCAAAAGTTGCGTTCGCCAGTCACTTAGAAGAATTTGAAGTAGAAAAGGGCTTCTTGCTAGAAAAAGAGGGGCAGGTAAGTAAGTATCTCTATTTCGTTTCGCAAGGATCAGCCAGAAGCTATTACATCCGCGAAAACCGGGATATCACCGTTTCTTTTACACTCGATGAGGAATTTGTCACCGCTATGCATTCCTTTATCACCAGAAAACCATCTTATGAAAACATCGAAACGATGGAGAAAAGCAAGGTTTTCAAAATTTCATACGAGGATCTACAAGTATGTTTTATAGACTTCCCCGAACTGGAGCGAGCCTATCGAATGATTTTGGAGCAGTATTATATTGTACTTGAGGAGCAACAGATCTTCACCAAATTCAAAACTGCTAGGGAAAGATACCTCGAACTGATGCAATACCGGCCAAAGGTGATTCAAAGGGCTTCTGTCGGTCAGATCGCTTCTTTTCTCGATATGACTATCGAAACCCTCAGTAGAATCAGGGCAAAGATTTGATGAATCAATCCTTCGGAATTTACTCAACTATTCCTTCCCTCCACTTCCTCTAAACTGATCTTCCTTATAAGCGAATAGCACATTGAACGTAGTCAATGAGCCATAAGCTCTGGTGATGTATTGCTGAAGATGAACTCGATCTTCGTCATCTAGCTTTGGATGATTATTGATGTTTTGTTCTAGCACGCGGAGCTTTTCGCGCACCATCACTATTTTATGGAAGAAAGCTGACATGGGGATTTCCTTAGGTTGCAGAGAGGCATCGTTGGGTTCAAAAACCACATTACCGCCCATCCATTTTCCTCCTAAAGGCACAATTGGTGCCCGCTCGGAAGTCTGGATTAGTGCTTCTCGAATTGCTTTCTCCACGTCCTTCATGGTAAGCATAGGGAAGTCGGGCACTTTGGCTTCCTCCACGGTAAATCCCTCGTAATCCCTTGCGAGCGTCTTGACTTCTTCGGTTGTATAAAAATAGATTTTGTAATAGGTGTCGTCCAACGAAAGGATCATTCCTGTCCCAAACTTTGGATGTACTAATTTGCTCCCTGGAGCTAGTTCACTTGCTTGTGCCATTGTAAAAAAGGTTTAGGTAGCCAAAATAAGGAAAATTGCGAATAGGTAAATGTCTAAATTGTTCTACATCCAGTACTTTAACCCAGATAGGTTCAATTTGTGGAACCAAGACTTAGCATGATGAAAATTAATGTGTGTAACCGCGATCTTACACGTACCCAATTTAATTACGGTTTTCACATGAAAAAACCCCCCAAGCCCCCTTAGTCCCGAAGGCTATCGGGAGGGGGATTAGCCGAAATTGAACCTCAACCATTGATTTCAAGACCATACGTGCAACATTACGAACAGTCATAAAAATTATTATTGATAACTAACACTATTACTCTTCTGAGATAAATCGCATGAAAAGAATCCCTGAACTGATGCTAATGGGTATTTCCATTTTTCTCGGCTTCACCTTTTGGGGAGCTGGAATGGCAAAGCTTTTTCATGAGCATCAGTTTTTTGGATGGATCGGCCCTGTTTGGCTTATCGAAGAACTGGAACCTTATGGTTTAGGGCTTTATGGCAAATTCATTGCGCTCAGTCAAATCTGCATTGGCTATATGCTGGTCACCACTCGCTACAAATTGCTCGGAAGCATTATGATGATCCCTATGATAGGTAATATTCTGATGGTGACTATTTCATTGGATTGGAGAGGAACTCCATTTGTTTTAGCTTTTCTATTACTACTTGATGTGATATTACTTTGGCAGTACAGAGACTTTTTCAGACCGTTGATCGATGAAGGAAAAAGTCGATTTGACATCAAAAGCAGATTCATCCGAACCAGAAATGGGCATTTGGTGTGGCTTGCTGGCTTAGGGCTTCAGCTCTCTGCTATTCAGGCTTCCTATTGGAATTGGATGGTGGCGTGTTTGATTGTTTTGTTAGGATTGGTGTTGTCGGGATTGAGTTTTCGAGTAGATCGGAAGTTGATGAGTGATGTTGATTTAAAAATTCCTTAACAGTACATTTAAAGATAACAAAGCATTTAAATCCTACTTTACACTTTAACGAAGCTCCCATTTTATGAACGCTGTCACAAAGATCACTTTTGCTACTCTGTTTTTTTTAGCACTTTCCATTAATCTTTCCGCTCAAGATTTTCTCCCATCAGCCTTCCCAGATCGTATTATACTGACTTGGTCGGATGATCCCATGACTACGCAATCTGTGACTTGGAGAACTTCAGCCGATGTGACGGATTCCAAAGCGCAATTTATCCTAGCTCCAAATACTCCGATTTATTTAGACAGCGTGGAAACTTTCGATGCAAAAACTGAATCTCTAGATGTGGACAGCGTGCAGGCAAACTATCATTCGGTAACTTTCCGAAGCCTAAAGCCAGCTACTACTTATGCTTATCGTGTGGGAAACGAAGGGACGTGGAGCGAATGGCTACAATTCACCACAGCTCCTGAAAAAGGCACTCCGTTTTCTTTCGTGTATTTTGGAGACGCGCAAAACAACCTGAAATCGCAATGGTCCAGAATTGTTCGACAAGCTTACTCCAATTTGCCAAAAGCTGCTTTTATGCTTCATGCTGGTGATTTGATCAACAGTACCCAATCTGATTCTGAGTGGGGTGAGTGGAATCATGCCGGCTCATTTATCAATGCCATGATCCCGAGTATAGCCACCCCGGGCAACCATGAATATGACCGTGAAGAAGATGGGACTTTGGTACTTGATTATCACTGGAAAAAGCAATTCACTTTACCTGAAAATGGCCCTGAAGGATTTGAAGAGACAGTTTATTATACTGACTATTCTGATTTGAGAATGATTTCCCTTAACTCCCAAGAGATCGTTTTGGATGAAAGATCTATGGAACTTCAAAAAGTTTGGTTGGTAAAAGTGCTGGAGGAGAACACTCAAAAATGGACAATTATTTCCTTTCACCACCCTATATATTCTACGGGAACTGGCAGAGATAACAAGGAATTTCGTGAAGCTTTCAAGCCAATATTTGACAAATACAAAGTTGATCTTGTGCTCCAGGGACATGACCATTCGTATGGCCGCGGAAGAAACTTACCTTCTGGCGTAGCGAATCAGGATCCATCCGCTCAAGGCCCAGTGTATGTAGTATCTGTCAGCGGGCCGAAGATGTATAACCTCACCTTTGAAAAATGGATGGATCGCGCTGCCTCCAATACACAACTCTACCAGCTGATCAGCCTCGAAGGCAATCGTCTTAGCTACGGAGCTTATACAGCCACGGGAGAATTGTATGATGCTTTTGAACTCATCAAGACTGATGGCAAGCCGAAGCAATTCATCGATAGAGCGGATAAAGCTATACAAGAGGCTATTGAACTGACTCCTGGAACAGCCGAAAAAATGACTCCCGAGGAAATGGCTGAATATATGAGAACCTACAAGAAAGGTAATTGATCAAGAACTGATCAGCTTTTTGAGGAACAATTGTATGCTTAGTAGGTTTGTGAAATTAAGGTATACTTACCCTATTCTGGCTTATTTCTTGACAGTTTTGAAGGTTAGAGAAGAATACATTTACATTCCACAGCTAAAAGGTCAAATCGATTAAAACTTTTCTTATCAAATTTCTCAAGATTTTAGGCATTATTCTGGGCGTTATTTTGGTCCTAGCAATTGCTCTGATTCTCTTTATCAGAAGCCCATGGGGTCAGGGCATTGTTGTGGATAAAGCTACGAGCTACGTTTCTGACAAAACGGGTACTGAAGTACGCATAGAGCGTCTTTTCATTACTTTCTCGGGAAATATTTATCTCGAAGGTTTATATCTGGAGGACACCAAAGGTGACACCTTAATCTATTCTAAGAACCTGGAAGCTGGAGTAGCTTTTGCCCCGCTCCTAAGTACGGGCAACATCAATGTCACCAAGTTAGATTGGGAAGGACTGGTAGCGAGAGTGAGTCGAAGTGCAGAAACGGAGAAATTTAACTTTGATTTTTTGATTGAGGCTTTTGCTTCCCAACCTGCGGATTCTACGCAAACTGTAGCCACTGATACCACTGCTTCTGATCCACCGAAAATTAAGCTTTCTCCGATTTCGATAAGGGATTTTGACATCACCTATTTGGATGAAGTGATGGGAATCGATGCTTCACTCCTTCTGGGAGAATTGGAAGTCACTATTCCTGGATTGGACTTAGAAAAATATGAGTTTGACATTAAACAAATAGCACTACAAAACACCAAAATCAAGTATCATCAGACTAAACCATTTCCTCCTTCCGAAGAGCCGGAAGAGGAACCCTTGATGCCCATCGTCAATCTGGATGAGTTGACCTTGAGCAATGTAACCGCGGATTATATAAGCTCTCCGGATAGTCAGGAAGCTCAGGTTGAGATTGGTCATTTACTCGTAGAATTGCCAGAAGCAAATCTCAAAACCCAAACCGTCAAACTCACTACACTTGCGCTGGAAAATTCCAGCATTCTATTCCACGATTTCTCACTGACTTCATCAGTTGACACAATAAACAGTACTTCTTCAGCGCCCTTCGAGTGGCCAGATTGGATCGTAGAAGCCAACGATATCTCTATTGATTCCACAAACATCGAATATAAATCAGCAGATATTTCAATCAAAAAAGGTTATTTCAATCCAGAAGCAATTCAAATCACAGCACTTAATCTTGATTTGGAAAACGCATTTATACGAGATGAAAAAGTAGGACTTGAACTGAACAAACTGGAATTTACAGAAGGAAGCGGCTTTGAGCTTCGCGAGTTCAGCACAGCAATCAGTTTGGGAAATGAGGAGATAGAAATTGAGGACTTACTCCTTCAAACCAACCGCAGCAAGCTGGATGGAAACCTAACCTTGAATTATCAGTCGATTCAAAGTCTTTTTGATCAGCCTGAAAATGCCAGCGCAATCCTGACTATAGACGAGTTGAGGGCAGATGTACGCGACAGTTATTTCTTTGCTCCCGAATTGGCTCGGGACACTTTAATCCAAGAGATAGCAAAGTCGCCAATTCTCTTGACTGCCAAAGCAAAAGGAAATCTGTCTGCGATTGACATTTCATCGCTTAATCTGAGATGGAGCGATACAAAACTGACAACCCAAGGAACAGTTGGCAACCCAACCGACGTGGAATTGCTGACTTTTGATTTCCCGGATATTAAAGCTCATACCACCAGGAAGACACTCATCAAATTCGTGGACGAATCCGCTCTTGGTATAAAACTTCCTGAGAATTTTGATCTGACCGCAAGTGCCAAAGGCAAGATCGATGATGCAGTCGCAGACTTACAACTGGATACTGATTTTGGGAATATTGCCCTCAATGGAAGTTACAAAAACAGTGATGCAATCTCATTCGACACAGAACTAGCTGTCTCCATGCTACAGCTCGGAAAAATCCTTCAAAACGAGAATTTAGACACGGTATCTGTCACCCTAAAAGCAATCGGAGAAGGTAGCAGTCTAAATGATCTGAATGCGAGTCTAACTTCATCTTTCACTCAGCTGGGCTTGTATGGCCATGATTATTCAGGATTGGAACTAGAAGGCAAACTGGAAAATGGAGCTGGCGATGTGCGAATGTGGATTGATGAAGAGTTCCTTAATTTTGATTTATTGACCAAGCTTGATCTCGATTCCTTGAATTCAAAAGTTGATTTGACTTTGGATCTGCAAGGAGCGGATTTTTATGCTTTAGGCTTTACTGCCAAACCTACCCGAGCTCGGATGATGCTAAATGCTAATTTCGAAGGAAATGCAGCAGCATTTGATCTGACTACAAAGATCACCGATGGAATCATCGTATATGAGCAGAAATCCTATCCGTTTGGCATTCTTGATATAAATGCCAAAATACGCGAAGATTCTTCAAGTGTGGACATTGCGAGCAAAATCCTGAATGGTTATTTGCGAACTAACACTAATCCTTCTGAGCTGACATCATCCTTACAGGGGCATTTCAGGCACTATTTGGATAAAGCTGATTCATTACATGCAAACTCCCAAAGTGATGTAATCATGAATCTGGATATGGTAATTTCAGAAGACCCGCTCCTGAGCGAGGTTCTTCTTCAGAGTTTGGAGCAATTTGACAGCGCAAGGATTCAAGTCGACTATTTTCAGGAAATTGATTCCTTGACAGCAACTATCGATTTCCCATTTGTGAATTATGCAGGAACAGAAGTGGATAGTTTAGGAATTAGAATTCGCTCAAATGAAAATGTGTTGCGAATGTATTTTGGATTTGCAAATCTGAATTCCGGACCCGTCACCATGGATCAAACCTTTGTTACCGGTCAGCTTGCCGACTCAAGGCTTTATTTTGATTTTCATTCTTATGAAGGCGAAGAAAGAAAGTATCACGTTTCTTCAGATATAGGATTGGATGGAGACACCCTCAGCTATCATGTATCTTCGATTGATTTGATATTGAAAGGTGAGCAATGGAACATTCCCGAGAAAAATTTGGTGAAATATTCTGGGGAAAGTCTGGAATTCAAGGATTTCAAATTCACAAATGGAAATCAGGAAATAACCTGGGAAAACAATGTGGAGGGCTTTACAGACGAAAATATCGCGGTTGTCTTTGATGACTTTAGACTTTCAACTCTTACCAGTCTTCTGAATCCACAAGAACTCGTTGCAGGCGGAAAAATGGACGGAAGACTTGTGATGGAGAATCCATTTGGCGCTACAGGGGTGATGGGAGAATTGAAGATTGACAGTTTGAAAGTGTTTGCCGTTCCTTTGGGTAATCTGAGTTTGGATGCTTCGGCCAAGAATCTAGGTGACTACGTTCTAGCTCTCTCCTTGAAAGACGATGGCGTTGATTTGGATCTGAACGGCAATTTTGCCGCCAATGAGGAAGGTGGTGAATTTGATATCAAGCTTGAATTGAACAGAGTGGAAATACAGAAATTGGCTGAACTTTCAGGAGACCAGATCCGTGATGCCGCCGGGTATCTTACGGGTACTGTAAATGCATCCGGGACGACCACCGATCCACAGTATAATGGTGATTTTCAATTTAATGAAGCATCCTTTGTCCCAACGCAACTAAGCACAAAGTATTTGCTTTCTGATGAAAAAATCTCTGTAGACAATGAGGGCCTTTATCTCAATCAATTTACCGTGAGGGATATGGACGGAAATACATTCGTAGTTGATGGCAGCGTTCTGACAGAAAGTTATTTAAACCCATCCTTTGACCTGAATCTGACTGCAAAGAACTTTATGGTCATCAATTCTACTAACAAAGACACTGATCTTTTCTACGGAAAAGGCACTATAGATGCAGATGTGTCCATTCAGGGAGATCTCACACTTCCTATCGTAAATGCAAAGCTTCATGTACAAGACAATACTGATCTGACCATTATTATTCCTGAGTCCCAGGCTGATCTTGTCGAGCGACAGGGTGTGGTACTCTTTGTCAATAAGGAAAATCCTGACGCCATTCTGACTCGTCAGATGGAAGAGACTACAGACGTATTTTCCGGATATGACATTTCTGCTATTTTAACCGTAGAACCCGAAGCTGTTTTCACTATTGTAATAGATGAGGCTTCAGGTGACAACCTTGCAATTTCCGGTGCAGCGAATCTTTCTTTGGATATAGATCCTAATGGCCGGATCACTCTTAGCGGAACATATGAAGTAAATGACGGACATTATGAAATGTCGCTATACGGCTTGGTTAGCAGAAGATTTGAGATCGCCAATGGCGGAAGAATAACCTGGAACGGAGATCCAATGGATGCTACATTGGATCTTCAGGCTATCTACAAAATAGAGACTTCCCCATCCGCACTTATGGCCTCGCAGATATCTGGCAGTAGTAGTGCTTCACAATCCCAATACAATCAAAAGTTGGACTTTCTTGTTTATCTGAATGTGGGTGGTGAGCTTTTAAAACCAGAAATCTCCTTCACTTTAGATATGCCAGAGGGTGCGCGAGGAGCTTTTGGCGGAAACGTTTATTCCAGGGTGCTGCAGATCAATGAGCAACAAGATGAGCTCAATAAGCAGGTCTTCTCCTTACTGGTGCTGAATAGATTCTTTCCTTCTACAGGGAGTGACGGGTCAAACGGAGGAGCTGAAGCCATCGCTAGAAACAGCGTCAGCCAATTACTTTCTGATCAGATGAATGCATTATCAAGCAAAC
The DNA here is from genome assembly GCF_002150685.1 of Algoriphagus antarcticus. Lineage (GTDB taxonomy): Bacteria > Bacteroidota > Bacteroidia > Cytophagales > Cyclobacteriaceae > Algoriphagus > Algoriphagus antarcticus. Next base: position 159,489 of record NZ_MSSW01000002.1, read on the forward strand.
TGTTTGGAGATAGCGGTTTGTCCGTCGGCTTTGATGTGGACAGCTATCAAGATGGAGGAGCTCAGAATAGAACTGAGTTAAACATCAATGCTCAGCAAAGTCTTTTCAATGACCGCTTGGTCGTACAAGTCGGAAGTCAGGTTGATTTAGAAGGTACTCCAGCAAGTCAACAGAATACAGCAAGTTCAATTTTGGCAAATATCAGCTTCGAATACATGCTTTCCGAAGACGGTAGATGGAGAATCCGCGCCTTTAGAAAAAACCAATTTGAGAGTATTATTGATGGACAGTTGGTAGTGACTGGCGCTGGATTAGTATTCAACCGAGAGTTCAATCAATTCCGAAACCTCTGGAAACCTGAAGAAGTGAAAGATGGAGAGGTAAAAACAAATCCAATTGAAGAGCTGGAAAAAGAAAATGACAAGGACAAAAAGGAGCAAAAACAAGTAGAAAAAGAAGAAAGGAAAAAAGCAAAGGCCAATAAAAAATCAGAGGGAAATGAAAATTAAACGCCATATATCCTTGATCAGCGCCATTTTGCTACTTGCTATGGCTTGTAATGTAAAGAAGTACATTCCTAAAGATGAGTTTCTTTACACTGGTGCCGATCTTAAACTCAAAACTGAGGCAAAAATCAGCGATATAGATGAGATCCAAGCTGAACTGGAAAGCCTGCTAAAACCTGAGCCAAATAGCAAAATACTGGGAATGTATGTGGGGCTTTGGGCGCACTATAAAGGAACGCAAGAAAAGCCGGGATTCATCAACAGATTTTTGAATAAAAAGCTAGGTGAGGAACCAGTGTATTTCAGTCAAGTTGACCCAGCCAGAACTGAAGAACTGATTCTAAACAGGCTGGATAACAGAGGTTTTTTCTATAGTACTTCCAGCTCAGATATCATCCTTAAAAACAAGGTAGCAAAGGTCAATTACGTGGCAGAATTCGGTGAACCTTATACCCTTTCAAAGTTTCAGTTAGATCGGGATTCCCTGCAGATTGAGCATGAAATAACTTCATTGCTAGATGAAACATTCATAGTAGAAGACAGTCGCTTTGATCTCAACACTCTGAATCGGGAGCGGGCTAGAATTGACTCTGCTTTGAAGGAGCAAGGATATTATAATTTCAATGATGATTTTCTGATTTTTGAGGCAGACACTAATATTTCTGACACTTTACGGAAATTCAATCTATACCTGAGATTAAAGCAAAATACTCCCGAAAGAGGAATTATCCCCTACCAAATAGATGAAATAAATGTCTTTCCCAACTATTCAATCGATGAAAGTGGAGAGAAACTAGATACAACTGTAGTAGCAGAAAAGAATTTCATCCAAGGGAACTTGGTGTTCAGACCTTCCCTTTTGGAAGATTATATTCTGATACAAAAAGAGGAACTCTATAGCCCCAAGATGTCCAAGCTTACAAGTAATAGATTAAGTTCTATCGGTACTTATAAGTTTGTAAATCTACGCTATGAAGAGCTAAGCACCGATGACTCACTAGGTCATCTTCAGGCAAATATTTACCTCTCGCCGATGACGAAAAGATCCGTGAGAGCAGAGCTTTTGGGTGTATCCAAATCAAACAATTTTGCAGGGCCAACTTTAAATCTTACTTATAGAAATCGTAATATTTTTAACGGTGGAGAGACATTTAATCTATCTACTAAATTCGCTTACGAATTTCAGGTAGCGGGCGGCGACAGGTCTAATCTGAAATCATTTGAAGTAGGAGTCAATGCTGATCTGATTTTCCCAAGAGTTATTTTCTTCGTTCCTATCCGTGAAAAATTCAGTTATGCCGTACCGAAAACCAAAATGGGAATAGGTGTTGAATACCTCAGCAGAGGAGGCCTATATCGCTTAAATTCATTCTCGACGAACTACGGATATTTCTGGAATCCCAATCCTTTCGTCTACCATGAAATTAATCCTATAAGTGTAAATTTGGTGAATCTCACTAGAACCTCACCTGAATTTGAGGCGATTCTGGATGCAAACCCATTTTTGAGAAGAAGTTTTGAACAAAACTTTATTGCTGGAATCAACTACACATTCCAATACAATAAGCTGCAGGACAAATATAGAAAGCATGCGATTTTCACGGGCGTGACTATTGACTTGGCAGGAAACGCATTAAACCTGATCAATTCTATCGCAGGTACTGAGAACGGAAAATTCCTGGGATTAGCATATGCACAGTACACAAAAGCTGATCTTGATTTTCGATATTATTTCCGCCCGAATGAAAAGCATACTATTGCAACCAGACTTTTTCTGGGAGCTGGACTTCCATTTGGCAACTCAGTCTCTCTGCCTTATGTGAAGCAATATTTTTCCGGTGGACCAAATAGTATAAGGGCTTTCAGAATCCGATCTATAGGGCCTGGAACTTACCGACCAAAAACTGATGACAATAGCTCATTTTTCGACCAATCCGGTGATATAAGATTTGAGGGGAATATTGAATACCGGTTCCCGATCGTTTCTTACTTGAAAGGCGCGGCATTTATGGACGCTGGAAATATCTGGCTACGAAATGAAAACGAAGCACTGCCTGGAGGCAAATTCACTAAAAACTGGTACAAGGAACTCGCCGTCGGAGCAGGCGTAGGATTGAGAATTGATATACAATTCTTTGTGATACGCTTTGATTTTGCCACCCCACTTCGCTATCCATACCTCCCGGAAGGAGAGCGCTGGAGCAATAATTTTAATATAGGCAGCAAAACCTGGAGACGTGAAAATTTGATTTTCAACTTTGCTATTGGCTATCCTTTTTAAGCATAGAACCTAACGGTAAAAACCAATTCAGCTTCTAATGAAAATGTCTATTATCTTAGGGGATAAGCAATTTTTTGACTTAAAAGATTTCTATGAAATTCCCTTCAATTGCAAAGCTCCAGAAAGACGGAACAAGTACCGCAATACGCTTCCCCTTTAGTTTACTTTTTGGAGTTCTAGCGGCAGGATTAAGCATCTACATTATTGAAACTGAACCCATAGACGATCTGTGGTTCCTCAATCTCCTACTTACTTTTGCTCTAGGAATTCCACTTTATTTTTGCATTGACGTCCTTGCGGAAAGAAAGAAGTTCACCACTATGCAAAGGCAACTTGCCTGGGTAATTGGTTTGCTATTTTTGGGTTTAATCTATTTTAGTTTCCCTTCGGAGGATACTTTGACGAATAACAGAGTTCCATACATACGGTATGCCATTTACAATCTGGCGATTCACTTGATGGTCGCCTTTCTCCCCTATTTTGGAAGTGATAATCAGGAAGGATTCTGGAACTACAATAAGATTTTATTCATCCGACTGATCACTGGAATCTACTATTCTTTGGTGATTGTTATAGGAATCGACCTAGCACTTTTAGCCATCAATACACTTTTCGAGGTCAATATTCAAGGAGAGACTTATGCTCAAATATTTGCCATTACTTTCGGCGTTTTCAATACTTGGTTTTTCTTAGCTGGTATCCCAAAGTTCTTTGAAAACAAAGTCACTCTGGAAGATTACCCTAAAGGCCTGAAGATTTTCACACAATTCATCTTAATACCACTCCTACTTATTTATCTCTGCATTCTATATTTCTATGGAGCAAAAATCATCATTACCGGAGACTGGCCGAAAGGAATTGTGACTTATATGATTGTAGCCATATCGGTACTGGGGATTTTCACCAACCTGCTCCTTTATCCCTATCAGCAATGGAAAGAAAGCGGCTGGATTAAAAAATTTCATGGAGCCTATTACCTCCTTCTCATCCCATTAGTCACCCTGCTTTTCTTTGCCATAGGTATTCGTATCCAGGATTATGGTCTTACTGTGAACCGCTATATTATCACCTTGATGGGGATTTGGCTGACCTTTATCTGTATTTATTATTCGTTTGGGAAAAAGAATATCAAGACAATTCCAGCATCTCTTGCCTTGTTCATGATCTTATCATCTTTTGGCCCATGGGGGATGTTTAGCCTGAGTGAAAGAAATCAGCGAAACCGTCTTGCTGGCATATTGACAGAAAATAAGATTTTGGTAAATGACAAAATTCAAAATGAAGTCAATTGGGTACTTGGAGAGAAGGGCAGCCTCAAGCCATTGGGTGAATTGCGAACAAAATCACTCCAAACAGAGAAGTTGAATGAAGTAAATTCCATCCTTCAATATCTGGAGGATTATCATGGAATGGAAAACATATATCCATGGTTTGAGCAGGATTTATATAGCTTGATGGAGAATACCACTAAAAGTCCAGTAGCTATAAACCCAAGTAAATTTCTGATAGAATCCATGGGACTGACGTATGTCCCTTACTATCAAATGCTGAATGAATCAGATTCATTTAAAGAACTGAACCTAGTTACATACGAGGACTTCGAAGTTCAAATCTCTGAATACGACTATCTCCTACACATAAATATAGGGGCATGGAATCAGGACAAGGAATCCCTCACTGAAAGGAAGTATAACCTGGAAGTGGACAAGGACGGCCAAACGAATTTAATCTTAAAATGGGCTGATGGACAGATGACTTTCGATCTTTCAAACGACTTGAAAGACCTCTTAAACTTATACGATGGCGGTTATCACGAGGTAAATTCAGAGGAGTTAGTCATTTCCAGAAAAAATGAAAAGCTAGAAATAAAATTGCTGTTAAAATCAATGACGATAAGAAATTCAGAAGGCAAACTAACGCTTCAAAGCCTAGAAGGATTATTGTTGGTCAATGAAATTCAGGAGGAATAACCTGCTGATTTTCTATCCTAAATTCATTCTCAGTATATTGATGAAGAGAAATTCCAGCAAGGATTTCTAAGACTATTTTTCTACCCTTTAGTAAATTCCAGTCAAATTATGGCATTTATAGATTACTACAGTGTCCTAGGCATAGCCAAAAATGCTAGCGAGGCAGATATCAAAAAAGCATACCGAAAACAAGCCCGAAAGTACCATCCTGACGTCAATCCAGATGATAAAACTGCGGAGCACAAGTTCAAGGAAGTAAATGAAGCAAATGAAGTTCTCAGTGATCCTGAAAAGCGCAAGAAATACGACAAGTACGGCAAAGACTGGAAGCATGCAGATCAGTTTGAGCAGGCTGGAGCAAGTGGCGGAAGACGGCAACGTGGCCAGGGGAATCCAGGAGCTGGTTTTGGTGGCGAAGGTTATGGTGGAGCAGACTATTCCGATTTCTTTGAATCCATGTTTGGCGGATCTGGAGGTGGCTTCAGGCAAGGTGGCAGAAGCACCAAATTCAAAGGACAGGACTTTAATGCAGAACTTCAGCTTTCTATCCACGACGCATACCAAACCCGCAAGCAAGTTCTCACGGTAAACGGAGAGAATATCCGCCTTACGATCGCAGCTGGCATAGCCGATGGTCAGACCATCAAAATCAAAGGAAAAGGAGCCCCAGGAATCAATGGTGGGCCAAATGGCGACTTATACATCAAGTTTGCAATCAAAAACGACACGAAATTCCAGCGCGAAGGAGACAATCTCTATTCCTCAGAGGATCTGGATCTTTATACGTCTATGCTGGGCGGAGAGCTTTTGGCAGATACATTTGGTGGAAAAGTCAAACTGAAAGTTGCTCCGGAAACGCAAAATGGAACCAAGGTGAGACTCAAAGGGAAGGGGTTTCCAGTCTATAAAAAAGAAGGCGAATTCGGGGATTTGATCCTGACCTATTCAATCAAAAACCCTACGAATCTGACGGCAGAAGAGAAAAAGTTATTTGAAGAACTCCAAAAACTAAGATAAGATGGCACAGCAAGAATTGATACTTATAGAAACGCTCTGTACGCATTATGAGATCGAAGTTTCATTTGTGGACTCACTTTACAGCTTGGGTTTGATCGAGATTCATACCATAGAGCAGACACGATTTATTCCTGAGGAAAAAGTAGCTGATTTGGAAAAAATGATCCGAATCCATCAAGACCTTGAAGTCAATCCAGAAGGCATAGATGTGATATTCAATTTGCTCCGCAAAATAAATAACTTAAGGAGTGAGCTGGCTGATACCAAAAATAGACTGATACGATACGAACTCGAAAATCAATAAACAAACTACCCTAAAACAAACTATGACTACTAACTTCCACATCTGGAAAAATAACCGTTCCATTTACTATAAATTTCTCCAGCACAATTCATTGGAGCATCTGAATAAGATCCCTTTAGGATTCAACAACAATTTGATCTGGAATATTGGGCACGTGATCGTCGTTCAGCAGCGACTTGTCTATGGACTTTCTGGGCTTCCTATGAATATTTCCGACGAGCTGTTTCAGAAATATAAACCTGGCACAAAACCAGAAGTCGATGAGCCAAAAGAAACTGTTGAGATGTTCAAAGAACTTTTGATCTCTCCTATTGATCAAACCATTGCTGATTTTGAAACTGGAAAATTCAAAGAGTATAACGAATACACCTCTTCCAAAGGCTTTCACCTTGCTAGTGCTGCAGATGCTGTTACCTTCAATAATTATCACGAAGCCTTACACTTAGGCGCGATGATTTCTATTTTGAAATTTCTATCCTAAAACTTACTGAATCATGAATAGATTCTTAATTCTGGCAACCGCAATGACTGGAGCTTTCAGCCTGGGTCTGTTCTTCAATTCAATATTCTATGCGGATCAAAAGAAGTCAACTCAGAGTCAAACAAATAATAACTCAGATATGAAATTAGGAGCCTTTTCTATCAGCCTTAGTGTCAAAGACCTTGAAGCTTCATAACAATTTTATGAGAAGCTTGGCTTCACTCAGTTTGGTGGGTCTGCGGAAAGTAATTACCTGATTATGAAAAATGAAGGCACTTTGATCGGGCTTTTTAAAGGAATGTTCGAAGGCAATATTCTTACATTCAATCCAGGCTGGGATGAGAATGCACAAGCAATAAAGGAATATAATGACGTGCGAGAAATTCAGCAAAAACTCAAGTCGAGTCAAATTGAAATAATGAATCCTGCAGATGAAACTACCTCAGGCCCTGCCAGTTTTATGGTCACAGATCCCGACGGAAATATGATTTTATTCGATCAACACTTATAGAAATTTGATTTCCAGCTTATTTAAAAGTACGATCTTGGAATCAATGATAGAACTTCAAATTCGGCAATCTCTCTTTCTTAAAGGGGACAAGGGGGATATTCTTAAGCAAACATGTAAGATCCCTAGTGCATGTTCATTCGTGCAAATACACATTTATACCAAAAGACTTTTACACTATCCATACAATGAATAAGTCCAGTACAGACGAAATCCGCGACCGATTCGATAACGATGTAGAACGTTTCTCAAACCTTGACACAGGACAAGTCGCCACAATTGATGCTACTATCTCCCTGGAACTTATCACTGAAGCTGCAAAGCGAATTGTCCCTAATGCTACAACTGTGCTTGATGTAGGCTGTGGAGCCGGTAATTATTCATTAAAAATGCTCAGTAAAATCCCAGATCTTTCATTTACGCTAGTAGATCTCAGTGGCAAAATGCTGGAAAAAGCCTTGGAACGAGTTTCTGCAGAAACCAGCGCAGACGTATCCATTTTCCTGGGTGATATTAGAGACATCATGCTTCCAGAAGCGAGCTTCGACATTATTATGGCTGGAGCAGTGTTGCATCATTTACGTGAAGATGACGATTGGGAAAGGACTTTTACCAAACTATTCTCACTCCTCAAACCTGGAGGCTGTTTGATGATCTCAGATCTGATCACCCAAGACACAGACTTGCTCAATGAATACACCTGGGAGCGCTATGGAGATTATCTGGAAAGTGTAGGCGGAAAAGAATACCGTGAAAAAGTACTCGCTTATGTAGCTAAAGAGGATTCACCGAGATCTATGAATTATCAGCTGGATCTGATGAAAAAAGTAGGTTTTAGCAAAGTAGAAATCCTCCACAAAAACATGTGCTTTGGAGCTTTTGGAGGAATAAAATAACATTTATCCTCAGCAAGCAATTATCATTATGAGAGAGATCTCTAGGTAAAATAGAATCTAAAATCTTATTTTAGACAAAGCCATAATTTTTAGACTTAACCCATGACTAACCAGCACCTTTCCGATCGCAAGCGTTTGGTTTCCTTAGATGTATTTCGTGGATTGACGATGTTCTTGTTGGTAGCTGAAGCAGCATCGGTTTACCATACGCTACTTGACGCAAACCCTGAAGGAACTCTCTTCCATAATTTCTTCCTGCAATTCACCCATCATCCTTGGAATGGACTCCGATTCTGGGATTTGATCCAGCCATTTTTCATGTTTATAGTTGGTGTAGCCATGCCTTTTTCATTAAATAAAAGAATGGCTGTAGTGGGTGATCGGGGAAAAGTGACTCGACATATTTTAAAGAGATGTTTACTCCTTTTCCTTTTCGGTACTGGCCTTCATTGTGTATATGCAGGGGAATTGGTGTTTGAACTTTGGAATGTCTTAACTCAATTATCCTTCACCATTTTGGTGACCTACTTCCTACTGGACAGATCCTGGAAAGTTCAATTAGGCGTGTCTCTTGGTTTGCTGGTATTGACAGAGATCATGTACAGACTCTATAATCCTGAAGCTCCCTTTCTACATGGAACCAACTTCGGGAATTACATAGACCAGATCCTGATGGGAAAAATCAACGGTGGCGGCTGGGTAGCTATCAACTGTATCCCAACCGCTGCGCATACGATCTGGGGAGCTATCTGTGGGAATTTGCTTTTATCATCAAAGTCTGAAAAAGAGAAAATCAAGATCTTGGTACTAGCAGGTTTAGCTGCGTTGGCAATTGGCTATGGGCTTGATTTTGCAGGGATCACCCCTATTGTCAAACGAATCAGCACCACATCCTTTGCATTTGCTTCTGGCGGCTGGGCAATTCTGGCATTAGCATTTTGCTATTGGCTGGTCGATGTAAAAGAGAAAAACAACTGGGTTTTCCCTTTTGTTGTGGTGGGCATGAACTCCATTTTCATTTACCTCTTTGCTGAGATTTTAGGCCATAGCTGGCTATTCGGATTTATAGAGATTTTTAGCAGCGGAATATTATTTCCTTTAGGAATTGGAGAGTCCGCAGTCGTCATTATTACTGCATTCCTGACTTTGGGAGCCATGTGGTATTTGTGCTATTTCCTGTATAAAAAGAAGATCTTCTTTAAGATATAAAGTGGTTGAAAAACTATCAATGTTCAATTTTCAAACTCAATTTCAAAGGAAAATTCCACTGCGAACTTTGAGCCTTTCTTCGCAAACTTTGTGGCTTAAAAAAGTATCAATGATCAAGGAGAAAGCAACTTTGCACTTTGCTTTCTTTGGGTAGATAGTGGTTAAAAAAGAAAAAAAGCTGAAACGATCTCTCATTCCAGCTTTTGGCGTTAAACTAATAATTCTCCTAAAGTGTATAATACTCTTCCCAACCTCTTCTCGGTACTTCGCCTCCTAGCAATTGATTTGCAAGTGGGTTATTCGTGATACGTTGAGTTTCTCTGTCAAATTTCAAGGTAGTGTTCAATTGTTGAGCTAATACTCCCAAGCAGAACACCTGACTAAGAGGCCCTGCGATTTCAAAGCGCGAACGGGTTTCTTCTTCGCCTTTACAAGCTTTTAGGAAATTGGCAAAGTGATTTGATGGGCTTTCTGGAACATCTGGAAGTTTGCTTGCCATGTCTTTGGCTTTTTCCTCACCAATAATCGAAAGTGTGCTGCCATGAGATCCACCTTTGAAAGTGAGGTCTTTGCCATAAATGATTTTTCCCGGGTTTAATTTCGCAGGCTGAATCTGTCCTGTACTGGCTGCAGGGATTTCCGAATTTAATTCTGATACGCCATAATCTTTAGGTACTGGCGGGACATTATCTACTCCATCGTACCAAGTCATAGTCAAAGCAGGCATATCACCCCGCTCTGGAAACTTGAAAGCAAGAGTGGACGACATAGGGAAGAAGAATGGATTGTGGCCTTTGAGCATCACTGGGTCAACTTCGTATGGTAAACCAAGGTCGAGAAATTCGTGTACCGTATCCATTGTATGTGCTCCCCAGTCTCCTAAAGCGCCCATACCGAAGTCATACCAGCATCTCCACTGACCATTGATAAAGTCCTTATTGTAATCATGGGGAAATCTAGCCATCAGCCAAGTATCCCAGTCAAGTGTGGACGGAATAGCTTCTGCTTTTGGGAAGCTTTGCATATTTACATCCCAGCCATGCCATCTTCTTGGGCTGTTCATGTGGGCTGTTACTGCGGTCACATCCTTGATGATGCCAGCTTCTTTCCATGCTTTGAACTGGAAATAGTTGGCTTCAGAGTGTCCTTGATTACCCATTTGAGTGACTACTCTATGTCTTTTGGCACTGTCCATCATGAGTGTAACCTCGTTGAAAGTACGAGCCATTGGCTTTTCTGTATAGACATGCTTGCCTTCAGACATGGCTAGCATGGTGATGGGAAAGTGTGAAAAATCAGGAGTTCCTACCGTTATGGCTTCGAATCCATTTCCAAACTCATCAAACATCTTTCTAAAGTCCTGAAATCGCTTTGCGTTTGGAAACTTGTTCATGATCTCTGTAGTGTGCGGAGCTCCCATATCCACATCGCAAAGTGCCACGATATTACACAGGCCTGTTTTGTAAAGATCGTTGATGATCTGAGCACCTCTGTTTCCGACCCCACAGCAAGCAAGATTTACTTTATCACTTGGAGCAATATGTCCCAGAGATTTGCCAAGCACTGTCGAAGGGATGATTGTAATTCCACTCAGCCCGAATGCCGCTAGTGAGCCAGTTTTAAGGAAGTTTCTTCTGTCCTTTTTCATATTTATAGGGTATTTGGGGAGTACAAATTGTATTTTGAATGAGAAAGTAGGGATTTTTTACCGCTAGTCTTTTCATTTTTCTGTTGAAAGGTGAAAGAATTAACGGAATCGATACCGAAAGAGAAATTTGCTCACAGGATGAAAACCCTTAAAAGTTTTACTATTTTCCGAATTCATTCCTCTAAAAACCATGAATAGTCCATCCTTTACAAAGTCTGCCTTCTTATTTGTTTTGATAGCAGTTCTTTCAATTTCCTGTGTTACCGCCCAAAACGGCAAAACCTTCTTACAGTTTGAGGGTAAAGAGGGGCCAGGCAAAGGCAAAAATATAGTGCTGATCTCAGGAGACGACGAGTACAGATCTGAGGAATCCATGCCCATGATGGCGAAAATACTGTCAACGCATTATGGTTTTAATACAACTGTACTGTTCCCTATCGAGCCAGAAACAGGAGATATTGTCCCAAGCTATCAAACTAATATTCCGGGGTTGGAGCACTTGGCAAATGCCGATTTGGTGATTATGCTGATCCGTTTTAGGGATTTGCCTCTGGATCAGATGAAACATTTGGAAGACTACTTCAAATCAGGTAAACCTTTGATCGCACTACGTACTTCAACGCACCCTTTTGCTATTAAAGACAAAGAATCCCCATATTCCAAGTGGACTTGGAATAGCAAAGTCCCTGGTTGGGAAGGCGGATTTGGTCAGCAGATCGTAGGTGAAACATGGGTAGCTCATCACGGTATTCACAAATCCGAAGGAACACGAGCGCTGATAGATGGAGTAGATCGCGATGCAGATCACCCTATTTTGCGTGGCGTGGATGACATCTGGGCTCCTACGGACGTTTATTCGATTAAGAATTTGCCGGTGGCAGCCAATGTGCTTTTATTCGGACAATCCACCGCGGGAATGACTCCAGAAGCTCCATTGATGTGGGATAAATCTATTATGCCCATTGCTTGGACGAAGGATTACTCGCTAGACGGAGGAAAAACAGGCAAGGTGCTGGGAAGTACGCTGGGTTCTTCGATTGACTTCCAAGTGGAAGATATGCGCCGCTTGATCGTGAATGCTTCCTTTTGGCTATTGGATATGCCTGAGACGATTACACCAGATCTTTCTGTGGAGATTGTTGGGAACTATGAGCCTACTATGTTTGGCTTTGATAGCTTTAGGAAAGGAATGAAGGTTGGTGATTTTAAGTAATAGATAGTGACTTTATTATTCAAAATTCATCATTCGTACTTCGATATTTTTAATGACGAATGATGAATGTCCAATTATGAATAATGAAGTTCTGAATGATATAGGTGAATATTTAGAGTGAATAATATATGAACAAAATAGGATTTAATGTGCTGGCTTGGTCGGCAGAGATGTCAGAAGAGCTTTTGCCTGTTCTCGATCGCTTGAAGAAAATCGGGTATGATGGAGCAGAGTTTTTTATCGGAGGTTCTCCGGAAGAATCCTTTAAACTGGTAGGCAAGCATTGTGCTGACATTGGCTTGGAAGTGACTGCTGTAACCGTAATGGGGCCGGATCAAAATCCTATTTCTCAGGATGCTAAAGTCCGGGCGGCGGCAAGCGAGCAACTCAAATGGGTGATCGACCGTGCTGCTGATCTGAATGCCCAGGTACTTTGCGGACCATACCATTCTGGATTTACTGTGTTTGCTTCGCGCGAGCCGATAGAAGAGGAATACAACTGGTCTGCAGACTACCTGCATGCAATGGGTGATTATGCCCAGCAAGCTGGTATACTATTGACTCCAGAGGCACTGAATAGATTTGAATGCTACCTCTGCAATACCATGGAACAGCTTTCTTACTTGCTGAAGAAAGTAGATCATCCAAACGTGCAGGCGATGTTTGACACCCATCATGCGAATATTGAAGAGAAAAAGTTGGGTGATGCGATTAAGTTTATTGCTCCTCAATTAGGTCATTTTCATATTTCAGAAAATGACCGCGGAACTCCAGGCTCTGGCCATGTGAATTTTGACGAGATATTTAAATCCCTAGCTGAGGTGAATTATAAGGGTTGGCTGACTATCGAGGGCTTTACCAGAAATGATCCAGCCTTTGCCAATTCCATCGGTGTGTGGAGAAATTTCTCCGAGCCTTGGGATATGGCGGAGAATGGATATGAGTTGATACGAGAAATGGGTAAGAAGTACGGGTTGTAGGGAGGAGTTGGGAAGTAAGGATCAAAGCTGGAAGATCAGTTAAATTGAAGTTTGACCATGGTCTTTGTCACAGACCATTTTTTGATAGTGATTTCCGTGTGAATTTTCTAAGTCCGAGGCAGGTTCCTTACTTATCCTGTAATTGATTTTTCAGGATATTCAGAATGAAGTTTGTGCAAGAAGTCAGTACGATCGAAGTCTTCCACAAATCCTGATTCTTCTCCCTTTTTAAGTGCAGATATTAGTACGGACTTTTTGGTTTCCTCATGCTCAAATACTCTTAAGGCAGCACGTACTACCTCACTAGCGGAGGAAAACCTACCCGAATTAACCTGCTCAGTAATGAACGTGTCGAAATAATCTCCCAGTAAAATTGATGTGTTTTTTGCCATGATTGTTTATAATTACCATGAAAATACCAAGTATTGGTATGAATAACAAAAAATGTATGAGTTCAAATTAATTAAGATTCAGAAAGAGGTTAATTATTTTCTGCGTTGGATATAAAGATAACTAGTCCTCGGTTGGGTGAAAGGGAGAAAGTATTTTTCATTTGTAGAATATACCTGAGTAGAGTAAAAGAGCATAACTATACCAGCTAAGACTTATTTCTTCGTTGTCATTTCCAAATAAATGAATTGCATCGAGAAACATGGAGATATTCCCATTTTCGCAACCATTTGCGCCAAATGAAAATTTTGAAGATCGATTGATATTCTCCTTTTCATCTTCGTCTATTTTATCTTTTTTGAGAGCAGCGACCAATTCAAAGAATGTCTCTTTTGAATTTACTTTATCTAAGAGGTCGCTTAAATTCATTAAAGTGACTTACAACAGGCTGTCAATATTTTCAAGAAAGTTCGGTGTCTATTTTAGTACTCTCTTAATCTGCTGAAGGATATTCAGCGAATTAAGCATTCATTTCAATATCTCCCATAATCGTCAATGAATTAGAGTTTAAAACTTCTCTACTCTAGCATACATTCCTTCTAATGTCAAAGGCAATATCGAAAATGTATTTATTTGGCGTCAAATACTGCCCTTGATTAATTAGCCGATTCATGATCCATCTCCAATCCAACGGTAGTCCGAGGCTTAAAACCAGGCCATTCCTTCTTATCTGAATTTGCATTGACATCCAAATAAGCTTTGTAAGCTCCATTATCCTTGAGGTAAAAGCCTAGAAAGGCAGTGACAAAATGTTGGTTGATATTATTGATTCTACGCATATCCCATACAGAATCTGCATATCTCAAATACTCGTCAATATGTCTAGCTGAGTCTAGAGATTCTGCTGGCGCAGGGTTTGGCGCTGTGTTATGTCTGGCATCGATATAGGTAAGCAGGTATCGATCAGAATTGACGGCCCCTTCATAGATTGCCTTGGTGCCGTCTTCATATCCAGAGATATCATCCTTGCTTCCTGCCACAAAAAGGGAAGGAATTTTTATTCCAGCCAAGCCTTCTGCGTCCCAAACGCCACGCTGCATTCCCCAAGGAGCAAAAGCTACAATCACCTTGATTCTAGGATCGATGGATGCTTCAAATTCGGGGTTTCCCATGCTTCGTTTTAATAAAGCTTTGCTCCCACCGGTCATACCACCAAAGAGTTGAGCAGCTTGAGGGCTGTATCCTGCGCCTGCTACATTGACCGCACCATAGCCTCCCATTGAGTAACCAATCAATGCGGTGTTGTCAGAGTTTACTAAGTCGTTTAGGAAAGAGTCCTTTTGATTGCCAAGTCTTGCTATTTCATTGAGGACGAAAAGATCATCCAGTGATCGGTTGAGTAAGGTGCTTTGGAAGCCGGCAGCATCTCTAAAAGTTGCATCTGTGTGATCTATCGCCACTACCACATAGCCTTTTGAGGCAAGGTTCTCTGTCAGATAAGTCATCAAATACCTTGAACCTGTGTATCCGTGAGATACAATTACCAAAGGATAAGAATCTTCGGCGTAGGCAGGTTTTGCATTTCGAGTGGCTCTTCCCAGAAAAGTAAAGGGAATAATTGGCCTGGTTGGAGAACCATTTTGTCCCATTACTTCATCATAAGAAATCAATTCATTAGATCCAGCTTCTGCCGGGTACCACACTTCGATCTTCAGCGGTCTATTGTAAAGTGAGTCAGTGCCTTTACCATAGTTCAGGATGTCAAGCTGATTGGCATGGATTAAATCTAATGTTTGAACACCAACAGCATACTCGCCTCGTGCTGCCAATTCTGGTGCATCCGGCAAAAGATCTCCATATACAAAGGGTTTTGTGTTTGTTTGTCCAAAGCTGTGGGTGAAGGAGCTTAAAAAAAGAACAGCTGTAAAGGTGAATGCGAATGAGTATTTTTTGATCATGTTGGGGTTTGTTAATTTTGATGGTTCAATGTAGTAAATCCTCCCTGTCAAAGCTTTTTAGATTGAATATACTAGAATGTTGTGCAGGATAGACCACTCTTATTATCATTAATTGATTCTGGTCTTTGAGGGTGAAGAAAGAGGGATGGAGGATTACTTAATTTTTAAATTCTCCGGATCTTGTCTTGAATCCCAAATAGAATGAACAATGATATTGCTGCTTTTAATTTCGTATAAGAGAATAAAATTTCCGACTATTAGTCCCCTGATTTCTTCAAAATCCGTTTTAATTCCCATCTCAGGATGTTGATCTACTAGAGAAAGTTGATGTTTGAATTTGGAATAAAGTTTTTTTTGAATAGCTAGAGCTCTTGTTTCTGGCTTTGTAAAAATCCAGAATACTAAAAAGTTTGATTTTAGCCTTGTGGGACCAGATTACTTTTCGCTTTGCCATTTATCAAACTCATGATCCATTTCTTCTTGGTTGAGAAATAATCCTTGCTCAATCTGTTTTTTTGACTCAGCTATTTCAAACCGTTGTTCTGGAGTGAGGATCAACTTCTCAGATTGAGACTTTGAGTCGAGAATGGTTTTGATAGCTTTCAAAAAAGTCTCGTCATTTATCTCCAGAATCCTGTTTACTAAATAAGTCTTTAATTCTATTGCTGTCATTTGTCTTCTTTTAAATGATTAAACTTACAAAAATCTATCCTTATTTTTAAAGGCAGTCTAACATTGAGCCTTAGCTGAAAATATAAGAGTGAAGGTTTTCTTTGCCAAGTTATGGTTACGCTGGCCATTTTGGTGATTCAGATATTCCGGTCTTAGGAGTACAGCCCAAGAAAGAGGATGTCCCTGAATCGATGGCACATCACTCATGCTGGTCTACAAGTCTAGCCATCATTCCCCTTTCACATATTTCTGTCAATTATGCAGCCGTAGTCAAACACCAATTTCACATTCAGTTGTAGCCTACGCTTAGTCCAAGCAGGACGCCGGTTGGAATTCACGATATTCATCGGAGATAATTCCAGATGGATGATATAGAATAGGAGAGCACTTTGCCCCGAAAACTTTCGCAGACCAACTATCCCAAGGGCAATTTTAAACATAGTGAGGTTTAGTATCTTGGATCAAGTTTGTCTTCTTTTGCTAGATAACGTTTATCCCCAAAATCCTCTGACCCTATGCGAAATGTCCTCTTGCATCTTTTAATTCTCAGCCTTTTTTCTTGTAAATCTTCTCCTTCTCAAGAAGCTTCTGAAGAATTTATCAAAGGTGTATATGGCAATCCTGGAACGCTACTGAAAGCAGGGTATTCTTTTGATTCCCTAGGAATGAATGCCGTTTTTGTCAGGAGTGGTTCGCTCAACCGGGAGTTTTACGACAATTCTAAAAAGCAAGGAGTAAAGGTGTTTGTGGAGTTTGCCACCCTAAACGGAAAGGAATACCTGATAGATCATCCCGATGCATGGCCAATCAATGAAAAAGGGTTAAAATCACCTCCTGCGGATTGGTTTATGGGGATTTGCCCCACTCATCCAGGATTCAAAGCCTTTCGGGCTGATCAATTAAAAGAGATCCTGCGCGACTATGAGGTGGATGGAGTTTTTCTGGATTACGTGCATTGGCATGCCCAATTTGAAACCCCTGAGCCGCTTTTACCCGAGACCTGTTTTTGTAATCGGTGTACTGGAGCTTTCGAAGCAGCTATAGATACGGTGATTCCTGCTGAAACTATTGCACAACGAGCAGAATGGATTTTGAAAAATCTCGATCCACAGTGGAGAAAATGGCGAGTGGAGGTACTCAACGGCTGGGTAGAGGATATGGGGGAAATCCTCAAATCGCAACAGCCTGCGGCAAAATTAGGGGTGTTTCACTGTGCCTGGTATCCCTCTGATTTTGATTCTGCCTTATACAGAACTCTGGGCTTGGACCTTACTTCTTTAGCTGAGCGAGTGGATGTGCTGGCTCCCATGCTTTTCCATCACATGACAGGAAGGCCGACGAGCTGGGTAGGAGAGTATGTGTCTTGGATTGGGCAGACTCTCAAGGTAGAGGAAGGCGGGAAGTTGCAAATTTGGCCGATTGTCCAAGCCCATAATAAACCGGGGATCGTCAGTCCTGAAGAATTTCGAAAAGTGATGATCGAAGGTTCTAAGTTTCCTGCCTCAGGAATCATGATGTTTTCAGATCAGTCATTAGTCGAGGATCCCGAGAAAATCCGCGTGATGAAGGAGCTTTATTCCAAAGAAAGACCCAAGTAGGAGTTATTTTGGCTTTGGGTCTCGTCAGTCAATCGTGGAATGGTAGGAGTTAATTAAGCTCAGTACGAGGCTTGCCTTACCAATAACCAATCACTCCCCTTTCACATATTTTCTCCAATTATGCTGCTCATTAAACCCTAGCACTTCGCGGATTTTGCGGTTTGAAAATAAAGCTTCATGTTCCCCCAGTTCACTTGTAATTGGCACGCCAGGGAAGAATCGTTCCGCTAATTCTTTACTGGGTATAATCGCACCGTTGTGATCGTTTCCGGCATTGAAAACCTGATATCCCAAATCATCTTTTTTCAAACATAAATCCACAATCTGACCCAGGTCTCGTGCATCGATATAACAGAACGCATTCCTGCGGCGCACTTCGGGATGTTTGAAATAATGCGGAAACAGTTCATCGTATTCGTGAGGCTCAATCACATTTCCGATACGAAGTGCATAAATATCAAATCCTGACCGTCGCTGGAAACTGCGCGCCGTTTTCTCATTAACGACCTTCGATAATCCATAGCTATCCATGGGATCAACATCATAACCCTCTTCTAAAGGCAGCGTATGAGGATCGGTTTGGCCATCCGAAAAACAGATACCGTAGGTGGTCTCAGACGAAGCAATAATAATCTTCTTAATTCCAAGCTTAACAGCCGCTTCAATCACATTGTAGGTACCGATGGTGTTGACCCGAAATGTTTCATTGTCAGGATTGATTAAGATCCTGGGCACGGCAGCAAAATGTACTACAGCATCAAATTTTGGAACGCCATCACCTGCTTCCAATTCATCCAAGCCGGCATACGAACTCATGGCATTAAACATTTGCCCGGAATCCGTAATATCAGCGATCAGATTATCCACCCCTGGGTAATCCAACCGCTTGAGATCAACATTCATTACTTTATGTCCTCGGTCGAGAAGGTAGGATATCACGTGCTTTCCTGCTTTTCCCGATCCTCCTGTAAAAAATATTCGCTTTGTAGTCATGGATTCTTCTTATTTAAAACTGATTTTATTTTAGACAAACTAAATGGTATGCTGTGCATATTCTGTGTCTATATAATGATTAGCTGAATTACAAGCTATTTTCTCACCTTGATTCGCTTTTCAAAATATACAACTAAACCTATATCTTACTCCCACCATCATCGAATTTTTTATCTTCATCACATGATCACACTTACCCGTACCGATTCCTCCAATCCTGATTTTATAGCCTTGGTAAAATTGCTGGATGCCTATCTAGCCCAAAAAGACGGCAGAGACCATGACTATTATAATCAGTTCAATACCATTGATAAGCTGAAGAATGTAGTCGTTTGCTCAGAAAATGGAATTCCCATGGCATGCGGTGCGATCAAGGAATTTGATGCAGACTCAATGGAAGTGAAGCGGATGTTTACCAACCCAGAAGCTAGAGGAAAAGGTTTGGCTTCAAAGGTATTGACAGAACTGGAAGCTTGGACTGAGGAATTAGGCTATAAGAGTTGTGTGCTGGAAACAGGCAAAAGACAGGTGGAGGCGGTGGCACTTTATAAAAAGAAAGGCTATTCTATCATTCCGAATTATGGGCAATACATCCAAATAGAGAACAGTCTATGCTTTCAAAAAGACTTGAAATAGCCTACACTTAATTTAATTTATAATTGAATTCTGATGAATGCGAGTGCCAGAATCAGGTTTAGTAAAGTAGGAAAAAATCCCTCCCTAAATTGTGTGGCATAAGGTTTTTCCTGCTTTGAGAAGTAACTAGCAGGAGAGAAAAACCTCATTTTTAACCCACAATTCTTGACTTCAAGCACCTATACGCAATTGACGTAAACTCAAATAAGCTTTACTCTCTGCGAGCATTGCTCTTCACTGGTAAAGAATCATTTACTGTTTTGACCTAGCCTTAGTCTTGACCTTATTTAAGATTATTTTAACTTTCAATTGCACTGAATGATCAAAATTATCCTAAAAACCTAATAAAATTTTGAATATGAGGCTTATTGCGTAACTTTGAAAAATTATATTTCAAAACTGATTTGTTACAAATAAAAAGTGGATATGAGTTATTTAGATCTGGGGATCTTTGTGGCCTACATGCTGGCGATGCTGGGTGTGGGATTTTTTTATATGAGAAAGAACTCAGGTCAGGAGGATTACTACGTGGGTGGCCGGAACATTGGCCATTGGCATATCGGTCTTTCGGTCGTCGCAACTGACGTAGGTGGAGGCTTTTCTATTGGACTTGGTGGGCTCGGGTTTGTCATGGGCATGTCAGGTTCTTGGATGCTATTTACCGGACTTTTGGGTGCTTGGCTTGCGGCAGTGATTTTGATTCCAAGAGTAAAGTCTGATCCAGCTTTTGCCAAGTTTTTCACCTTTCCTCAGATCATAGGGCATCTATATAATTCCACTACAGCTAAAGTAGCTGCTGTGATTTGCTTCCTTGGGTACCTTGGTTTTACTTCTTCACAGCTATTAGCTGGCGCTAAGCTTGCTTCAGGTACTTTTGAAGAGTTGGATCTTTCTTACGCACTTTTGATCATGGGCGCTGTGGCGGTGGTATATACTGTAATGGGTGGGCTGAAGGCTGTGATCTACACGGATACGATTCAATGGATAGTTTTGATGGCAGGATTGATGTTCATCGGAATCCCAATTTCCTATAATTATGTAGGTGGCTGGGAAGGAATCCAAAGCACTTTGCCACAGGAGTTTTTCTCATTTTCCAATCTCACTTGGCAGAATCTTGCCAACTGGGGAATTACGATAATCCCAATCTGGTTTGTAGGGATGACGCTATATCAGCGGATTTTTGCTGCTCGGGACGTAAAGTCTGCCAAGAAGGCTTGGTTCATCGCGGGACTTTTCGAATGGCCCATCATGGCACTTTTAGGAGTTTCTTTGGGTTTACTATCCAGAGTAGCAGTGGAGCAAGGTGCATTGGAGGGTTTTACGACAGCGATGGATCCTGAGATGGGGCTTCCTGTTTTGCTAAGCCAGATCTTACCAGCCGGTATTTTGGGCTTGATGATGTCAGCTTATTTCTCAGCAGTTCTCTCTACGGCAGATTCTTGCTTGATGGCAGCTTCGGGAAATCTTACCACGGATATTCTGGGGAAGTATTACACTGAGAAATCTTTGAAAGAAGAGATGAGAATCTCTCAGTTACTGACATTGGTAATTGGAATTGTGGCAATTATTATTGCTTGGCAGATGACGGAAGTTTTGAGTATGATGCTATATTCCTATGCCTTTATGGTCTCAGGACTATTTGTACCAGTGATCGCAGGTTTGTTCTTTGGGCAGACAAGCGCCACAGCAGCTACTTCGTCCATGATCGCAGGAGGCTCTTTGACGGCTGGATTGATTATATCTGAGGTCTCGCTTCCATTTGGTTTGGATGCCAATTTATTTGGACTTACCCTCTCTTTGCTGACATTTTTGTCAGTGATTTATTATGAAAAAAATTACAGATCAAAGTTAAAATCTATATGATCAAATTAGAAACTCTAGCAACTATCGACAGCGCAACTTATTTACAAAAGAATGAGATTGCAGATTTCCTTTTCCTTCACCTTGGCCAATACGGCGACCCTAAGGATGATATAATGAAATGTCTGGATTATGCACTGGATCAAAGTATGCATGCAGGAGGTTTTGTAGTCATGGCTCGGGAGAACGGCAAAATACTCGGCGCACTTATCATGAATAAAACAGGTATGTCGGGCTATATTCCAGAGAATATCCTCGTTTATATCGCGGTAGATGCTGACCAAAGAGGAAAAGGTATCGGAGGTAAAATCATGGAAACTGCAATCAAAATGGCCAATGGTTCTATTGCCTTGCACGTGGAAGCAGATAATCCTGCCAAAAAACTATACGAACGAATCGGTTTCACCAACAAATACCTTGAAATGAGGTTGACGAAGTAACATGGCTTATTTGACATTAAATAGAGCTAAGCTCAAGGAGAATTTTGACTATCTCAAACAGACCTTTACCGCTAATGAAGTTTCGTGGGGAGTGGTATCAAAATTACTTTGTGGTGATAGACTTTTTCTTCAAGAACTAATCAATCTTGGAGTAGATGAAGTTCACGATAGTCGGATCAGTAATCTGGCCATGGTAAAGTCTCTTAATCCAGAAATCCAGACAGTTTATATAAAGCCTGTATCCAAAAGGAATGTAGGTAAAATGGTTCAGTTTGCTGATGTAAGTTTGAATAGCGAACTGGAAACTATCCGATGGATCAGCCAAGAAGCTGTGGAGCAGAGCAAAAATCACAAGATCATCATTATGGTCGAGACTGGCGACCTTCGTGAAGGAGTAATGGGAGATCAATTGGTGGAATTTTATTCCCAAATCTTCCAACTTCCCAATATCGATGTAATCGGTCTTGGCACTAATCTCAATTGTCTCAATGGCGTGATGCCTTCTTCTGATAAACTCATTCAACTTTCGCTTTACAAGCAAATCATTGAGTTAAAGTTCAATAAGGAGATTCCTTGGGTTTCCGCAGGGACCTCAGTGACCATACCTTTGATGCTGACTCAGCAGCTCCCTAAAGGAATTAATCATTTCAGAGTCGGAGAGACCTTGTATTTTGGCCTGGATTTATTTGAGGAAAAAGTGATTGAAGGCATGAACGATGATGTCTTTGAACTGCATGCTGAGATCATCGAAATGCAGGAAAAGCCACTTTTACCCGTTGGTAATCTGGCTGCTAACCCTCAAGGAGAAACTGCTGAAATCGACCAATCTCTCTATGGCAAAAGCTCCTTTCGAGCTATTATCGATATTGGATTGCTCGACGTGGATCCAAAATACTTGATTCCTGTTGATGGGGAATATGAAATCCTTGGAGGTAGTTCAGATATGTTGATCATTAACCTGGGTGAAAATCCTAATAACTATAAGGTGGGAGACACCCTAAATTTCCACATGAAATACATGGGTGCTTTGAGTTTATTGAGCTCAAACTACATTGAAAAAAAAGTTATAGATTAGAAATTTAGTCTTAGAGAAATCTTTTGGCATGGTCGTGGCAATATAGAGTTGTAAAACCAACTAGTATTTGACTATGAAAAAAGTATTGTTAATTCTTGCCCTTGGACTGGGAGCAGTTCAACTCTCTCAAGCACAATCATCAGAAAAGCCAGGAGGATTTGGTATCCGTGGTGGTGCCAGCTTATTCAATTTTGGTGGTGATGATGTTTCAGAAAATAGTTACACCAACAGAGTAGGCTTCCACGTAGGTGGTTACACCATGTTGTTTATGACTGATCGGTTGGCATTGGAACCGGGAGTTTACTACTCTGTGAAAGGAACTCAAAATGATGACTTCGCAGATAGCAGAGCTATTTTAAGCTATGTAGATGTTCCAGTTCTTTTGAGATTGTATCCGGTAGACGGGATCAATATATTCGCCGGGCCTCAGATTTCCTTCTTGGCAAGTTCCAAGTTTGAAGGAGATTTCTTTGGGAATACGGTTTCTTATGACTCAGATGCGATCAAAGAAACTGACTTTGCCATAGTGCTTGGTGTTGGATATAATCTTCCAAAAGGTTTCAACGTTCAGGCTTCTTATGATTACGGTTTCACTCCGATTTTCAAAGACAGTGACGCTGATGTATTCAATAGAGGCTTCAAATTGTCTGCTGGCTATACGTTCTAAGAGAAGATGTATTATTAATTATTATAGAAAAATGCCTCCGTCTAGATTGCGGAGGCATTTTTTTTAACCGAAATTTTACACAGAGAGCGCAGTTGAGTACACTAGAATAATATTCGACCAAGTGAATGTCTCGACTCGAAGTCCTCATTTTTATATTCTCTTACATGTAATTACTCTATTCTGCCAGTAAAAGTCACAGTGTTTTGTAGAATCTGGTAAACACTAGTATCTACGACACTTCGGGCACCTGTATTCCACTCGTCGGGCAGGGGGTCTTTCAAATCAAAGGAAGCTTGACTATTTGCATCACTAAGTATAACCATTTTCCCTTATTTCATACTGTTGATCCAATCTTTGATTAGCTGAACGCCCTCTTTATGGACAGTGGTTCTTCCAAGCTCAGGCATTGCAATTCCGACTTCTGTGGAATTCATTCGGTGGGTAAGAATAGATTCATCTGCTTTGCCAGGTACAATATCAAAGTCAAAGCTTCCAGCACCGTTTCCTGCTGCTACAGGGATTTTATTCACACCCAGTTTCAAAGGGTCTGTTTGGTCATAGGTGAGAAAAAGTCCTGAAGTACTCGCGGGTCCTTCTGCACTGTGACAATGAGAGCAATTGATGTCCAAATAAGCCATCGCTCTATCATCCAAAGGAAGATTTTTGTTTTCGTAATTGATCATAGCAGGATTAGCTTTCTCTTCCTCAAAACCTTCTAATTTGCCCAATTCAGTCCAATACGCTAACTGATTGGCTTTGCCAGATTGGTATTCTAGCTCATTATTTAAATGTTGAACTTTCACACCTATTGGAGCCAATATTTCAGATTTATTATGACAGGTTTTGCATTGATTTTTGTTGGGTACGATATAGTTGATTACCTGATCTTTTCCATCGTAATCAGTAAAAGAGACTTCAATTTCTCCACCTACAACTTTTAGAATCGCTTCAGTCTGACTCTCATTCCATATATAAGGAAAAGCTTCCCAGCCTTTTTCACTAGTGATCAAAAGTCTGGTTTCAATGATTCTTCTATTCTCTTTAGGCTTTCTGAAGTCCGCGGGATAATAGAAGTTCTTAATTAAAACTGTGCCCTCAGGAAAGTTAAGTTCATTGTTTGTCAAACTCGCTTTTTCTCCTTCTGGAAAGAAGATAAAACGACTTTTCAGCGCATAATCAGTGAAAAGCGAGGAAGCAGGTGTGTAGGGAATTAAGGCTTTTACAGGATTTAACGCTTTCAATTCTCCAGAAAAGAAACCATAAGTAGATAGCCTTTTGTAAGGAAAGCTCCCATCGGCAGACTCATCAACTAATGCGGCTTCATTTGTTTCAGTTTTGATAGATTCGTTTTTACAGGCAAAAGTGAAAATCACCAGTGCCAGTAATATATTAACTCCCCAGAAAATCTTGCTCATTTTCATTACATCTCAGCCAATGTGGTGACGTTTGTATTTACGCTTACAGTGCAGTTTTGGAACGGTGTAGCATCTGCAAAACCTTCAATATTATCCTCTCCGTTCATTAGAGAAAAGCGGGTAAAGAATAGATCTTCCATGCCTTTTTCTGATAAACAAATTCTCATCGGATTAGTAGTGATGTCTTTGCTGATAGACTCATCCCAGATTCCATCGTAGATAATATCCTGAGTTTTGGCTGTGCCATGTGCATTGTAAATGCTTACTAATTGTCCCAGTTCTCTACTCAAGTCAGGGAAACCTTTCGTACGGTCATATTCATTGTCGTGTACATAAACGTCTGTGGTGAAAGGCGACCAGTTGGGTGCTTCGCTCGGAAAGCCTGTGATCTGGTAACTGGCAATAGCCACACCTGTGGTTTTGTTGCGAAGGATACGATTGTTGTAGATCTCCACTTCTTTGGCAGCCAGAAGAATCACTCCTGAGCCTGGAGGAATCATCGTTACCGTATTGCCATTTGCACCTTCTCCCATTGCTGTTGCAAAGTTCTCGTGGTTATTCTCGATGATGTCATTGTCGTAGATTTTCGTGCCTTTACCGTCAGCTTTTGGCAATCCTGGCAGATTGAAAACCAAGATCCCGCCAGAGTTATTACGAGCTACGTTTCCGAATACTTCTGCATTATCACAGTTTTCAATTTCTATTCCAGCAACATTTCCGAAAGCAAGGGAATTTTTGACAATGATATTTTCAGATTGACCCACATAGATTCCTGCATCTCGCGAGTGAGAAGCAATGACCTCGTCGATCATCACATTCTTGCATTGTACAGGATAGATCGCGTAGGTTCCATTTTTTGACTTGTCGCCGTTAGTCCAAGTGACATTGATTCTGCGAAAAGTAATTCCATCGGTATGTTGTGCTTTCACTCCGTCTCCGGGAGCATCTTCGATTGTTAGATCCTGGATAGTAATGTTATTTCCAACAAGTTTAACACCTTCACCCCCGGTTTTTAGGCTTTTGAATGAAAGAACAGTGTGTTCCATCCCAGCACCTTTGATGATGATATTGGATTTATTGTCGAGTATTAGCTGTGTGCTGAGTTCGTAAAAGCCCGAAGGGATTTCAATTATAGATCCATCTTCCGCCATAATGAAATCTTCCACTATTTTGTCAGTTTCTTCCGCTGTAGCACGAGGAATTTTGGAGCTATCGAATGTTTGTTCATTCGAAGAACTGCTGCAGCTAAATCCAATAATCAAAAGTAGAAGTACGAGGGAATAACTTAGTCGTTTCATGGCCTTTGGGCGGGTTGAAAAATCCTATCAAATCTAAGTAGTTATGAAAACTAATGCCTTGACTTTTGTCAAATAATCAGTTTTTGATTAGTTAGTACATTATTTAGCAACTGGAATTGTCAAATATCCTCTCTTCCATTTTTTGCTAATTTGAAGCACCACTTAAAAGTGAAAGTCTTATGCTTAAAAACACCCTACTTCTTATTTGTCTAACCATTGTTTTTTCAGCTCAAAAACCTAATGAGGAAGGCTTGAAGGATCTTTTCACTGACAGTTTTTATATAGGAGTGGCTGTAAATGGTCAGCAGGTTTCGGGTAAAGTACCAGAGGAATTGGCTTTAATAGAAAGGCATTTCAATAGTTTAAGCCCTGAAAATGGGTTGAAATGGGAGAAGGTTCATCCCGAAATGGATCGTTACGATTTTGAGTTTGGAGATGCTTACGTGGCTTTGGGCGAAAAGCTTGGTGCTTTTACGATTGGTCATTGCTTAGTTTGGCATCAGCAGGTTCCAAATTGGGTCTTTGTGGATGAAGCTGGGCGATTGCTTGGCAAGGAGGCATTGCTTTCCAGAATGGAAGATCACATAGCCCAAGTCGCAGGGCGATACAAAGGAAAAATTGACGGTTGGGATGTGGTGAATGAGGCTTTCAATGAGGATGGATCCTATCGAGAGTCGAACTGGTACAAGGTCGCGGGCAAGGATTTTATCAAAGCGGCTTTTCGGAAAGCTCATGAAGTAGATCCAGCCGCTGAACTCTACTACAATGATTATAATGTGTGGAAAGCCTCAAAACGAGCTGGAATTTTGACTTTGGCTAAGGAGATGAAGGCTGAAGGGATTCAGATTGATGGGATCGGAATGCAAGGACATTATATGCTAGAGAGTCCTTCGCTTGAACAGATTGAGCAAGGGATAATTGAAATAGCTGAAGCGGGATTCCAAGTGATGATCACCGAACTCGATGTGGATGTGCTGCCCCGTCCAGGCAATACACAAGGAGCAGATTTAAATATCAATTTTGCCAACTCGCCTAAATACAATCCTTTTGCCAATGGAATTTCTCCAGAATCGGCGGCAAAATTATCACAGCGGTATACCGACCTTTTTCAGCTTTTCCAGAAACACAAAGATAAAATCAGTCGAGTGACTTTTTGGGGATTGCACGATGGGAGAAGTTGGTTGAATAACTTCCCCGTTCGTAGTCGCACCAACTACCCGTTACTTATAGATCGGGATTTGAAGGTGAAAGAAGATGTGTTTGCCAAGCTAAAGGCTATTTCAAAAGACTGAAAATGAATGTTCTATCAAGGATTGGTAGACCAAAGTCCAACGTCTTTTACCAATGCTCTTCTTGGCAATTTCAAGTGTGCTACCAACAACTCTGCAAAATCTTCCGGTTGCAATACTTTCTCAGGATTGCCATCTGTTAGGTTATTGTCCATAGCCAAGTCAGTAGCAATAGTGCTGGGACTCATACTGAATACACGGATATCTGATTTTCTGACTTCCTGCATTAGCGATTCGGTGAGGCCATTCAGACCAAATTTGGAAGCACTGTATGCGCTCGTCATGGCATTTCCTTTTTGGCCAGCCGTGGAAGATACATTCACAATATCTCCAGATTTGCGGTCCAACATACCCGGAAGAACTTCGTGGATCACATAGTAAACACCGAGCAAGTTGACTTTGATGATGTTTTCCCATTCGCTTACTTCCAGGTCGAGGAATTTCCCAAACTTCCCTGTTCCGGCATTATTCACTAGAATATCTGGTACCCCAGCTTCAGAAATTAAAGATGCTATTGCGATTTTGATGCTTGAGAAATCAGATTGATCTGCGACCGCGATAGCTACTTTCAGCGAGGAATTTATTCCAGCTACGATTTCTTTGACAGCAAGCAGATCTGATTCTGTTCTGGATAAAATAGCGAGATGAACTCCCTCATTGGCTAATGCCAGAGCGATGGCTTTGCCTAATCCTTTTCCTGCGCCAGTGATGAGCGCTACTTTTCCTTGTAGTGATTCCATTGTTGATTTTTTAAAAGTTACTAATTCTAATCCAATATCGAACGCTAGAGTTCATCCATTTAAACTCTAAGAAAGATTCATTTTACAAATGATTCTATACTCTTTCGCTAGTGTGTTAATAATATCTTAACCTCCTGAATTCCATTTTCGCTCTGATCAGGATTAAATTTGAGTTACACCCTGCTTAGGATCATGTCCCCTTTTCAAAATTCATCCCATTTCGAACAGATTTTCAAGGACAATTGGGAATTGATGTACCAAAGTGCTTACAGCAAAATAGGCGATCAATCTATTGTAGAGGATATTCTGCAAGAGATTTTTATTGATATCTGGCAAAGACGAGATTCACTGGAAATCAAATCAGGAATCAAGACTTATTTGTTCACAGCGGTAAAATACCAGGTAATGAAGCACTTTGATGAGTTGGCAAAATCCAGAGCCAACAGTAGCAATACTTTGCCTGAATCAACTTATGAAGAGGACGTTTTTGGGCTTGAAGAGCTTTACAAAGAAATTGAAGTTGCAGTAGAAATGCTTCCTCCACGTTCCCAGTTGGTTTTTCGGATGAGTAGATTGGAAGGTTATTCTACCGATGAGATAGCTGAAAAGCTAAAGATTTCTCCTCAGACAGTTAATAATCAACTTACCAAGTCACTTAAAATCATGCGTAGTGAGCTGAAGCATTTAGCTCCAGCTTTGATTATTTGCTTAATGTCCTAAATACTTCTTTGTTAAGGAGAGATTAATTTTTTCACACTCATATTTCATGATTACATAATCAAAATGAGCGGTAGTCAGGTGGTTGTTTTTGCACTTAATAAGTGAAAGATAACTACACATGAGATTACCTTCTGTCCTATCAGACATCCTTTCTAAAATCCTTCGGGGAAAAGCTTCTAAAGAAGAACTTCATCAATTCAACTCTTGGTACGCCAAGGAGGTCGAGTCTGAATGGCATATTCAAGATTATAAGAAGCGGAACAAAGAGCAGGTAGAGTCTGAAATGCTGCAGATTATTCGGAGAGCTACTCGTACTCAAATTCCAAATACTCCCCCTAAACAAAATTTTTCGGGTTGGAAAATAGCAGCATGTATTGCGATGCTAATCGGAATTGGACTTTTGGTATTGAATACTACGCCCTTTGCTACTTCTGAACGTGTGGAAACTACATTCCTGACTTTTGAAAATGCTAAAGGAATGATCAAAAAGGTGCGCCTTCCTGATGGATCGATGGTGAGTTTATTTCATGATACACATATTCAAGTGGATGAGAACTTCTCTGAAAATAGATTGGTCAGGCTTTCTGGTGAAGCATTTTTCGAAGTAAAACGCGATACACTACATCCTTTTCGGGTGGAGTCTGCAAATCTTACCACCGAAGTGTTAGGAACTTCTTTTCTGATCAAAAATCTAACAAATCAGCAGGAAGTAGTGGCTGTCAAGTCTGGATTGGTGAAAGTATCTGATCAAGTCGACTCTATTTACGTGCTTACCCCAAACCTTCGGCTAGCTTATTCCAATCAAGTTGGCGCTGTCTCCATCATACCTGAAAATGATCCGCTATTCGCTTGGACTGAGGATGTCATAGTATTTGACAAAACATCAATGACCGAGATGATCAAAATACTGGAAGATTGGTATGGAGTGAAGATCACAGATAATCTTGAAGCTTCCAACACCTGTCAGATTTCAGGGACATATGAGAAGCAAAGTCTGGAAAACTTACTGCAATTGATTCAATATTCTATCCCTATTACCTATCAAATAGACGCTAAAAATGCAACCCTAACCTTTAAAAATTGCCTTAAAAGATGAATGGATCCACGGCAACGAATCCATTCAGTTCGAGTAAAAAACGATTCAGACATTTTATCACACGAACACTTCAAATCTATGAAATCGAGCATGTCGCAGGAGACACACGGAGTGTCGATTAGCATGGATGCGAGATTCTATATGACCCCTAAAAACAAAATATAAACACATGAAAAAAAAGTTACCAACAGCCTTAAAAACCTTGGTTATGAGACTATTTACGGCTTGCCTACTCAGCTGCTGGATGCACTCAATGGTGTTTGCCAGTGGCGTCAATGCCCAAAAGCTGGAAGAGACTATAGTCTCGTTCAGCTCCAGCGAAATGGCTCTTTCAGAATCTTTTGCTCAGATCGAAAGACAGTCAGGATTTAAGTTTTCCTATGAAAAGGGATTGGATCTTGACACAAAAGTGAATTTCTCGAAGAGAAAAACAGATCTACAATCTATTCTGGAGGAGATTTCCGGCCAATCCAATCTGAAATTCAAACAGATCAATAAGACCATCGGAGTAAGTACTAAAAAGAAATTAACTATTCAGCCAGTGTTGGTGGAAAAGGCACGACTTTCGGGGATTGTAATTGATGAAGAAACCGGGGAAACGCTGCCAGGTGTCAACATTATAATCCAAGGGACTACGAAAGGAACCACAACTGATCTGGATGGAATGTTTGCGATTACTGTGGACGAAGGAGCCGTGTTGGTTTTCTCCTATGTAGGCTATGATAAGCAGGAAGTTCAAGCACAAAACCAGACAGACCTTACCATTCGATTAAGATTAGACAGTGATGTCTTGGGTGAAGTGGTAGTGACTGCTTTGGGTATCAAAAGGGAAGAGAAAGCACTGGGTTATGCTACGCAGAAGGTGGATTCCGAACAGTTACTTGATGCTAGGTCAAACAATTGGTCAGATGCTTTACGCGGAAAAGTTGCAGGTTTAAATGTGCTTTCTGCAGGTTCTGGGCCGATGAATTCCTCTCAGATCAGTCTAAGAGGTGATAATTCACTTAACCCAAATGGAAACTTTGCATTGATCGTGGTGGATGGAGTTCCTATGAATTCTGGCTTGACCTCCTCAGGAGTGAGTAATGCATACGGCGCAGGATCAGGAAATGATGTACCGGTGGATTTTGGAAATGGCATTGCCGATTTGAATCCAGATGATATCGAAAACATCACAGTTCTGAAAGGTGCCAGTGCAACTGCACTGTACGGTAGTCGCGCAGCAAATGGTGCTTTGATCGTGACTACCAAAAGTGGATCTAGAAAGAACAAAGGACTTGGAATTACGATCAATTCTAATTTCAGTTTTCAAAATGTACTTAAGTGGCCTGAAAGACAATACGAATATGGTCAGGGAACTGGTAAGTCCTTCAATTCAAACGGCGATCCCTATTATTCTTACGGTGCATCCGCAGATGGGTCAAGTACTGGCGGAACCAGTAGTGGCTTCGGGCCAAAGTTTGACGGACAATCCTATTTTCAATATGATCCTACGCTAGAAGGGCAGTCTTCTGAGCGTCAATTGTGGAGACCTTATGAAGATAACGTGACTGGATTTTGGGAGACTGGGTTCAACATGGTAAACAGTGTGGCAATCGAAGGAGGAAACGAAGGCGGGTCTTTGCGAGCTTCCGTTACCCAGACGAAGAATAATTGGATCATGCCAAATACAGGTTTCGAACGTTTGGTAACTTCTCTTTCTGCCTCTCAGCAAATCAGTAAGAAATTGAAGCTTAATGCAAAGGTGAATTACACCAATAAGAGATCGGATAACCTTCCGGCTACAGGTTATAATAATCAGTCAATCTCTTACTTCATGATATTCCAGAATCCAAGTATAGACTTGGAATGGTACAGGCCTATTTGGAAAGAGGGTCAGAAAAATGTAGAGCAGGTTCACCCATTCAGCTCTTTTATTGATAACCCTTATTTGATCGCTTATGAGATGACGAACTCTGTGAATAATAACACAGTATTTGGGAATCTGTCAGCTGATTACACCTTTAGCGATCATTTTGAATTGATGCTTCGGACCAGCTTGGCTATGAGTCAGGAAGAGCGTGAGCTGCAAAGACCATATAGTACTGCCAATTTCCAGAGAGGATACTACAAAGAGCAAAATATTACCAACTATGAGCAAAACTCAGATTTCTTATTCACTTACACAGGGAAATTAGCCGAGAAAATCTCCTTGAGAGCTAGCGTAGGTGGAAATCACATGTCAAGGAAATACCGCTTAATGTCCGCTTATGTCGATGGTTTGGTGATTCCGGGTGTATATAAACTCGCAAACGGCATCAACAATCCAGTGCTTTCCACCAATGATAACAACCGAGTGATCAACTCCCTTTATGGCTTGATGACATTTGACTTTGACGAGAAGGTATTCGTGGATATCACAGGAAGAAACGACTGGTCAAGTACGCTTCCTCTTCAAAATAACAGTTTCTTTTACCCATCTGTGAGCACCAGTTTTGTGCTGTCGGATATAGTTGCTTTGCCTAGTCCGATTTCCTTTGCGAAGCTAAGAGTATCAGGAGCCCAGGTAGGAAATGATACTGATCCTTACCGTACTTCTAAATATTACGGACAAAGTGAATTTCCAGGATCAGCCTCAGTACCATCTACACTTTATAATGTAGGATTCAAACCAGAAATCACGACCAGTTTTGAGACTGGATTGGAGATGATTTTCTTCAATAGACGATTGGGATTTGACCTCAATTTCTACATCTCTGAGACTAAAAATCAGATTCTTGAAGTGCCAGTGGATATCACTACAGGATATTCCAGCGCAGTTCTAAATGCAGGCAAGGTACAAAACCGTGGGATCGAGCTTGTGCTTAATGGCAGCGCTATCAAAACGAATAATTTCCAATGGAATTCATTCCTCACTTGGGCTAAAAATGAAAATGAAGTCATTTCCCTTCCTGATGAAGTGGACGGAAGCCAGGTAATCGGTTATGGAGGAAATGCTACAATTATCGCTAAAGTAGGCGGTACCACAGGAGATATCTACGGGTTTGGATTTGTGAGATCTCCACAG
Organism: Algoriphagus antarcticus; assembly: GCF_002150685.1. Taxonomy (GTDB): domain Bacteria; phylum Bacteroidota; class Bacteroidia; order Cytophagales; family Cyclobacteriaceae; genus Algoriphagus; species Algoriphagus antarcticus. The sequence goes on from NZ_MSSW01000002.1 coordinate 192,395, forward strand.
GGAAAAGTAGTATATGAGAGCAATGGCCTTCCAGCCAGACCAGCCGAGATCCAATACATAGGTAATGCCTATGCTAAGTGGAAAGGTGGATTCAATAATGAATTTGTCTATAAGAACCTTCGAATGAGCGTACTCTTTGATGGTCAATATGGAGGAATAGTCTATTCTCAAACGCACCACAAAATGACTGAGCAAGGGAAGCTAGCAAGTACCCTGGAAGGAAGAGAGACTGGAATGATAGTAGGGGACGGTGTTGTGGATAACGGAGACGGAACTTACTCCCCTAATACCACAGAGGTCAATATCGCAGATTATTATAGACAAGCTTATCGTAGAGCAAATGTGGAGTCAAACTCCTTCGATGCTTCATTTCTCAAATTACGTGAGATGAGGTTGGAATATGGAATTCCTGCAAAGTTCCTTCAGAAAACAAGCATACGTCAGGCTTCTATCGCACTCTATGGAAGAGACCTGGCGATGTGGACCAAGTTCCCAATGTTTGACCCGGAAACGGCCGCATTGAATGGAGGAACTTTACTTCCAGGAATAGAAATGGGCCAGTTGCCAAGTACCAGAAACATGGGAGTTAACCTTACCCTTAAGTTTTAATTGATGAATAGTATGAAATCGAGCAAATAGCGGGCAACACACAAACGGATGCTTATCAATCATGCGAGATTCTTCCGAATCAAGTTCGGGACAGGCTATCTGACCAATAAAAATCAAATTATAAACACATGAAAAAATATATAGCAACACTAATGTTAGGATCGTTGGTTTGGGCTTCGACTTCTTGCACCGATGATTTTGAAGAAATCAATACAGATCCAAACAGGATCGACCAGATTAGCCCGGGTACTTTGCTAAACCCTATTATCTATGGGATATCGAGCTTCGGGACAGATAGAGCAGATGGTTTTACCTTTCAGATCATGCAGGTGGCATTGCCTTTTCCAAGTGCCAATGGCGGTTATCACCGGTATGATATCTCAGAATCAGCAGGAAATTCTACTTGGAGCACCTACTACAGGTGGCTGATCAATATTAAAGAAATGGAAACCTCTGCTATAAATAATTCAGATGTGAACTATGAGGCCATCGCACTTACGCTGAGAGCTTTTAGCCTCAGTCAGTTGACAGATAGTTTTGGGGATATCCCGATGGTCGAAGCAAGCCGTGCGGAGGATGGAATCTTCCAACCGCAGTTTGATACACAAGAGGCTGTTTATACCCAGATTTTCCAGGATTTGGAGCGCGCCAATTCATTGTATGATGATACGCAGGCAATGATCTATGGAGACGATATTCTTTTTCATAATGATGTGAAAAAGTGGAGGAAGTTTACCAATTCACTTCACATGAGACTACTGTTGAGAATATCAAATAGACCAGAGATGAATTCCTTTGCGAAGCTTGCTACAATGATTACTAATTCGGAGCAATATCCTGTTTTTGGAAATACAGCAGAATCAGCTATTCTTCAGATTACAGGAGTGACGCCAAATCTTTCTCCGTGGGGAAGGGCGATAGATTTTACGACTTTCCGCTCCATGTCTGAGTTTTTTGCAGATAATCTAAATGCACTGGAAGATCCGAGAAGAGAGAAGTTCATGACCAGAGCCAGAGAAATGGACGGAACAACTTACATCGGATACAAAGGTATCCCAAGTGGATTTGATGGAAATGAAAACCAATTCCAGTTTATTCCGAGCAATCACAACAGAGTACTCGTGGAGGCTCCTATGATCTCCTTACTTTTGACTTATGCCGAAGTAGAATTTATCAAAGCAGAACTTGCTCAGCGCGCAGTGATAGACTCAGATGCTGGAGCACATTATGAAAATGGTGTAAAAGCAGCTATGATGCAATGGGAAGTAGAATTGACTGAAGGATATTTTGAAAATCCAAAAGCTGCTTATGATGGGACGCTTGAGCGTATTATGCTTCAAAAGTACCTGGGACTATATTTCAATGATTATCAGCAATGGTTTGAATACCGAAGAACTGGATTTCCTGTCCTTCCGAAGAATGAAGGAATGCTAAATAATCAGCAAGCTCCTGCACGATTCCAATATCCAGTGAGTGTGCAAATCAATAATCCAGAAAATTATAAGAATGCTGTAGCCAGAATGGGTGCAGATGATATCAATACAAAAGTATGGTGGGAACAATGAGCAAATTCATGAAAGCAATGCTGACAGGAGCCCTGATTTTTACAAGTTTATCCGTCTTTTCTCAGGAGTTAGCTAAGGGCTATGTTTATCATGATGCCAATGGCAATGGTAAAAAGCAACGTCGCGAAGCAGGTCTTCCCGGAGTTAGCGTTTCCAATGGGCAAGAGGTAGTTCAGACCGATGAAAAGGGTTATTATGAGATAGGTATGGAAGACGGGCAGTTGGTTTTTGTAATCAAACCAACAGGCTATTCAGTTTCTCTGGATTCATTGAACAAGCCACAGTTTTATTATATCCACAAGCCAAGTGGTTCTCCCAAGTTGAAATACGCAGGTTCCGCTCCAACAGGTGATTTGCCAGAGGAAATCAACTTTGCAATGACTGCTGTCGAGGAAAAAGATGATTTTACGGCGTTGATTTTCGGCGACCCCCAACCCTACACGTTGGAAGAAGTTGATTTCTTTGATCGTGGAATTGTCAGTGAGGTAGAAGGAATTCAGGACGTAGCTTTTGGTCTTTCTTTGGGAGACTTGGTGGGTGATGATCTGGATTTATTTACACCTTATGCCAAAGCTGTGGCGAAAGTCGGTTTACCATGGTACAATGTGATGGGAAATCACGATCAGAATTATGATGTCGAAAAGGATGAGTTTTCAGACGAAGCTTTCGAAGCTCATTTTGGGCCGAGTGCTTATGCATACAATGTGGGTAAAGTCCACTTTATCGTGATAGATGACATCCTTTGGCCAGATCCTAGAGATAAGCAAGGATATTGGGGTGGTTTACGTCCAGACCAATTGGACTTCCTTAGAAATAATTTGAAATTTGTGCCAAAGGATCACCTGATCGTGATTTCTATGCACATTCCGCTTTCTGAACAGGGGGATTCCTTCCGTGACGAAGACCGTCAGGAGATATTCGATCTATTGGCGGATTTCCCTAATACACTTTCTCTTTCTGCCCACACCCATTTGCAGAAGCAGGATTTGTTTTACAAAAAAGATGGCTGGAGGCAGGATAAGCCACATCATCATTACAATGTGGGCACTACTTCTGGGGACTGGTACAAAGGCATCTTGGATGAAAAAGGAATACCTGTATCGACGATGCGTGATGGTACACCAAAAGGCTATGCATTGATTCATTTCGAGGGAAATCAATATAAGATTTGCTATCAGGTAGCAGGTAAATCCAGTGAGTATCAGATGGAGATTTTTGCGCCAAAAGTTCTGGAAATGGACAAAAGAACCACGGCGGGCATCTTCGTAAACTTCTTTATGGGTGGAGAAGGAGATGAGGTGTTGATCAAATTTGACGAGGGAGAATGGAAAAGCGCGAGCAAAGTCGAGGACTATGACCCAGCGTATTTGATCGATTTGTTCCAATGGGATGTAACAGAAGAATTGATCGAAGGCCGCAGACCATCAAATCCAGCGCAGAGCAAACACCTCTGGAGAGGAGGAATTCCAACGGGATTGGAAGCAGGGGAGCATGTGATTCGCATTCAGGCTACTGACCGGTTTGGACAAGTCCATACTGGTGAAGAGACATTTAAAGTAGTTGAGAAAAAGTAAATTGTAGTTTGAAATACGAAAGCCCTTTCAGTTATCTGCAAGGGCTTTTTTTCGAATTAACCGCTGAGATTCACAGACGATTTAGCGGAGATCGCATCTAGAAATGATACTCAATCACGGGGATGAATTGAAAGATCTTCCCGCAATTTTGCACGCTTTTATATTGGAACCTCGTTTTCCTGCTTCTCCAGAGCTGGATTTTACTAAAGATTCTATAACTCACTTTGGTCCTGCTTTTCAAACAACTCAATCGTATAATCCAACAACTCCGTCCCACCAACTTTTCCATGTCCAGGAATGACTATGCTTATATCGGGAAATGTTGATTTTACTTTCAGTACGGTAGCTGACCAATCGGCGATATTTGCATCTTCGAGGTTGCCATTCCCAGCACCAATTTCTTTGATCATACAGCCGCCGAAGAGCACTTTATCGAAAGGTACATAAGCTACAAAGTTGTCTTTGGTATGTCCTTCTCCTAGGAATTGATTGATCACTTGTAGATTTCCAGCCTCCAGGGTTAACTTCTTTTTAAACCCATTTTCTGGAATAGGGTATCCAGCATTTTTGGCCAGAGATATAGTCTTAGCTGAAGCATAGGAGGGAATTCCTTTGTCGTGGAATTCATTCAATCCGCCCAAGCAATCCCAATGAAAATGTGTAGCGACAACACCCTTAACTTTTGTTTTCTGATCCTTCTCCAACCAGTCTATCAATTCCAGACTTGCTTCATCATTTGCTGGTGTGTCAAAAACCAGCGCTTCACCTTCATTGATTACAATCATCCCATTGCAAGCGACTTTACCAAAATCCTCTGTATTTAAATAGCTAATATGGACAAAGGTATTTGGGCTGATCTGCTCGATTTGGAGAGTCTCGGATTCGTAGATCGTAGTAATCTGCTGACTTTGGACTTTTAACACTGTTGTTAAAAATAGAAGGATTGTGCTTGCCAAATAGGGTTTCATCTGAAATACGGGATTGCTTTATTGATTTTTTAGCTTTTTAATTTCCTTCTGACGAATTGGAATATCTTTCTGGATGATTGCCAAAATTAATTCGTCTTCAACGGAGTCATATGCATGACTGATCATATTTCTTAACCCTATAATTTTTCTGATGGAGGATAGCTTAGTGTTTGGATCTTGTTCTGTAAGTTTTTTGACTGCTTCTCCAATAATTTCAAGATCATGTTCTACCGCTCTTTTGACAATAAAGTCTTTTTGATAAATGATGAAATTATTCTCTACCCGAAGTTTGATCTCATCTATTTCGCCTAAAATACTCTCAAGGTCAAGTATGTATTTCAGGGCTTTAGCATTCATAAAGGAATATTTTTGATTTATTTATCTCTTGAATGTGTACGGGATTTTTTAGAGATTTCTCAGAGACAAAATCAACAGGTCTTTCAAAAAGCTTTTCAAGATTCTCCAATAATTTAAAATAATTGTCAGCATAATCCAGTAATTCCATTGAGTTAGAAAAACTCACCAAAAAATCCGGGTCGCTAGAATTGTCAAATTCACCATTGGCTGCTGAACTAAAAAGAGCAAATGATTCAACCTTATGCTCTATGCACAAAATCGCGATTTGATTTAAGTTCTTTTTGATGAGTTGAATCATAACATTTCAAAGTTAAAGTTTTTACGCATTATCTCACTTGCAGACGTTTTAATCAAAACTCTTGTATCTAAGCATAGAAAGTTTAGACAAAATAAGCAGCTAGACTTTATAAAATAAACATTCCTGCATGAGTGTTACAGAGCGGGATCAAACAATAAGAATTGTATTTGGAGAGATTATCAAAAATCTCATCATCTGTGGTCTCCGTGGTTAAAAATGACTTTTAACAAAAATCCCAGCCTACTTTCATAAACTGGGATTTAAATCCATTTATTCATTTCTAGAAAAACTATTTCCTCAAAGTCTCCAGATAACTAACTAAGTCCACCAATTCGGTTTCTGAAAGCGGGAACTTAGGCATCAGAGATTCGTCAAGTTGAGTTACACTTTCTACATCTACCAGCTTGTAGATTTTTTGTTCGGCGGTTGCAACCAATTTCACCACTAGGTCATTCTCTGTTTTTGAATTGACAATGCATGTGAACTCAGTTCCATCTTTCAGCTTAACCAACTGTGTTTCGTAGCCAAACCCTATTCCTTCAGATGGATTAATGATCGCATTGAAAAGCCCTTCTTTGGAAAGCTTGTCTCCGATTTCAGATAGTCCAGGTCCAAAATCAATTCCTTTTTCACCTATTTTGTGGCAGGAAAGACAGTAATTATCAGATATAAGAAGACCTTTCGCTACATCTCCCTGCTGTGTAAGAAGCTTAGGTAAATCGATGGTTGACTTTGGAGTATCTTCGCCAAATTTATCATTTGCCTCCGCACGAATAGTACCGTTCCAGGAGGAAAGGAGAATTTTCTGAGCAATCGGAAGCATCTCTGCTGGGATTTCATCGGCTTTCGCAAGTTCCCATAGATAGGGTTCGGAATTATAGCCTTTCGCTGCTTCCATAGCAGCCGTTCTTGTTTCCATAGATTTGGATTCGTCTGTGTAAACTTCAGAAAGAAGTTTGGCCATATCTTCATTATCAATAGCACCAAATTTTTCGATTGAAGAAATCGCTTTTGCCTGATCTGAGTCAGCAAAAGTATTTTTGATAGCATTCATGCCGTACAGAGAAGCATAGCTATTAGCGGCCATTTGGGAGTGCTGATTATTGTCGGATTGATAGACAAGCTTTTCCAGTCTGTCTTTTTGATCAGTTAAACCATACTTACTGACTATATCCAAAAAGTCTCGGTCATCGGCGATGCTTCCTGCAGTCTGTTTGGCAAGTGCCAGTATCTCACGATCTGGAGATGCTGGGTCAAAATTGATTTGCCTTAAAATAATCAGTTGATCTTCTTCCGGAGCATTTGCCAATAGTGCTTTTAAAGTTTCGTTTTTGGAGGAAGGGGCTTGGAAATCAAGTGCCCGATAAAAAGCCTGATTTTCTCGGCCTGGCTGAGAAAGTATGATTTTGCCTAAAAGTTCAGCTGTATTTGACGCCCGTGATCTCCAAACTATATCTTTTGCATCCTGACTTTCCATCCAGCCAGAACCGCTGGCTTCCAGATATTTTGGTAAATAATCATCCCAAAACCCTTCCGCAGCAATTCCCAATGCTTCCAAATACCAGCGATCACCACTTTCATAGCTATCGACAAGCTTTAGCCAAACTTCTGGATTGGATTTGTATCTCAGAGCGAGCGCCACTTCTCTTCGAACCTGAGCAGATTCATCGCCAGCCATTTCCAGCAAGAAAGACACATCACTCATTTTGTTATTTCTATAGGCACGTATGGCAGCCATTCGGATATTCTCATCTGTGTCAGTTGCTGCAGTTTTGATGTAGTCGTTACCATTTGGCAGCTTAGTGAGTACCCAGAATGCTCTGGCTCTCATTCTACTTTCGCCTTCGGTATACAATTTCTCCAAAGCATCTTTCGCCTCCTCTCCTTTTTCTACCAATGCCATGAAAGCTTTGAAGTGAGTCGCACGATTTGGACTTTGAAGTAAATTAATCAAAGAAGGGACGCTGGAATAATCAGGTTTGGTGACAGTATAGTCTACATCCTTAGGCGCTAGTCTATATACTCTGCCCTTGTCCAGGTCTCCCATCGCATGACCGCCAACTCCCGGATCGTACCAATCTGAAATAAACAATGATCCATCAGGAGCTACTGTCACATCGGAAGGTCTGAACCAATTGTCTCTCGAATTCCCATCGAGTAGATTGATGATTTTAGCATCAAATCCAGCACCTGATGGAACAACTGGATAAGCTCTCACGATATTAGGACCTGCATCTGAGTGAATGATTTGATTTTGATACTCTTCAGGAAGTAATTTTCCCTCGTATACTAATATGCCTGTAGGTGAACCTGCATAAGTTTGAAGGAGGTTTGGAACTACGCCAGGATCATTCAGGTGCCAGTGTTGCTGATAAACTGAGTCCTCCATGTTTACTCTTCTCGCTCTCCAGTCTGCACCTGTAAATTCATCTTTGAAGCCATAGTTGCCGTAATCCATCACGTAATTGATCCGAGTGCTTCGGTTTCCATCATCATCGTTGTCAGATTGCCACATTCTACCGTAGCTATCTGTAGCTACTTCATAGTTATTTCTAAAATTCCAACCCAAAACTTCCACATCTGATCCGTCAGGATTCATGCGGAATACCATACCTTCTTTATAAGGTTGAGTCTTGTTGTTTACTTCTCTGCTCAATGGATCCAAAATCGGAGAACCGTCGGCATAATGTAATCCTTCACCTGCATTTCCATAGTTGAAGTACAATTTGCCATCTGGGGCGAAAGTAAAAGAGTGCATGCCATGATCATGCTGCTCTCCGCCTACACCTTCAAATAAGATCTCTTTTTTCTCTGGAACATCATCTCCATCCGCATCGGTAAATACATATACATATGGGCTGACTGATACATAAACCTTATCTCCGAAAACGGCTATCCCCAAGGCTGCATTGATATCATTTCCTTGATAAAATACCTTTGATTCATCAGCCACGCCATCTCCGTCTGTGTCTTCCATGATCAGGATTCTGTCACCTTCAGCTCTGGTAGGATTTCGGGGGTTCAAAGCGGTGCGATAATTATACGCCTCAGCAATCCACACTCGTCCACGATCGTCAATATCCATATTTGTGGGATTTGACATCATCGGCTCTGAGGCGAAAAGGGTGAGTTCAAGACGATCATCTGCTACGATGATTCCGTCTAGCGCATGTTCAGGGGTTCTTTTTTGCTCGTCGGTGAGTTTGGAATATTCTTCATCTGAGAGTTGAGCAGGTTTTTTTTCGCAGGAAAAAAGTAAAAATCCCAGCAGACTGAGAATTGTAAATTTCTTAAACATAGTATGAGAGGTTAATAGGGTTAGAAAATCAAGACATCAAATTAAGTAAAAGTCTGGGAAAGTGATGAGAATGTTGGATTTGAATACTTAGGGCAGCCAATATTTACCTAATTACAAATTAAGCTCATAAGATCTTCCACTATCCTGGGATGATTTTCCCTTCATAACCCTATTTTTAGAAAATGTATAAAGCTAAAGACATCAAGAGTTACTGGGATTTATAGGTTGATCTAGGATGAAATAGATATGGGTACAGATGATTTAGTAGATGGGACACATCAGAGCGAATCTTGAAATGTAAAATATGCTGATACTTATCCTAAAAAGATGGGGGAGAATTTAGGTGAGCTAGAATAATAATTTGATTTGGATCAGCTATTCACTTTTCTCAATTCAGGTTAGATAGGAATCAATTTCCCCGAATCAGGTAAAAATGTTATACTTTATTTATGGTCGTTATATTTTCAGTGATCAGAGAATAGTGCGCACAGACTCTTTACAATGCGTTTAAGCGTCGGTTTTTCAGTGAGTCAAAGAATTGTGTTTCAATAATTTTCATTAGGCAATCCGTTTGCAATAGTCCTGACGAACCCAAGTTTTGGGTTTTCCATTTGAAATAAAAAGCTGACTATACCATGAACTCAATAGATGACAATCAGGAAGAGAAAAACAGAGAAAATTTTGTGGGATCAAAGGCGGTTGAAAAAATCCGGGAACTGATCGATAAGTCAGGCTCTTGCTTCTTCGTCACTTCTACAAGCCTAAACAATTCTCATAAATCCCGTCCTATGTCTGTGCAGAAAACTGACGAAGCAGGAAACATCTGGTTTCTAAGTGCGAAGGACAGTATGAAGAATATGGAGCTTGCAGCAGATACAGATGTGACTCTTTATTTTCAAGGATCTTCCTATTCTGATTTCTTGGAGCTTAATGGACATGCAACCATCACTGATGACCGAGCAAAAATCGAAGAACTTTGGGATCCTACAGTGAAAGCATGGTTTACTGAGGGAAAGGATGATCCAAGGATTTCAGTAATTCAATTTATCCCTGACAGCGGATATTATTGGGACAATAAGCATGGTAATGCAGTAGCAGGAATTAAAGTGCTGATCAGTGCTATATCAGGAAAAACAATGGATGATTCCATTGAAGGAACTTTAAAAGTGTAGTTGGGGCACTCTAAAGTTCATTATGTGATCCGGGAAACTGGATCACATTTTTTTTTGGAATTTTTCAAACCGTGACGAGTTTAATTAGGTCACAGTTTTATATTTACTGATTCCCCTCCAAAACTTGAGATATCATTTTGGTGTGCGATGACACCGGCCAATGTGATAGTAATTCATTCTGGAATAAGGATTCAACAGAGTACCGACTAAGACTTAAAATCTGCGCCTGAGCTCATTTGCAAGAGAATATTCAAAATTAGAATTTAGGGCAAGGAAGCAGCGTATCTCTCCTTTGAGGTTTTCCTTGATTGTTATTCGGTATAGTCCATGATAAACTTAATTCATGAGCTCCGCCTGACTGAATCCCTAATTGAGAAACCGTGTAATCAAAGCTATAACCGACATTAAGACCACTTAGTAAATTGAAACCAACCATCATGACAATTGCGTCACGATTGCTTTGCTGCTCCACTCTTTTGTAAGGAAGTCCTCTATACCAAAGCCCGAATACGATTGGCTCTACATAAAAATAGGCTCCTACATCCAGTTGCTCAAAAGGCCCCTGTTTTTTGAAATTAATAGTCGGAGTGAAATAGCGCTCTTTTCGCATATGAGTAAAATCCCCTCTCATCGAACCTTGACCAAGAGAAATTCTATAGCCTGCATGTGCAGAAAACTTAACTGGCAATGGGCTGTCACCATTTATAAAAGACTGGTTCGGTTGATTCACGTGATGCGCTGATCCTCCGATCCAGAAATCCTCAGTGAAAAACAATCCTCCAAAAGAGAGCGAAAGCATATTGACTGGATCGCCCAAACCAGCAATATCCGCACCTGGGAATATAGGACCAAAAGGATCGTTTGGATTGATTTGATTGGCGAAAATCAAATTCTCATAGAAACCAATCTCTCTACGAATATAACTTGCCTGAAACCCCGGACGGAAATAGACATTTTCTCCCAATTTCAACTCATAAGAATACAATGCTGAAATGGTGGTGGAGCGAAGTTTAGATGCTCCTTCCGTATCCTGCATAACCATTACCCCTATCCCAGAGTTGTAATCATCCAGGTAGGTATCGTAATAAGCAGAATATGTCGTGAATTGTGCATCAATGCTAGGCCATTGATTTCTATAATTGAAACCAACTCTTCCAGTCAACTCTGATCCTGCAAAAGCTGGATTTAGGTAAAGGGGTGCCGCATAATATTGGCTATATTGCGGATCCTGTGCGTAGGCATTAGTTCCCAGAAATAGTCCAACAACACAAAGAAAAACAACGTAAACCAGAGACCGTAGCAAGTATTTGTTCGTTAATTTGAATATTCAGTAGGCTTCTTCAACGGTACAAAACGTATGTTGTTTTAGAAGCAGTTCGAAAATTATGAAAAGCAGCCCTAATTCCATAAGGTTATCCTACATTTTTACTATTGCCCTATTATTTACAACTTTTGTATTTAATGCTTTCGTCTATTCGCAGGGATTTAATGACAATGAGTGGATATTTGGCAATTGTGCTTCCGGTGAAAGTAGCTATTTGTCTTTTGGGAAAGGAGGCACACCGAATGTTCAAACTTTACCGTCAAACGTTTTATTAGGTAAAAACAACAGTGCGTTAGTGATAGATCCAATCACTGGACAGCCATTTTTTCAGACTAATGGGGAATTGGTATATGACTTTAGCCAAAATCCTATCCAAGGAGTCGGCTCAGGACTGAATGGAAATATCAATGGCGTCCAGCAAGTAGCTACAGGATTTTTGGAATACGATCCAAATGGCAATAAACTTTTTTACATCTTCTACCTTTCATTGGGCGGAGAGTTACAATATGCAGTGGTAGACATGAATGCTCCAGGACAAGCTTCTGGAAATGAAAGACCGCTGGGTGAAATCACTTCCAAGGACAACCCAATCGGAAATGGATCTGGAGCCTTAATAGTGGTAAAAAGTCCAGCATCACCATCCTATTTGATCAGCTTTGATAATGGAAATTTAATTTCAAGGAGTCTTGATTCTGGAGAAGGAAATTTCAGTAATACAGACACCCAAGCGATTTCTTCCACGCCAAAGAAAATTATCTTCAATGAAGAAACCAATCAATTAATTATTGTCCCTGATTCTGACCTTGAACCTATTTTGGTTTTAGACTTTGATACAAGTGGTGGCACATTTGGTGCTCCAGCGCCTATTGCTCAGTCTTCTGGGTCAGGGGAATATGGAGGAGCAGAATTCTCACCTGATGGGAATTACATCTTCTATTCCGCAGGAGACTCTTTGCTCCGTGTACCTATAGCTGATCTTTCTTCTACACCAGAAGTTATGCCTATAGTTGGCCCAGGTACCTCGCCTGTTGATATTTTTGCTATTTATGATATTAAAGTAGGTCCTGATGGAAGTCTCTATTATTTATATGAAGAAGTAGACGGCGGTCCACAATTAATAGGCAAAGTGACCAATCCAAATGAAGCAGATTTGACTTTGATAGAGATAGAAGAAGATCCATTTGCAGGAACTGATTTTTGCGGAACGGTATTTCCATCTTTTGCCCCAAATGCGGATATAGCTCCTACTGTTGACTTCACTTGGGCTCCAGACATGCCCTGTGCCAATAACCCAGTACAACTTACTTCGCAATTAACCCCAGAAAACTATAGACCGGTAAGCTTTGAATGGGCATTTGATCCACCACTTCTTGATTCGGCAGGCAATGAACTCCCTGCTGATTACTCTCAAGAGCATTTCCTTATTCCTGCAGACGCTGCTCAAGAAACTAGCGTGAACGTGACCCTTACTGTAACTTTCGCAGATATCACAACGCAGGTAGTCAATAACACGATTCCGCTTACTGAAAATAATCTTACGGCTAACTTCTCACCGCAAGACACCACACTCTGTGAAACTTGTATTGACATCGGACCACTGCTAACAGCTCAATCGGGTGAAGAAGATGGTGGAGGCGGCGGAGGTCAAGGAGGCGGCGGAGCTGGCGGTGGACAAGGCGGAGAGGACAACTATGAGTATTTCTGGTCAAATTATCGGGAAGAAGGCTGGGGAACGAGAAAAGATAATGAAGTATGTAAACCAGGGCTTTATTGGGCTTTAGTCCGTGAGCCGGGTTCCTCTTGCTATGCCTATGCAGAGATCCGTGTGAAAATGTGGGATGTAGAAGACCAGACTAATAACATCTGGTATTTTGGAGATGGCGCAGGGCTAGACTTCAATCCAGACCCAGATAACCCTGATGGCCCTACCCCAAGGCCAATATCCTCTCCACATCCACAAAATATTCCGGCTGGAACTACCACTATTTCCAGTCAAGACGGACAAGTGCTTTTCTTCACAGATGGACAATCGGTATGGGATCTCAATGGAGATTTGATGCAAAATGGGGACAATATTGGAGGAGACAATTCCAGTAGCCAAGGAGTGATCGCTGTGCCAGTGCCGGGAGAAGAAACGCTCTTCTATCTTTTCACATCACAGGTATCTGCAAATGGAAACAATGTATCAAAATATTCACTGGTCGATATCAAATCCGAAAATCCGACAGGAGTTGGGAATGTAGTTACCAAAGACAATTTCCTATTTAGCCCTTCTACCGAGCATACCGCAGCCTTAGATGCAGGCGACACGACTTGGGTTATGTATCATGAATTAGGCAACAATACCTTCAGAGCTTATCCCGTTTCCGCAAATGGCATTGGCCAACCAGTCCTCAGCTCAGTTGGAAGCAATCATGGATTCAATTCAGGTGTGGGAGCTATGAAATTCAATTCAGATGGAGACAAATTAGCCGTCACTATCACTGAAGGAGGATGTAATAAAGTTGAGATCTTTGATTTTGACAGCGATACCGGAGAAATGACTGAGTATGCTCGTATTGACTTGGGTTGTGATGGAGAAGTGTATGGGTTAGAATTTTCCGAAGATGGGGAGCGAGTACTTGTTTCTTATAGAAATGGAGGACCAGGAATAGAGGAATATATCATCAAAGCCACTGATACCGATGATCCGGATGCGGCTGTTTGCCCTACTTGCTTTGATGGAGCAGGCACTAGAGCGGAAATTGAAGCATGTATCGTCAGTACCAAAAATCTATTAAGTGATACTGCTGGAAAAGATCTTGGCGCTCTGCAGATTGGTCCAAATGGTCAGATCTATGTTGCCGTGGTCGGAGACAATAGAATTGGGCAGATCAACGTCGGATCTGGCTGTAATTCGGAAAGCACTTTTACTCAGGATGGGGTGGACGCAATGCCGGGAACATCCAATTTGGGACTGCCTTCATTTGTTCAAAATTCAGGTAGTTCTATACCAGAACCTAGTCTCGCTGCACCTGCAAGACTTTGTCTTGATCCTGCACTTGGCGCTGGGGCACTTCTCGAAGGAGGAGGAGAGCCAGATATTGACAGTTATTTCTGGACTATTACCAATAATGATGATGGCACTATCATCAGAAGTGATTACGGCGGACCTGGGGATGAATTCCAGAATTTGGATCAGATTTTTAATAATGTGGGCACTTACACAGTGGAACTTAGAGTGGATAGATGCGGTGACCCTGAGTATTTCCGCGCTAGTACAGAGATCTTGGTGGAAGCACCACCTGAATTGACTTTGGCAGATGACGCTACACTATGTGCCGGCAATCCAGTCACGCTTACGGCGATTGATGGGTACGATCCTGCTGAAGGTTTGTATGATTTCGAATGGACAAATGCTGCAGGTCAAGTCTTTGGTGATGAAAATTCTAACGAAATAACCGTTGATGAAGAAAGCATCTATACGGTAAATGTAACTTACAGACTTCCAGATGGACTGTCTGATGACGAGGCGTTACTTTATGAAACCTGTCCGGCAACTGCAGAAATCTTCGTAGGACCAGCTTTCGAATTTGATCTTGATCAGACAGCCACAGAAGTATGTTACGAGGAAACCTCGGTTACTTTTGCGCCAAATACACCAATAGCAGGAGAATGGTTCTATGAGCTAAATGGAGATCCAGCTAGAGTTGCCCTGGGAGAATTCTTTGAACTGGAACTTTTCATAAACACATTACCAGGCCCAGGGGATTACGAGATAATTTTTGTGACACAAGACCCAATTTTGGAAGGATGTGTCGTAGAGAAAAAATTGAGTTTGTTGGTGAATGAATTACCGCTTTTCACAGCACTTCAAACCACCCCAGCTACGGATTGCAACACGCCTGATGGATCATTTGAAATCACGATGCAAGCAGATGCCCAGACTGTGACAGTATCCGAAACAGGAGATTCATTTAGCAATGTGACTGCTGGAGACATTCTACCCGTTCAAAACATACTTCCAGGAGTGTACACCATAGAAGCAGAAAACAGTACAGGATGTTTTTACATAGGAACAGTGACCGTAGAGAATAGTAATCCTCCAGCTGGATTTGAATACACAGTTATTCCTACAGACGAAGTGTGCGACACTTCAGGAGTTCAAAATGGATTACTGACTATCAACTTTACCAATTCTCCTCAGTCCGGCTCTTATACCGTGACCAGACAGGGTGACGGTCAAACTTTCCAAGGTTCTTTCACTAATACCAACCAGTTTGACATAGCAGTTCCTTATGGTGATTATGCCATTGAGATTGAAGATCCGAGTGGATGTGCCATTCCAGATCCTACTATATATACTATTGCACAGAAATTTGAAGTGCTTTTTTCAGTCCCATCAGATTTAACTGCTTGTGAAAGCTTCACCTTCACCCCTACATCTCCTGATACATTGAGCTACACAGTGACTAACTCCTCAGGAACGGTCATTTTCCCTTCTACAAATGGAGAGTTCACTATCACTCAATCCGACACATACACTGTCAGAGGAGAAGATCCAACTGGAGTAAATTGCCCAAGAGAAGAAACAATTGTCGCAAACATCACTCAACCAATTGATTTCGAAATTTCTCCGCCAATCGTGGACTGTCAGGTTGGAGTTCAATACGAAGCCATTTTGAACAATGCTGATCCCGCTGATGTGATTTTCCTTTGGAAAGATGCTGCGGGGGTAATCGTGGGAAGAAGACAAACTTTTGTCCCAAGCAGCTCTGGAGACTATACTTTGGAAGTTCAGCCTGTAGCCGGGGGATTATGCTCCACCCCTTCGATTCCATTTACCGCAGAAGTCATTTCTCAAGGAGTAGATGTGAGCCTAGACATCGTGGCATTCTGTGTAGAACAGACGAGCACGACCATCACAGTACTGGCAGATATGGAGAATGTGGTAGATTACGAGTGGTATTCAGTAGTGGGTGGAACCCGAACCAGAATCCCAGCATTTAATGGCTTACCTATTATCGAAGTATCCCAAGAAGGCACTTACGAAGTATTGCTCAGAAGTAGCGTAGGATGTGAGCTTGGCCGTGCAAATGGTGTGGTTTCCAAATCGACCATCATTCCTCCAGTAGTTCCTGCTGGATTTACAATCTGCGCTATAGAAGGAGTCACGCAGTCTATTAACCCTGGGAATTATGACAATTATTCTTGGAAGTTAAATGGTGTGGAGGTTTCGCAAGATCCCATATTTACTCCGGCTGAAGGAGGCGTTTACGAACTTACTGTCTCGGATAATTTTGGTTGTGAATACCTTACGAGCATAGATGTGGTGGAGGATTGCTCCTTGAAAATAGTGTTCCCAAATGGAGTGATTTTGAATGATCCCAATATGAACTTCATCCTGTATGCAAATGAATACATCGACGATGTGGAAGTCTATATTTACAATCGATGGGGAGAATTGATCTTCTATTGCGAGCACGAAAACATTGAACCGGGACAACCATTTTGTCCTTGGGATGGGAGATATCGTGGAGAATTTGTTATTAACGGAACATATGCCGTAGTAGTGAAGTTTACCAGTGAAGATCAGAACAAAACCAAAAAATTAACCAAAGCGATTACAGTAATTCAATAGCATGCTTATCCTCATCTCACCAGCAAAAACGCTGGACTATAGCACCCCAACTTACCAAGAGTTCACCCTACCTGATTTCCAAGCTGACACTCGCTCCCTAGTGAGAATTATGAAAAAGAAATCAGCCAAAGAAATAGGCGAGATGATGCATATTTCAGATAATTTGGCTGTGTTGAATGAGGAGCGTTTTAAGACTTTTAAGAAAGATTTCACTAGGGAAAATTCAAAGCAGGCAATCTTGGCCTTCAAAGGCGATGTATATATCAAAATCAATGTGGATGAGTATTCAAAGGAAGATTTTGATTTCGCTCAGGACCATCTTAGAATTCTTTCCGGTTTATATGGTTTGCTAAAACCTTTAGATTTGATCCAACCTTATCGCCTAGAAATGGGGATTGGACTGGATAATAAAAAAGGTAAAAATCTATATGAATTTTGGGACAAGAAAATCACAAAAGCCATTAATGAGGCAGCAAATGGTCAGGCAATAATAAATCTTGCCTCCCAGGAATACTTCAAGGCAGTTAATTTACAGACTTTAAAAAGCCCACTCATCAACATAGACTTCAAAGAATACAAGGATGACAGCTATAAAATCATCGGGTTCTTTGCCAAGCAAGCAAGAGGATTGATGAGTAATTTTGCTATCAAAAATAGAATCACTGATCCCGAAGAATTAAAGACTTTCAATGACGGTGGGTATGAGTATTCTGAGACAATGAGTACTACTAGTGAGTGGGTTTTTGTGAGGTGATTTCCTCTCAAACTACTTTATATTTGACCCTTTCTTTATGGCTAAAGTTTTTTTTGAATTTATAAACTTACCTAAGAGCTATAACTATTGATTTTAAACTAACCAAGTTGCCCAGCTCATTCCAAAGGTATAGCGTTCACTATAGTTTCACTTTTGGCATTTGAGTAATAATACTACTCTGAAGCATTAACTATAAAAGAAGAAGGTGATTAGAGTACGCAGGTGCACTACTGGATTAAGATGATATATGTGCATTTTAGAAAAATTGTGATAAGCACCACCGATCCCATCGTCTTTGATCCTGCTCTATAAAGGTCAGACCGCGTAAATGGAAATATGGTTTTTGATGATAAAATTTATGATGACGGGGCCAGATCAAGTAAATTATTCCTGGAAGAATGCCGCTGATGGCATACTTAGCACTGGTAAGAAAATATTCCTCTCTACTCATTAAAAGACACTTTTGCGCAGGAGGTTAAACCTAAAAACCTTGAAGATTATTTCCCCCAAAGCAATTTGTATTAAACACATCATTTGCAATGCGGATCTATTTAAAATTTGTTTATCCACAATTGCACAAGCAACCAAATTGAATTTTCCACACCTCGACTTCGCTCTCCTTACACAACACTACCCCGGCGGCCGAGCGAAGTCGAGGCCAGTTGGTATAGCAATCATAACTGACAATAAAGCGGATAATCATAATTTAAAAGCTTGAAAAGAACATTTCAAAATCCGAATTTGGCTCTTTACTAAAAAAAGAAAACTTCCAGTTGCAGAAGTTTGAATTGAATTGGAATATTTTTCCATTCAAACGGCTCAACACTAATTCATTGACGACAGGTATTGCTATCTTTGCGAGGAACCAACTTTGATTTAATTGAAACCTCACTATCAATATATTATAAGGATAATTTTGGTTTGGACTATCCTTATTTTGAATCTGCTGTTTACGCTGGGTGGAGAAGTAAAAGGAAAAAGCGAAAACGAAACTACCTATTCAATAATGGCAGCCTTGGGAATCATAGGGGATGCCAATTTATGCATGGTTAATGGTTTTGTAATTGGTACCTATAGCGCAGGAGGAACCTCCGAAGATGTTTACGAGTGGAAAATCACAAATTCACAAGGGCAGGAAATATTAAATAGAAGTGGTGGGGAGCAATATGAAACCATTCAGTTTTTATTCAATGAGATGGGTGATTACACTATCTCTTTAAAAATAAGAAGGGGTACTAACGCTAACTTTTACCAAGAAAATTTAGCTGTTAAAATACAAAGTGGACCTACCCTGATTTTGAAACCAGATTACTTACTTTGTGGAGATGCACCCGTCCTACTATATGCCTTGGACCCTGCATCACCTAGCTTTTCAGATTTCTCTATTATTTGGAAAGACATTAGCGGAAATGTACTTGGGACTGAAAATGAATTACTTACTAATTCTGCGGGCTATTACTTCGTGGAATTGTTCATTACAAATCCTGATAGCACACAGGCATGCACGGTCATTGGGACTACTTTTGTAGGGCCGCCGGTCGATTTTCAAATTAATAAAAGTGCTGAAAAGATCTGTGAAGGAAATAGCATAATATTCGCACCAGACACCCCAATAAGCGGAGAGTGGTTTATTCAAAAAAGTACAGCCGCAACTAGATCCAGCTTGGGAAAGGCATTTGAGATTGAATTAAATTCTAATGAACTAGATGGCCCTGGTTTATATGAGGTTTTTTTTAGCGTTGACTATGCCGACTATCCAAATTGCGCATCAGAAAGAAAAACTTCATTCGAACTTTTGGCTTTTCAACAAGTTGACACACAAGTTTTAGTCTTGCCAGACGACTGTGATTCTGAAAATGGTAGTTTTCAGATAACCAGCAACTCTAATCTAACTTCAATAGAAATTCCTGAACTTGGTATTTCTGAAAGCCCTGTTTTAGCAGGAGAAGTATTTACTTACTCAAATCTAAAAGCAAAGATCTATTCAATCATTGCTACCCAAAACGGGTGTAAAGTCACCAAATTTGTACAACTGCAAGCTAAGAACCCTCCTGTATCACCGATCCCAACACTAACAAATTATCCAGAAACTTGCTCTTCGGATGCCGTGAGTAAAGGAAAAATTGAAGTTGATTTTGGTCAACCGATAGTAAATGGAGAATATCGCTTATTTTCTGTTACAAGGGGAGCTATTACAAATTCAGGTACTTTTCCACCGAGTGGATCATTAGAGCTAGACCTTTCATCAGACAACTACCTTCTTGAGTTAGTGATTGACGGATGTACTTATCCTATCGAATCTTTCAACATTGCCAAACAGCTACAAGTACAATTCAGCATTCCAACTAATTTTCAAATCTGCGAAAGTTTCGATTTTATTCCGGAAACAACCGACGATTTACTTTTTACATTAACTTATCCAGACGGAAGTATACAAGCATTAGGTTCTGGCGATGCGTTTGTACTTAACGCGGGAGGTAATTATTTGCTTAAAGCCGAAGCAAATGATCCATTATCTCCCTTGTGTCCTCAAGTAAAGACTTTCAATGTAACACTATCCAAAACCATCTCCTTCAAGCCTACTAAAGTAGAAGCCGGATGCGTCGCTCCAATTAGATATATTCCAAATATAGAAGGAATTACACCTAACGAAACGACGATTAGATGGCTTAATTCGGCGGGTGAAGTTGTAGGTCGTGGTCTTGAATTTTACCCCATGTCAGTAGGCTTTTATTCCTTGATTGTTCAACCTAGAGCTAGTGGATTTTGTGATATTACCCCTGTCGAATTTGAAGTAGTGGTTCCAGTAACTTCAGTTCCAATGGAACTTGAAGCTACTAAAATTTGCCCTGAACCGGCAAAAGCAATTATTATATTGACTACAGATGAAGAGGAGGTTTTGACTACGGAATGGAATTTTTACGATTTGAATGATCAACGCATAGAGCTTTCTGAATTCAACAATCTTACGGAGGTAGAAGTGAATCAGGCTGGAACTTATGAAGCTGTTGCTTTTAATAAATTTGGTTGTGAGATAGGAAGAAATTTAATTTCGGTGGAGGAAAGTAATTCCGTAACTCCTGATCTGAATAAAAGCTACCCTATATGCTCAAAGAAAAATTCAATTCCACCAATCGATCCAGGAGAATATGAGAAATATGAATGGTTTTTTGAAGAGGAGTTAATATATACCCAGCGAATTTATAGCCCTGATCAGGTTGGAGACTACAAATTAGTAGTTACCACAGTAGATGGTTGTGAATTTGAAGAGACTTTCATAACCGATGATGTCTGTGACTACCAGGTAGTTTATCCGAATGCAATGATCTTAGGTGATCCTGAGAGGAATTTTGGAGTAGTAATGAATGAAGACATTACCGAAGCAGAACTTTATATTTCAAATCGTCAAGGCGAGTTGATCCACCACGCTTCCATTATTGATATTCCATTGGAAGTACCGGTTCTCACCTGGGATGGAAAAGCCCATGGAAAATACGTGCCAACTGGGACATACGTGGTCGTAATTGTACTTCGAAATCCACTATTTGGTGTCGAAGAAAAGGAGATTGTATCTCTGCTCGTATTGGATTAATGCCATAATTCAGAAGAATATTTTTTATTAACGGGAAAGTCGAATGCAATAATTTTCCTACTTTTCAACTTTTACAATCGATCGTTCACAACCCAAAATTCAAAAACCTATCTTATGACCCAAACCATCAACAAAAGTGCACTGTTCAACGCTAGTTGTTTTGCGCTCATTACAACAGCATTTACCTTCTCTATTCGGGCAGGCATACTACCTCAGCTCGCAACAGAATTTGACTTAACGAATGAGCAGCTAGGCTTTATCAACTCCATGTGGTTTCTTGGATTCCCCATCTCAATGATCCTAGGAGGCCTTTTCTATCACAAAGTTGGTCCCGCCAATATTATGCGGATTGCATTTGTGGCGCATACCTTGGGAATCCTAATGACCATTTATGCAGGCGGGTATACGACCTTGCTGATTTCTACTTTATTCATCGGGTTTGGAAATGGCTGTACGGAAGCGGCCTGTAATCCAATGATCGCCGATATGTATAACGGTGTGAAGATGAATAAAATGTTAAACAGATTTCACATGTGGTTTCCAGGTGGAATACTAGTTGGCTCACTTTTATCTAAGTTTATGACTGATGCAGGTGGAATTTTAGCCAATTGGGAGACCCAAATGTGGATTTTGATGGTGCCTACAGTAATCTATGCCGTCCTGTTTTTTGGCAAAGCGTTTCCAAGACCAAAAATTGAAGGTGTCACATCAATCACTGAGAATTTAAAAGCAATGGTCAGCCCAGTCTTCCTTTTCCTTTTTCTATGCATGTCTTTGACCGCTATTTCAGAATTTGGACCTAATCAGTGGGTGAATGTAATATTGGTAAGTAGTGGTGCAGACCCTATGTTAATTTTAGCATTAACCTTTGGAGTGATGGCTGCAGGAAGATTCTTTGCCGGTCCAGTTGTCGCTACTTTAGGCCAGACCGGTGTACTGCTGAGTGGAGCTATTTTAGCAGCTATAGGAATTTATATGTTTAGTGTTGTTACAGGTTCAACTGCTTATCTGGCAGCAATTATATTTGGTCTGGGTGTTTGTTATTTTTGGCCAGTAATGATTGGTGCCACTGCGCAAAGAGCCCCTCTGACCGGCGCATTAGGCATGTCGATTATAGGTGGTGTAGGGATGTTTGCCAACTCGATTTTCAACCCGATAACTGGAATCTGGATCGATAATGCTACAGCACAAAATGAAAGTGCCGGATTGACTGGTGCCGCCTTAGAGCTGGCCACAGGTCAGGACACACTGCAGAAAATGATGTATTTCCCCATCATCCTGATTGTCCTCTTTACGATCTTCTTCTTCTGGCAAAAGAATTCGAAATCTGTTGAGGCAGTACCCACCATGCATTAAGCACAAATCTAAAAAGCAGCCATGAGGCTGCTTTTTTTTACTTTATGACAGGATAAAGATTTGCTAAAATCACGTTCTGCATACGTTCTACTCCTAATTGAGAATAAATTTCTTCAATAGGACTTCACCAACTATTTTTTAGTACTACGGTTAAGGGAGTGCAGAAGCGTATCTAAATCAACCAAAAAGGTCGGAGCTTAAATACCGATCTCCTCTGTCGCAGGTGATGCAAACAATGATGCCTTCCTTCAGGGTTTTGGAGAGTTCTATTGCAGCATGCAAAGCTCCGCCACTGCTCATACCTGCAAGTATACCTTCCTCTCTGGCCATTCTGCGTGTCATCTCAGTAGCCTGCTCCTCGCTCACATCGATGATTTGATCCACCCTACTTGGATCGAATATCTTGGGTAAAAACTCAGGAGACCATCTGCGGATACCCGGGATACTAGATCCATCTGTTGGCTGAGTTCCTACTATTTGAATTTCAGGGTTTCTTTCTTTCAAGTATTTGGAAACGCCCATAATTGTTCCTGTAGTTCCCATCGCAGATACAAAATGTGTAACCTCTCCTCCCGTATCTTCCCATATTTCTGGACCAGTGGTCTTGTAATGGGCGAGATAATTATCCGCATTCCCAAATTGATCAAGCATGAAGTAGCCTTCTTTATTCATCTGGTCAGCCAGCGTTCTGGAATATTCGATAGTCTTCGCTGCGGGTGTTAAAATCACATTTGCACCGTATGCCTCCATTGAGATGACTCGCTCTTTGGTGGAATTGTCAGGCATGATCAAGGTCATATCCAAACCTAGAACTTTAGCAACCATAGCCAAAGCGATTCCAGTATTCCCACTCGTTGCCTCTACCAGTTTATCTCCTGATTTGATTTCGCCACGATCCATGGCACTTCTGAGCATATTATATGCCGCCCTGTCTTTTACACTTCCTCCTGGATTCTGACCCTCCAGTTTACAAAAAATCTTAACCTTTGGATTTACCGGAATGTGATCCAGTTGTATTAAAGGGGTGTTTCCTATGAGGTCAAATAGCTTCATCTTGATCGTTTTTGAAAACATACATGTCCGTCACAGCAGATTCCGCATGATACATTTGTGTTTGATAATAGACTTTACTTCGTGCAGCGACACTTTTGGTGAGCCATACATTTCCGCCGATCACACTGCCTTTACCTATAACTGTACTCCCTCCTAAAATCGTGGCTCCTGAATATATTACCACATCGTCTTCTATTGTCGGGTGTCTTTTACTATCTGCATCGGCTTTATCCACACTTAATGCTCCTAATGTCACTCCTTGATATATCTTCACGTGATTGCCGATAATAGTCGTTTCTCCAATCACCACGCCAGTCCCATGATCTATACAGAAATTCTGACCAATCGTAGCTCCTGGATGAATATCAATACCAGTGCGACTATGAGCATACTCAGTAATCATTCTTGGAATCAATTTTACACCTAGCACATGTAGCGAATGTGCAATTCTATAGGCTGATATAGCATAGAATCCAGGATAGCTTCTCAAGATCTCTGTTCTTGATTTTGCAGCTGGATCACCCGCAAACATCGCGTCTACATCCTGATTGATCCAATCGAATACTTGTTCAAGGTTAAGAAAAAAAGCATGCGCAATTTTAGTTCCTTTACCACTATGAAGTTGTGGGTTTTTTTCCAGAATGGAAGAAAGATCAAGTTCAAATTGAATCAAGGAAGCTTCAATCTGTGCTTTATCCTTTATTCTCTCTACAGTATGTTCTGGGAAAAGTAATCCTAATACATCTTCGAAAAACTGCTGAATTACTTTAGGAGAAGGGCAATCTGAGCAATCTTGATGTGCTTTGTATAGTTTTGAAACAAAAGAATCCATGAAAATGTATTAGAAGTATTTAGAGCACAAAACCCACACGGATCACGTATGGTTCACCATAGGGAGAACGAAGATTGTCGTGCAATACATTATAAAGAAAAGTAAAATTAGCTCCCCCTCTGGAACCAAATGGAGCAAAATAGCCTCCGCCGAGGAATAATGCATTTGACCAAATCCTTTCGAATCGCTCTGATAAACGATTATAATTATCAAAATTGATCGTTTCGTATTCAGCATGAAGAAATATATTAGGGAAGATATTATATCTACTAAACAGCCTGCCTCCATAAGAGGAAGTCTCGCCGCCTATAAATCGTCTATCATTGAAATATTGGTAGGTAATCCCTACTCCAGATGAAAATTTAGGGGTAATCATGACACCAACGAGTGGAGAAAAGTCTAGCAGAGTAACCGTTCCAAATTGCATCCCAAAATTACCTCCATAGTACAATCGGTCTTTGAATGCAACTGAGTCTGAATAAATTTCTCTTTGAGCAAACGAAGAAGTCTGGATCAGAGCAAAAGAAAGAAAAAATAAAAGCAGGTATTTACTTCTTAACAATGACATAGAGGTCTTCAGTATTTTTTTTCATTAAGTACTTTTCACGGGCGAACTTCTCTAAGAGTTCTGGATTACTCATCAATTCCTCTCTTTCAGCTTTTATTTTTTCTCTACGCTCTATATAAAACTCTTTTTGATCTTCAAGTTGTCCAAGCTTACTACTCAATTTCACCTGGTTGACCACATTATTAGAGTCAATAAAAATCATCCATGCTATAAAAAAGACAAGACCCAGAAAATAAAAACTTTTGGTGTATTTAAGGTATTTGCTCATATGATAGGATTGTGATTGCGTATCAAGGTACAAAAATGGTGCAAAAAAAAGACAGCTCGCCAAGGCAAGCTGTCTTTATAATTATAACTTTTGAAAGGCTGTTGTTAGAACTTGCCGCTGAAAACAGCTGAGTCACCTAATTGCTCTTCGATTCTAAGCAATTGATTGTATTTGGCCATACGGTCTGAACGAGACGCAGAACCAGTTTTGATCTGTCCACAGTTCAACGCTACTGCAAGATCCGCGATAGTTGAATCTTCAGTTTCACCGGATCTGTGTGACATTACTGCTGTGAAACCCGCTTTGTGAGCTAGGTTGACCGCATTGATGGTTTCTGTCAACGTACCGATTTGGTTTACTTTGATTAAGATAGAATTCGCAGATTTCTCTTCAATTCCTCTCTGAAGGAATTTCACATTAGTAACGAAAAGATCATCACCTACCAACTGGATTTTATCACCGATTTTTGCAGTGAGCATAGCCCAACCTTCCCAATCTTCCTCAGCACATCCATCTTCGATAGAATCGATTGGATATTTCTCAGTAAGCTCAGCCAAGTAAGCCACTTGCTCTTCTCTGCTTCTTGCTACTCCAGTTGCACCTTCAAATTTCGTGTAATCGTATTTTCCATCTACAAAAAACTCAGATGCAGCACAATCCAATGCGATAGTCACATCATCACCAGCTTTGTAGCCAGCCTTAGCAATTGCATCCAAAATGCTTCCAAGCGCTTCTTCTGTTCCTCCAGAGAAATTAGGTGCAAATCCACCTTCATCACCTACTGCAGTACTCAGACCTTTGTCATGAAGAATTTTCTTAAGGTTGTGAAAAATCTCCGTTCCCATTCTCATTGCTTCAGAGAATGTAGGAGCGCCCACTGGACGGATCATAAACTCTTGAAATGCGATAGGTGCATCAGAGTGGGAACCACCGTTGATGATATTCATCATAGGTACAGGCAAAGTATTGGCATTTACTCCGCCAACGTATCTGTAAAGCGGTTGATTTGACTCCATCGCCGCTGCTTTAGCTACAGCCAAAGAAACACCGAGGATAGCATTTGCACCTAGTACACCCTTGTTTGGCGTACCATCTAGTTCAATCATGATCTGATCAATCATGTTTTGCTCGAACACGTCAAAGCCAACAAGTTCAGAAGCAATTATATCATTCACATTGGCAACAGCTTTCAATACGCCTTTGCCCATATAGGCATTCTTGTCGCCATCACGAAGCTCTACTGCCTCGTTGATACCTGTAGATGCGCCACTTGGCACAGCAGCACGTCCAAAAGCTCCATTTTCAGTGTAAACATCTACTTCAATTGTAGGATTTCCTCTAGAATCGAGGATTTGTCTTGCATGAATTGATTGAATCAACGTCATAGTTTTAAAAGGTTTAAGGGTATTAATTTTTATTGATTAAAGAAAGAAAATCATCAAACAGGTAGCGGGAATCATGAGGTCCTGGAGATGATTCAGGATGGTATTGCACCGAAAAAGCAGGCTTATTTTTGAGACGGATTCCAGCGACTGTGTTATCATTCAAGTGAACATGAGTGATTTCTACATCAGGATTTTGCTCCGTATCCTCACGGGTAATATTGAATCCATGATTTTGAGAGGTAATCTCACTCTTTCCTGTCATTAGATTTTTAATCGGATGATTTAATCCTCTATGTCCATGATGCATTTTGTAAGTACTGATGCCGCAAGACTCTGCAAGAAGCTGATGTCCAAGACAAATCCCGAACAGAGGTTTTCCAGTTTCTAAGATGTCCTTGGTAGTCTTCACCGCATATTCCATTACAGCAGGATCACCTGGGCCATTGGAGAGAAAATAAGCATTTGGTCCCCATTCTTCCATTTCAGCAAGCGTAGCCTTAGCAGGAAAAACTTTGCAATAAACACCTCTGTCAGCCAGATTCCTCAAGATATTCTTCTTGATACCAAAATCCATGCAAGCCACTTTAATAGATGCGCTTTCATCCCCAAAGAAATATGGTTCCTGAGTACAGACCGTAGAAGAAAGCTCAAGGCCATCCATATCCGGTACTTTGTCAAGCTCAGCTTGCAAGCCGACCAAATCATCTTCAAATTTAGAGCTGATGATTGCATTCATGGCTCCTTTAGAGCGGAGATGCTTTACCAGTTTTCGTGTATCTATATCTGCTATCCCAGTGATACCATTCTTCACGAGGTAATCCTGCAAAGAACCTGAAGCATCAAGACGCGAATAAACGTCTGAAAAGGTATTGACTACAATGCCACCTATCGTCGGGTGATCAGATTCCACTTCTTCATCGATTACACCATAATTTCCGATGTGTGAAGTAGTGGTTACAATAATTTGTCCAGTATAGGATGGATCGGTGTAGATCTCCTGATAACCTGTCATTCCGGTGTTGAAGCAAATCTCACCACCATTTGTCCCAGGATTACCAATTAAGGAACCGTGAAAGACAGTTCCATCTGCCAAGAGTAAAGTTGCTTTTTGTTTGATCATTTTGCTAAGTAATTGCCCAAAGTTAAATATTTATTGGGAAGGAAGATAAATGAAAAGGGTATAAAAAAAGGATTGAACAAATGTCCAATCCTTTCAATATCGTGAAGTAACTAATCAACTTATTTGTTATCAGTTTCTTCTTCCGCAGAATCTGCAGATGCCTCAGGAGCCTTAGACTCTTCGGCAGCTTTTGCAGGAGCTTCTTCTTTAGCTGGAGTAACCTCTGCTTTTGCAGTGTCTTCAGATTCTGTCGCTTTCCCAGTGCCTCTACGAGATCTTCTGGTAGTTTTCTTGGCTGGTTTAGAATCTTTCAACATCAATTCGTTAAAATCAACCAACTCGATGATACACATTTCAGCGTTATCACCTAGTCTAAAACCAGTTTTGATAATTCTGGTATATCCGCCTGGACGAGTAGCTACTTTAGAGATTACTTCACCGAATAGTTCGATGATAGCTTCCTTATTTTTCAAATAAGCGAAAGCCATACGTCTATTATGTGTAGTATCTTCTTTAGCTCTTGTCACTAGTGGCTCCAAGTACTTCTTCAATTCTTTTGCCTTGGCAAGCGTGGTTGAGATACGCTTGTGAAGAATCAGCGAAGTTGCCATATTAGAAAGCATTGCTTTTCTATGAGCGGCCTTCCTTCCAAGGTGGTTAAATTTCTTACCGTGTCTCATTATTATTTATTCTTCATCAAGTTTATACTTAGAAATATCCATCCCGAAGGTCAGATTTTTTTCCTGGATGAGTTGCTCTAGCTCAGCTAGGGATTTTTTACCGAAGTTTCTGAATTTCATCATATCAGAAATTTCAAGCTTGGCAAGATCACCCAAGGACTTCACATCAGCAGCTTTCAGACAGTTGAATGCTCTAACCGATAGGTCAAGGTCACTCAGAGAAGTCTTTAGAAGCTTTCTCATATGCAAGAATTCTTCGTCGATTGGCTCAGGCTCCGCTATTCCAGTTGAATCCAAAACCATAGTCTGGTCAGAGAACAACATAAAGTGTTGGATAAGGATTTTGGCAGATTCTTGAAGTGCTTTCTCTGGGTGGATAGAGCCGTCAGTGGAAACTTCCATGATCAATTTTTCGAAGTCAGTCTTTTGTTCTACTCGCGTATTTTCAACACTGTATTTCACATTCTTAATTGGTGTGAAAACTGCATCGATGGCGATAGTACCGAATATTTGCTCTTTTGGTTTGGATTCTTCAGCTGGTAAGTAGCCTCTCCCCTTTTCCATCGTCAATTCGATCTCAAAGTTTTTGGTCTCGTCGATGTGACAAATGACTAACTCTGGGTTCAAGATTTCGAAAGAAGAAGTGAACTTGGCAATGTCCCCTGCAGTGAAAACAGATTGATTTTTAATTTCAACAGTGATTTTTCCATCAAATGCATCGTGCACCTTTTTGAATCTAACCTGTTTAAGGTTCAAAATAATATCTGTAACGTCTTCAACTACACCTTCGATGGTCGAAAACTCATGCACTACACCAGGAATCTTGATAGCAGTGATGGCATAACCTTCCAAGGAAGAAAGCAAAATTCTTCTCAGGGCGTTACCAATTGTAACTCCATAGCCTTTTTCGAGTGGTTTGAATGTGAATAAGCCATGAAAATCATCGGCTTTTTCCATTACCACTTTCTCGGGCATTTGAAATGCTAGTATGGACATATATCTCGTTCTTTTTTAAAAGCTGAAAATATTAAAATATTACTTAGAGTAAAGTTCGACAATGAGTTGCTCCTTGATATTCTCAGGAATATCATCTCTGCCTGGAACACTGACGAATTTGCCGGTCAATGATGTGCCATCCCACTCTAACCAGGAATATTTATTAGCACCTCTACCTGCTAAGCTATTGGTGATTGCTTCTAGAGACTTAGATCTTTCTCTTACAGAAACTA
This sequence comes from Algoriphagus antarcticus, assembly GCF_002150685.1. GTDB lineage: Bacteria > Bacteroidota > Bacteroidia > Cytophagales > Cyclobacteriaceae > Algoriphagus > Algoriphagus antarcticus. The sequence continues at coordinate 222,017 of NZ_MSSW01000002.1, forward strand.
CATCACCTGGCTTAAGTGTAAACGAAGGAATGTTAACTACCTCACCGTTTACAAGCACATGCTTGTGAGAAACTAGCTGTCTAGCGCCTCTTCTGGTAGGGGAGATTCCCATTCTATATACCGAGTTGTCCAATCTTGCTTCTAGAAGCTGAAGAAGGTTTTCACCGGTGATTCCAGTTTTCCTGGAAGCAATATCAAACATCTTAGCAAACTGTCTTTCCAATACTCCGTAGATGTATTTTGCTTTTTGCTTCTCAGCAAGCTGGATTGCATATTCAGACTGCTTTTTTCTTCTACCTCTACCATGTTGACCAGGAGGGTAGTTTTTCTTTGCAAGTGCTTTGCTATGTCCTTCTATAGCTTCGCCAAATTTTCTGGCAATCTTTGCTTTAGGACCTCTATATCTAGCCATTGTATTACAATTTTATGATTAAACTCTTCTACGCTTAGGTGGACGACATCCGTTGTGCGGCATTGGAGTCACATCGATGATCGTAGTTACATCCAATCCTACATTTTGCAATGTTCTGATCGCTGATTCACGACCTGATCCCGGGCCTTTTACAAATACTTCGATTTTTCTCAAACCTAAGTCATATGCTACCTGTCCACAATTCTGTGCGGCCATCTGTGCTGCGTAAGGAGTATTTTTCTTTGAACCTCTGAACCCCATTTTACCGGCAGAGGCCCAAGATATTACTTGACCTGCATTGTTGGTAAGAGAGATAATGATGTTGTTGAAGGATGCTCTAATGTGAGCTTGACCTACAGCTTCTACCTTTACTACTCTTTTTTTACCTTTTGCTTTATCGTTTCTTTTCTGAGCCATAATCTAAATCAGGTTTTATTTAGTTGCTTTTTTCTTGTTAGCAACTGTTTTTCTCTTACCCTTCCTTGTTCTGGCGTTGTTCTTGGTATGTTGACCACGAACTGGAAGTCCTTTTCTGTGTCTCAAACCTCTATAGCAACCGATATCTTGTAGTCGCTTGATGTTCAATTGGATCTCTGACTTTAATACACCTTCGGTTCTGAACTCTTCAGCGATAATGTTACGGATAGCGGTTGACTCATCGTCATCCCACTCACCTGATTTTTTATCGAAAGAGATACCGGCCTTGGTCAGGATAGCTTTGGCTGCAGATCTACCTATTCCGAAGATATAGGTAAGTCCGATTACGCCACGCTTATTGTCTGGTATGTCTACACCTGCAATTCTAGCCATAATTTAACCTTGTCTTTGTTTAAACTTAGGATTCTTCTTATTGATGACATACAAAACTCCTTTTCTACGGATTAACTTGCAGTCAACACTTCTTTTTTTGATGGATGTTTTTACTTTCATCTCAGTCTTATTTATATCGATATACAATTCTGCCTTTACTCAAATCATAGGGAGACAGTTCCAATTTAACTCGATCACCAGGAAGGATCTTTATGTAATTCATCCTCATCTTACCAGATATATGGGCTATCAGCTGATGCCCATTCTCCAGTTCCACTTTGAACATCGCATTAGACAATGCTTCCTTGATCGTACCGTCTTGCTCTATTGATGTTTGCTTGGCCATATTAGAATTTAAAATTCTCTTCTATGTATTTATGAGAGGTTAGTACCTCTGTTCTATCTTCAAATATCGCTACTGTGTGCTCATAATGTGCCGAAGGCTTTCTATCCGCTGTGCGTATAGTCCATCCGTCTCGCTCTTGGACAATATTGCGTGTTCCAAGGTTAATCATGGGCTCAATGGCGATCACCATTCCATCTTTCAGCAAAGGACCGCTTCCTTTCTTTCCATAATTGGGAACTTCAGGTGCTTCATGGAGATTTTTACCTAATCCATGTCCGACAAGCTCTCTAACTACAGTGTAGCCTTTGGCTTCTACAAACTTCTGAATCGCATTACCCACGTCACCGATTCTTTTCCCAAAGACAGCTTGCTCAATTCCAATGTATAGTGAATCCTTAGTGGCTTTTAATAATGCTTTTACATCAGGGGAGACCTCACCAATAGGGTACGTATAAGCGGAATCGCTATGAAAACCTTGGTGAAAGACTCCACAATCTACTGAGATTATATCGCCATCTTTCAATTCATATTCACTGGGAAAACCATGTACTACTACTTCATTCACAGAAATACATAGTGAGGCAGGAAATCCATTGTAGCCCTTAAATGAAGGAACTCCATTATGATCCCTGATATACTCCTCAGCAATTTTGTCTAAAAAAGAGGTCTTTACCCCTTCCTTGATATGCTTCGCTACTTCCCCGTGGGCTTTTGCTAGTATATCGGCACTTGCTTTTATTAACTTAACTTCCTCAGAAGTCTTGTAATTAATCATCTTTAGGCGACTTGGTAATTAGAAGGATTATTCTTCACATTACCGCTTTTCATCATGCCTTCGTAGTGTCTCATCAACAAGTAGCTTTCAATCTGTCTCAGTGTATCCATGATCACCCCCACCATAATAAGTAGGGAAGTTCCGCCATAGAACTGAGCAAATTCACCACCAACACCTGATATAATCGCAAGAGCAGGAAGTATAGCTACCGCAGCTAAGAGAATCGATCCCGGAAGAGTAATCTTGGAAATAATTCCGTCGATAAATTCCGAAGTAGGAGCTCCTGGTTTAATGCCCGGAACAAATCCTCCGTTTCTCTTCATATCTTCAGCTATCTGCTCAGGGTTAACTGTAATAGCAGTATAGAAGAATGTGAATAGAATGATCATTGCAGCAAATAGAAGATTGTACTGCCAAGATGTGAAATCACTGAACGTAGCTCCAATGTAATTGGCGATGTCATTCTCTGATGCCCAAATTTGAGCGATCAATGCTGGAACGAACATTAGCGATTGAGCAAAGATAATTGGCATAACTCCAGAAGCATTCACCTTAATAGGTATATACTGTCTTTGACCGCCATAAACTTTACCCCCTACTACTTGCTTAGCATATTGAACAGGAATTCTTCTTGTCGCTTCAGTCAAGGCAATCACCCCAACTACTACGAAGAATAATACAGCGGCTTCAATAAGAAGAAGCAACATACCTGAAGTACCTTTCTCTAAACCTTCGGCTATTAAAGCGCCAGGGAATCTGGAAATGATACCGATCATAATTAGCATAGAGATACCATTACCTATGCCTTTCTCGGTGATCTTCTCTCCAAGCCACATACAAAACATGGTACCTGCGGAAAGTAAAACCAAAGAACTAAACATAAACAAGGTAGAGCTAATCATCACTGCTCCAGTAGGAATAATGGTAGCGGAAACATAACCAATACCTTGTGCTATTGTGATCAGGATAGTCAAAACTCGAGTGATCTGGTTGATTCTTTTTCTTCCTGACTCACCCTCTTTTTGCATTTTCTGAAAATATGGTACTCCAACAGTTAATAACTGCAACACAATCGATGCAGAAATATAAGGCATAATGCCTAAACCGAAGATAGATGCATTACTGAACGCTCCACCAAGGAAGGTATCGATCAATCCAAAGATTCCTTCTGGAGCTTCACCTAAAAGAGAAGGATCAACACCAGGAAGAACTATGAACGACCCCAATCTGAATATGATCAGAAAACCGATCGTATTCATGATTCTAACTCTAAGGTCTTCGATAGAGAAAATGTTCTTAACTGTCGAAATAAACTTTTTCATTAAATTAAATTGTGTTTACCGTTCCACCTGCATTCTCAATAGCTGCTACTGCAGTTGCCGAAAATTTATGAGCAGATACGTCTAATTTGGACTTCAATTCACCTCCACCGAGGATTTTGATTTTGTCATTCTTGGAAGCAATACCATGAGAAACCATAGCTTCCATGTTTACTACTTCAAGATTGTATTGCTCAGCAAGGCCTTGCAATGTATCCAAATTTACTGGTTTGAACTCAACTCTATTCAAGCTTTTAAATCCAAATTTGGGAACTCTTCTCTGAAGAGGCATTTGACCACCTTCAAAACCTAATTTAGACTTATAACCTGACCTTGATTTAGCTCCTTTGTGGCCTCTTGTAGAAGTTCCACCTCTACCTGAACCTGTACCTCTACCAATTCTCTTACGATTTTTGGTGGATCCTTCAGCTGGTGTTAATGTGTGCAGTTTCATAATTAAGCTTCCTCCACTTTTACAAGGTGATTAACTTTATTTACCATACCGGCAATCTGAGGCGTATTCTCTACGGTCACTGATTTGCTGATACGACCTAGACCTAGAGCAGTAATAGTTGCTTTTTGATCTTTTGGTCTATCGATGGTACTTTTTGTTTGCGTGATTTTGATCTTAGCCATGATGATTATCCGTTAAATACTTTAGACATTTTAACGCCTCTCTGCTGCGAAACAGCGATAGCATCTCTTAGCTGAACCAAGGCTTCAATAGTAGCTTTTACCACGTTATGTGGATTGGATGAACCTTTGGATTTGGCCAATACGTCTGTAACGCCAGCACTCTCCAAAACCGCTCGCATGGCGCCACCAGCGATAACGCCGGTACCTGGTGCTGCTGGTTTGATCAAAACAAATCCTCCACCGAATTTACCAATTTGCTCGTGAGGGATAGTACCCTTCAAAATTGGCACTTTCACCAAGTTCTTTTTAGCATCTTCGATACCCTTAGTTATTGCATCCGTTACTTCATTGGCTTTGCCTAATCCGTAACCCACAACACCTTGGCCATCGCCTACTACAACAATTGCTGAAAAAGAAAATCTTCTACCACCTTTTACCACTTTGGCAACTCGGTTGATAGCTACTACTTTTTCCTTTAAATCTGTATCTGTAGCCCTGATAGGCTTTCTTCTTAGTTGAGACATAGCTTATTAAAATTTAAGGCCTCCTTCTCTGGCACCATCTGCCAAAGCCTTCACATTCCCATGATACAAGTAGCCATTTCTGTCAAATACTACGGAATTTACTCCGTTTGCAACAGCTCTTTCAGCAAGTTTTTTACCTACTTCTTTGGATACTGATACATTGGCGTTAGCCTTTTCTCCCAATTCTTTGGAAGAAGCTTGTGCCACAGTCTGACCTTTAAGGTCATCGATAAGCTGAGCGTAAATGCCAGTATTGCTTTTGAACACTGACAAACGAGGTCTGGAATCAGTACCAGAAATCTTTCTTCTGATACCCTGCTTGATTCTAAGTCTTCTGGAAGTCTTATTAAATGCCATAACCTATTATTTTTTAGCGGCAGTTTTACCAGCCTTACGTCTAACTTGTTCACCAACGAAGCGCACACCTTTTCCTTTGTAAGGTTCGACCTTACGAAGTGATCTGATTTTTGCAGCAACTTGTCCAATCAATTCTTTATCTATCGATTCTAAGGTAATGATTGGATTCTTACCTTTTGCAGTCTCAGCTTTAATAGCTACTTCATCAGGAAGCAACATAAAGATGTTGTGAGAGTAACCAAGATTCAATTCAAGAATCTGCCCTTGGTTAGACGCCTTGTAACCTACACCCACAAGCTCCAAGTCCTTCTTATATCCTTCTGATACACCTATCACCATGTTGTTGATAAGTGATCTATAAAGACCATGAATAGACTTGTGTCTTTTGGAATCTGTAGGTCTAGTGACAACGATCTCGTTGTCTTCTACTTTCACTGTAATATCAGGATTCACATCCTGAACCAGTGTACCCTTTGGACCTTTAACAGTTACAGTTCCATGAGCTGTAACGTCTACAGTAACACCGCCAGGTATATTTATTGGTTTTTTACCTATTCTAGACATGATAGTAAATTAGTATACGTAGCAAAGAACTTCTCCACCAACACCTTCCGTACGGGCTTCTTTGTCTGTCATCACACCTTTAGAGGTGGATACGATTGCTATCCCAAGACCATTGATTACTCTTGGAAGCTCTGTATGTTTCACATATTTTCTCAAACCCGGCGTACTAACTCTTTTCAAGCTTACAATTGCATTTTGCTTTGTAACAGGATTGAATTTCAGAGCAATTTTGATAGATCCCTGAGGACCGTTTTCTTCAAACTTGTAATTCTGAATGTATCCTTTTTCGTGCAACACTTTTGTAATCTCTTTCTTGATGTTAGAAGCAGGCATTTCTACGATTCGGTGAGATGCCTTAATGGCATTTCTCAACCTAGTCAGATAATCAGCTATTGGATCAGTCATTGTATTTTATAGTCTAGCTACACCCGTTTTGGGCGTGCAAAGTTACGAATTGATTTTTAGAATAAAAACTACTGTCGTTATTTTACCAGCTGGACTTAGTGACTCCAGGGATCTTGCCCGCTGAGGCCATTTCTCTGAAGGTTACCCTGTTGATACCGAACTTTCTCATGTAGCCTTTAGGGCGACCGGTAAGCTTACATCTGTTATGCAGTCTTACTGGAGATGCGTTCTTAGGCAATTTGTCAAGAGCTTCATAATCACCTGCTGCTTTCAGCGCGGCTCTTTTATCAGCATACTTGGCTACCAGACGCTCTCTTTTTCTCTCACGAGCTTTGATTGACTCTTTTGCCATGACTATTCTTCTTTAGTTTTTTTAACGAAAGGCATTCCGAAAGCCTTAAACAATTCTAAACTTTCTTCATCTGTTTTAGCAGAAGTCACGAAAGTGATGTCCATACCGGAGATTCTGTTGACTTTCTCAATGCTGATCTCAGGGAAGATAATTTGCTCTTGCACACCTAGTGTGTAATTACCTCTTCCGTCAAAACCTTTATCAGAAATACCTTTAAAATCTCTTACACGTGGAAGTGCAATAGTAATTAGACGATCAAGGAATTCATACATCGTTTGACCTCTCAAAGTAACTTTAGCTCCGATAGGCATTCCTTCTCTCAACTTGAAGTTGGAAACAGAAGTCTTTGCAATAGTCGAAACGGCTCTCTGACCAGTGATCAAAGAAAGCTCTTCTACACCTTGGTCAACCAATTTCTTATCAGCTACAGCTGCACCTATACCTTTATTGAGAACAATTTTCTCCAACTTAGGTACTTGCATTACTGAAGAGTATTGAAATTTCTCTTTCAATGCTGGGACGATCTCGTCCACATATTTTTGCTTGATTCTTGGATTAGCCATTGATTACCTCCCCAGTTTTCTTAGAGTATCTTACTAATTTACCATTTTCACCTGCTTTGCGACCTGTTCTAGTGGCTTCACCAGTTTTAGGATCTACAAGCTTCAGGTTACTAATGTGCATTGAAGCTTCTTTCTTGTCGATGCCGCCTTGTGGCTTAGCTGCAGTAGGCTTCACGTGTTTGGTGATCATATTAAGACCCTCAACGATTGCTCTGCTTTTCAGCTTATCTACGGAAAGAACTTTTCCTGTTTTGCCTTTATCATCACCTGCGATCACTTTTACAGTGTCACCAGTTTTGATGTGGAGCTTTGTTTGTTTGTTCACTTTTCTTTCCATGATTACAATACTTCAGGAGCCAATGAAACGATTTTCATAAACTGCTTATCTCTCAACTCTCTAGCCACTGGGCCGAAGATACGCGTGCCTCTTGGCTCGTCGTTGTTGTTCAATAGCACAGCTGCATTATCCTCGAATCGAATATAAGAACCGTCTTTTCTTCTTATTTCTTTACGAGTACGCACGATTACCGCTCTTGACACGGTACCTTTTTTCATGCTGCTGGAAGACAAAGCTGATTTCACTGTCACAACGACTTTGTCGCCGATAGAAGCATATCTCTTCTTTGTTCCTCCCAATACGCGGATTACCAGTACCTCTTTGGCACCAGAGTTATCCGCTACGCTTAGTCTAGATTCTTGCTGGATCATAATTACTTAGCCCTTTCAATAATTTCAACAACTCTCCAACGCTTGTTCTTACTCAGCGGACGAGTTTCGCTTATTTTTACAAGGTCACCTGGGTTACACTCGTTTGTCTCGTCATGAGCCATAAATTTGGTTGTTTTGGTAACAAACTTACCGTAGATAGCATGCTTTACGCGACGCTCAATTACTACAGTAATGGACTTATCCATCTTGTTACTTACCACCTTACCAACTTTTTCTTTTCGAAGATTTCTCTCTATCGTAGCCATATTCTTTTTGTTAGCTAGTTATTTGGCAGCCAATGCAGTCTTTAATCTTGCGATAAAGCGCTTGGTCTCGCGGATTCTGTTAGGATTCTCTATAGGAGATATCGAGTGCGCAAACCTAAGTTTGGTTAGATTCTCCTGCTCAGCGACAAGTCGCTCGGCGATTTCACTGTTTGAGAGTGAATTGATCTCTGTATTTTTCATAGTGCTTATAATTCAGCGTAATCTCTACGAACAACAAATCTGGTACTTACAGGCAACTTTTGCTGTGCAAGTCTCAACGCCTCCTTAGCTGTTTCCAGGCTTACGCCTGTAGCTTCGAAAAGGATCGTTCCAGGCTTGATAACGGCCACCCAATACTCGGGAGCACCTTTACCTTTACCCATACGAACCTCTGCGGGCTTTTTAGTGATAGGCTTATCAGGGAAAATTCTGATCCAAACCTGTCCTTCTCTTTTCATTGCTCTCGTCATTGCGATACGAGCTGCCTCGATCTGACGGGATGTGATCCATCCTGGCTCAAGGGACTTGACGCCAAAGTTGCCAAAAGAAAGCGTGTGCCCTCTTTGTGCAATGCCTTTGACACGCCCCTTTTGCATTTTCCTATATTTAGTTCTTTTTGGCTGTAACATGAGTTCTCACTTATGGGTGAAAATTAGTTATTTCTTTTTCTTCGTCTTGGACCATCATTTCTCTTAGGGCCAGCATTACGAGCACCTTTAGGCTCATTAGCAGCTCCCTGATTTGGAGAAAGATCTCTTTTACCGTACACTTCACCTTTGAAGATCCAAACTTTGATTCCGATCAATCCATAAACCGTTAGGGCTTCTGAAAGTGCGTAATCTATATCTGCTCTCAAGGTATGAAGAGGAATTCTTCCTTCTTTGTACATTTCAGAACGGGCCATTTCAGCTCCGCCTAGACGTCCAGAAAGTTTAACTTTTATTCCTTCCGCTCCCACTCTCATGGATGCTGCGATAGCTTGCTTCATTGCTCTTCTGAAAGAAATTCTTGCTTGAAGCTGCTGAGCGATTGATTCACCTACCAATTTCGCATCCAATTCAGGACGCTTGATTTCGAAGATATTAATCTGAATATCCTTGTTGGTGATATTCTTAAGTTCTTCTTTCAGCTTATCTACTTCGGCTCCACCTTTACCAATTACAACACCTGGACGGGCAGTATGTATCGTAAGAGTGATTCTCTTGAGCGTACGCTCGATAATCACTTTAGATATACCTCCCTTAGGAATTCTGGCAAGGACGTACTTACGGATTTTTTGATCTTCATATAGCTTTTCAGCAAAGTCTTTCCCACCATACCAGTTGGAATCCCAGCCTTTGACTACACCAAGTCTAAATCCTATTGGGTTTATCTTTTGTCCCATAGTCTGTTCTTAATTTGCCTTTTCGTTTGTTTCTACTACATCAGCGGTAACAACCTGATCGTTGAATGAATCAACTATTAGGGTTACATGATTTGATCTCTTGCGGATTCTGTGACCTCTACCTTGAGGTGCTGGTCTCAATCTCTTAAGCATTCTACCTTCATCTACCATTAAAGTTTTGATGAAAAGGTCAGCTTCCTCCAGTTTGGCGTCAGGATTTTTCGCTTGCCAGTTGGCTACAGCGGAAAGCAACAACTTCTCAAGTCGAATCGCTCCATGATTAGGAGTGAATTTCAATATGGTAAGTGCCAATCCTACTCTCTTGCCTCTGACAAGGTCAGCCACAAGGCGCATCTTACGCGGAGATGTAGGGACATTATTTAATTTTGCTAATGCTTCCATGATTATCTCTTTCCTTTATCTTTTTTGGCAATGTGGCCTCTGAAATTTCTGGTAGGAGCAAATTCACCTAGCTTATGACCTACCATGTTGTCTGTTACAAATACTGGAATGAATTTATTCCCATTATGCACAGCGAAGGTATGTCCTACGAAATCCGGAGAAATCATCGATTTTCTTGACCAAGTCTTGATTACCGATTTCTTTCCTGATTCGTTCTGAGCATCCACTTTCTTTACAAGATGGTGCTCGATATAAGGACCTTTTTTTAATGAACGTGCCATAATTATTTAGATCTTTTGCTTACGATGAACTTGTTTGAATACTTCTTAGGAGATCTTGTCTTCTTACCTTTAGACAATAGACCTTTTCTAGATCTAGGGTGTCCTCCAGAAGAACGACCTTCACCACCACCCATCGGGTGATCTACTGGGTTCATCGCAACACCTCTTACACGAGGTCTTGATCCAAGCCATCTTTTACGACCGGCTTTACCCAATACTACGTTCATGTGATCACCATTGGAAACAGTTCCAACAGTTGCCATACATGTATTTAGTACAAGTCTCATCTCACCAGATGGAAGCTTTACAGTCACGTACTTCCCATCACGGGCTACGATCTGTGCATAACCTCCAGCACTTCTTACCATTGCGGCACCTTTACCCGGCTTCAATTCCACGCAGTGTACTATTGTACCCATAGGAATATTGACCACTGGCATCGCGTTGCCCACTTCTGGAGCAACTTGCTCACCGGAAATCACTGTTTGTCCTACTGACAAACCTTCCGGGGCGATAATGTAGGCCTTGGCACCATCTGCATAATATAGTAGGGCGAGACGTGCTGTTCTGTTTGGATCGTACTCTATAGATTTCACTACTGCTGGTACACCAAACTTGGTTCTTTTGAAGTCTACAATTCGTAGCCTTCTCTTATGACCACCGCCAATATTGCGGACTGTCATTTTGCCTTCATTATTTCGTCCACCTGACTTCTTGATAGGAGCAAGAAGAGATTTTTCCGGCCTTGACGCAGTAATCTCGTCAAATGCTGGAGCTACTCTGAATCTTGTCCCTGGAGTTACAGGCTTCAACTTTTTAATTGCCATGATATAGATTCAATTAAATTTCTCCGTAAAAATCAATCACTTCACCATCGGCTACTTGCACGATTGCTTTCTTAAAAGCATTGGTAAAGCCTGAAACCACTTTAGCTTTAGTGTATCTAGATTTGTGCTTTGCAGCATATCTGATGGTTCTGATAGAAACCACTTTCACACCAAAAGTTTTCTCTACAGCATGTTTGATTTCTGGTTTCTTCGCAGTTTTTTCTACGATGAATCCATAAACGCCTCTTTCGTTCATGGCAGAAATCTTTTCTGTAATTAAAGGCTGCTTTAGAATATCCATTGTCTTATTTCGATAAAATGGTTTCCAACTTACTGATAGAACCTTCACAGATCACTAGGTGATCAGCGTTAAGAACTTGGTAAGTATTTACATCATTTACAGTCACAACTTTTGCCTTTGGTAGGTTTCTGCTGGAAAGGAACACGTTAGTATTTTCCTCAGGAAGTACTAGTAACGTCTTCTTATCTCCTAGAGACAAACCGTTAAGCAATGCCATGTAGCTCTTAGTTTTTGGAGAGTCAAATGAGATGCTTTCCAATACCGATATGCTATTATCCTTCACTTTATAAGTAAGTGCGGATTTTCTGGCTAGTTGTTTTACCTTTTTATTCAATTTGAAGGAATAATCTCTTGGCTGTGGGCCAAATACTCTTCCTCCTCCTCGGAATAGTGGCGACTTGATAGATCCAGCACGTGCACTACCAGTACCCTTTTGCTTTTTGATCTTACGAGTAGAGCCAGCTATCTCATTTCTCTCTTTAGACTTGTGCGTACCTTGTCTTTGGTTAGCCAAGTACTGCTTAACATCAAGGTAGATCGCGTGATCGTTAGGTTCGATTGCGAAGATCTCATCAGACAAGCTGATTTTTCTACCTGTGTCTTCTCCTTTTTGATTAATTACTGCTAATTCCATGGCTTACTTCTCTAGAATAACGAAAGAATTTTTAGGACCAGGTACAGAACCAGAAACCAATAATAGGTTTTTGTCAGCATAGATTTTCAACACCTTAAGGTTGACAACCTTCACTCTGTCTCCGCCCATTCTACCAGCCATTCTCATTCCTTTGAATACTCTGGATGGCCAAGAACATGCACCAATTGAACCTGGGTGTCTACCTCTGTTATGCTGACCGTGAGTTTGTCCACCCACACCAGCAAAACCATGACGCTTTACTACACCCTGGAATCCTTTACCTTTTGAAGTTCCGATTGCATCTACGAAGTCACCCTCGATAAACACTTCACCAGCCTTCACAGTAGCTCCTAGATTTACCTGACCTTCAAACTCGATCCGGAAATCTCTGAACTCAACAACTTTGCGCTTTGGAGTTGTACCAGCCTTTTTAAAATGACCGATCAATGGTTTTGGCGTATTTTTCTCTTTACGCTCACCATAACCCAACTGCACGGCGTTGTACCCGTCTGTCTCAACGTTTTTTACTTGCGTAACTACACAAGGACCAGCTTCTATTAGCGTGCATGCGACGTTACGTCCATCGGCACTGAAAATGCTAGTCATTCCTACTTTTCTACCTATTATACCAGACATCTTTTATAAGATAATATAATAACCCACAAGCATTTATCTGCCGGGGCTCCTTTTAAAGGACTGCAAAGTTACTGAAATAAAATTCTGCAACAAATTCGAAATCCTAAATTTTAGCTGTATCGGAAAATATTTCAATTGGGACTCAGGGTTTTATACCTCTATAGTCCCCCTATCAACCCGTTTAAGCAAAAAGACCTGCTTCGAAAAGCAGGTCTTTAATATGTTAATCCAGACCGATCAAACTTTGATCTCTACATCTACTCCACTTGGAAGCTCGATTTTCATCAAAGCATCTACCGTTTTAGAAGAGTTAGAATAGATATCAACCAATCTTTTGTATGTACAAAGTTGATATTGATCTCTGGCTTTTTTACTTACGTGTGGAGACTTCAATACTGTGAATTTCTCCTTCTTAGTAGGTAATGGAATTGGTCCTACAACTACTGCACCAGTGGCTTTCACTGCCTTTACAATCTTCTCTGATGACTTATCCACCAGGCTGTGATCGTATGATTTTAGTTTTATTCTGATTTTCTGATTCATCGCAAATATTATTTAGACCTTCTGACCTTTTACTGTAGCAATTACACCTTCGGCAATATTGTTAGGCACTGGCTCATAGTGAGAGAATGTCAATGAGGCTGTCGCTCTACCAGATGTGATCGTTCTAAGGTCAGTAATGTAACCAAACAACTCTGACAATGGCACTGCAGCTCTAACTACGCTAGATGTTCCTTTTGTATCCATCCCTCGCATCACACCTCTTCTTCTGTTCAAATCACCAGTGATAGGGCCAGTGTATTCATCTGGAGCCACCACATCTACAGACATGATCGGTTCTAGCAACATTGGCTTACATCTTTTGGCTGCATCTTTGAAACCAAGTCTAGCTGCCAATTCGAATGAAAGAGCATCTGAATCGACGTCGTGGAATGAACCGTGGTACAATCTCACTTTCATTGACTCGATAGGATATCCAGCCAATGGTCCGTTTTTCATAGACTCAGCAAAACCTTTCTGGATGGAAGGAATGAATTCTTTAGGAATCACACCACCTACGATGCCGTTTACGAAGTCAAGTCCTGGCTTGATCTCACCAGTTTCAGGATCGGGATCCTTAGGACCAAGTTCGAATGAAATATCGGCAAATTTACCTTTACCACCTGTTTGCTTCTTGTAAACCTCCTTGTGGTCAATAGATCCGAATAAAGCTTCTTTATAAGCTACCTGTGGAGCGCCTTGGTTGATTTCAACCTTAAACTCTCTCTTCATACGATCGATAATGATATCCAAGTGAAGCTCACCCATACCTCTCAAGATAGTCTGACCAGTTTCATGATCTGTATTTACTACAAGAGTTGGATCTTCTTCTACTAGTTTGGCGATTGCCATGCCTAGCTTATCAACGTCAGCCTGAGTCTTTGGCTCGATCGCGTAACCGATAACTGGCTCAGGGAAAACCATTGATTCCAACACTACCTTTCTACTTTCGTCACAAAGTGTATCACCAGTCTTGATATCTTTAAAGCCTACCACTGCACCAATATCTCCAGCTCTTAGCGCATCGATTTGGTTTTGCTTGTTAGCATGCATTTGGAATACTCTAGAGATACGCTCCTTATTTCCAGAACGGCTATTGAATATATAAGAACCAGAATTCAAAATTCCAGAATATGCTCTTACGAAACAAAGACGACCTACAAATGGATCAGTAGCAATTTTGAAAGCAAGTCCTGTAAAAGGCTCTGTTTCGTCAGGAGAGATTCTTACCTCTACTTCCTCATCATCTATATCATGAGCAAAGATATCGTCCTTGTCCATTGGAGAAGGAAGCAATTCCATAACTAGATCAAGCATAGTTTGAACTCCTTTGTTCTTGAATGAAGATCCACATACCATTGGTACTATCTTCATGTCAATTGTAGCTTTTCTCAAAGCTGCAAGGATTTCCGCGGCAGTAATAGATTCAGAGTCATCGAAGAATTTCTCCATCAATGATTCGTCATAATCCGCTACTGCTTCTAAGAGATGTTCTCTCCATTCAGCAACTTCTTCAAGCATATCTTCTGGAATAGGAACTTCTTCGAAAGTCATCCCGAAATCATCCTCATTCCATACGATTGCTCGGTTGTTGATCAAATCAACTACACCCTTGAAGGTGTCTTCTGCACCGATAGGAAGTTGCAAAGGAACAGCATAGCTGCCTAGCATTTCTTTCACCTGCTTACAAACCTCTAAGAAGTTTGCACCTGCACGGTCCATTTTATTTACGAATCCTATACGAGCAACTTTATAGTTATCCGCAAGTCTCCAGTTAGTCTCAGATTGAGGTTCTACCCCATCTACTGCACTGAACAAAAATACCAATCCATCGAGAACACGAAGTGATCTGTTTACTTCAACAGTAAAATCAACGTGACCGGGAGTATCGATGATGTTGATCTGGTATTTTTTCTCTCTGTAATTCCAAAACACGGTAGTTGCAGCAGAGGTAATAGTAATCCCTCTTTCCTGCTCCTGAGCCATCCAATCCATGGTAGCTGCTCCGTCGTGAACCTCACCTATTTTGTGAGATACACCAGAATAAAAAAGTATTCGCTCTGTCGTAGTTGTCTTACCTGCATCGATGTGCGCGGCAATACCAATGTTTCTGGTAAGTGTTAAATCTCGTTTAGCCATCTAATTAAAATCTAAAGTGAGAGAATGCTTTGTTGGCTTCAGCCATTCTGTGCGTATCATCTTTCTTCTTCACTCCGGCGCCTTCGCCTTTGGAAGCAGCGATAATTTCGCCAGCAAGTCTATCCATCATTGTTTTCTCTCCTCTTCTTCTGGCATAGCTGATCATCCATTTCATTCCTAAGGCAATCTTTCTGTCAGGTCTGACTTCCATTGGAACCTGGAATGTAGCACCACCAACTCTACGACTCTTCACCTCTACGGATGGAGAAATATTGTTTAGCGCTTTTTTCCAAATTTCAAGACCATTCTCACCTACCTTGGATTCTACCTTCTCTACTGCATCGTAGAAAATTCTGTAAGCAATACTCTTCTTCCCATCTACCATAAGATTGTTCACAAACCTAGTTACTAGGGTGTCATTGAACTTTGGATCAGGAAGAATATATCTCTTCTTTGGTTTCGCTTTTCTCATTTTTCCTAAATGTTAGATTATTTTTTCTTTGCTGGGGCACCTTTACCCGCAGCCACTGGAGCACCTTTTCCAGCTTTAGGTCTTTTGGCACCATACTTAGAGCGACCTTGCTTACGGTCTTTAACTCCTGCGGTATCTAGTGCACCACGGATGATGTGATATCTCACACCTGGTAGATCTTTCACACGACCACCTCTGATCAAGACGATCGAGTGCTCTTGTAGATTGTGACCTTCTCCAGGAATGTAAGCATTCACTTCTTTTCCGTTGGTCAATCTTACCCTCGCCACTTTTCTCATTGCAGAGTTTGGCTTCTTGGGGGTTGTAGTGTATACTCTGGTACAAACTCCTCTTCGCTGTGGACAAGAATCCAAGGCTCTAGATTTTGATTTGGTCTCCAGTGTAGTTCTACCTTTTCGTACTAACTGTTGAATAGTAGGCATTAACTGATAAAATTTAGTTTTCCCGTAAACTGTTAAATTTTGGACTGCAAAGGTAACCAAAGTAATAAGAGTAACAAAGCTAAGCAGTTATATTTTTAAAGGACTCAAAACGACATCTTTTAGAACGAACTAAATGCTGATTGCTATAAAGTGTAAAACGTCAAAAATTAAACTGAATTTAGTATATGGCTTCTGGACAATTCATTTACACACCTTGATACAAACTAGT
>NZ_MSSW01000020.1 GCF_002150685.1 Algoriphagus antarcticus
GGAACTGGTTTCTGTTGCAGTTCGGTGATTACTAGGGCGATCACATTCGCGATGGCGATTTCATTCACTCCACCTGAGGTAAGATTCTGACCATATTCGGTGAGTTGTTGGATCAGTTTCTTATCCATGCCTGTCCTCACAAAGCTGGCAGGAGAAAGTTTGAATTTCTTTGGATCTACGTACTTTCCAAACACTCCAAGCTCCACACTGTCGCCCTGCTGAACTTCCTGAGAACGGGAAGGGCCAAGAATACGGTTTCTACCCGCATTGAGCCAAGCAGTAGCGTATCCGCCGGGAGTCTTGTTGTCTTTGTCTGATCATTATAATGGACTAGAATTACAAATTCCAAAGGATACAAATCAAATTGCAAATTTGTATGGACCGAAAGGCGTAATTAAAAATTACACCTAGGCAATGCCCTTCTAATAATTCAAATTTAAACTACACTCAGCGGGGGAATTGATTACCAAGAGCGGAATTGTAAATCCAACATAACCCTAATCAAGGTTTAACCCAATCGAAGCAATATCCATTAATCTACATCTCCAATTCTAATAATTGCTCTATAATAATTTCAGCATCTTTACTAATATAATTAAATGGGACAATAATAAGAATATAGCTTATAATTATCATAACTAAAGGCATAAATTTTAACCAAAGATAAATTGGTTCAAATAATATTAAAAAAAATATAAAAAAAAGTGAAAAAATAACAATGAAATATAAAACCAAAACATACTCTGAAAGCATAAATTGAAGTTTCAATTTTGTATTTTTATCAACTTCACTATAATTACCAACTATTTTCACCAGTGTCATATTTGAATAAACACTATTTTTGTAAGCAACAAAGCCATTATTTTCTAAATGCCCATAAAATTTATTTGAAAATAATCTACTCCCCACAGACTGATTTACTAATCTATCTAATCTATAATTCATATCCATGCAAGACAGCCTTGAATCATAATATTTACTATAATAAGGAAATTTTACCATGAGTAGAGTTTATGCGATTTAATATTTTGATAAGAACTGCTGAACCTAACTGGTAAAGCACTAAAAGAAACTCCTGCTGAATACCAGTGATTTGTTATTGAAGCACCACGTGCTAAATTAAGGAAATCTAATCCGCCTGAAATTTGAGAAGCATTACCCTGCAAATCACCTATTGTAAGGTTATGACCATTTAATCCTCTCACATCTGAATATCCTATGTGCAAATTAACTCCAAAAGAAAGATCATATCCATAAACCCTTCCATGTTCAAATGTAAGTATTCCACCATTCCCAACACCACCAATGTCACTTGCAGAGAATCCCACTCCATAACCAAAATCATGAAATGCAAACGAACCAGAAAAATCAATTCCAACATAATCTGGAATTAAATTCAAAGGGTCTGGGTATCTTTTTGGTCCATTCATGTTTATTCTACCGAAGGTAGAATACTCTAAATTTTTATCCATCCAATTGTCCGCTGCTCTTCCCATAACTCCTCCTAAATCTCTTGGGGCCGAAACGGTAACTTCATCAAGAGTTCTTCCTTCATAAAGTCTATTTTTTTGAATATCCTGATATTCCTGACAAATACACTGCACAAATCCTTCTGGTAGCATACCATCCTTACCGGTTGGCAACTCTCTTCGATTATGCCCCACCTGCCCAGTTCCCACTTCATTTTGAGTAGGATCCTCACTGTCGCTGTGTTTTGGGGTTGCGTGAACGATTGCAACCTGCGGTGCCATCCCATCCGGATCGATATACCTCAGCGGATTATTGAATGCATAATTATAGGGTGAATGCCTGCGCATCTGTTCAGCCAGAGGATCCACAACAAACCATCTACCAATCGCTGGATTCCCGATACGCTTCGCTATCGGGACAGGCTATACATCCTAGCTCCGAAGTCGTAG
>NZ_MSSW01000021.1 GCF_002150685.1 Algoriphagus antarcticus
ATGTTTACTCCTAAGTGGCCGTATGCCACCCACCCTGTAAGCTGGCTCTTCGGTAAAATGATCCAAAGGGATCATTTCTTTACGCTCAGCCCTAATTATAAAGATATGGATTGACTTTGATACCGCCATACTGATATCCGAGTCCGCTGAGTTCTACTCCCCAAGGCTTCCCGATATCATTTCACTGTTGACCCCATATTATCGGGACAGATCTATAATTTCAGTTAAAAACATTTCTCTATTTTTTTAGATTTATCCAAATATCTCCTGATAAATTCTTCTTCAAAATTCTCAAAAGCTAAGCTATCATCTATTACTTCAAAATATGTAGGGCTTAGCCTAAGCCTATATAACTTCCTTTCCTCTTTATTACTTCTTATAACTAATGTAGACTTAGAGTTGTGCACAACTTCCCAATTTCTCATTCGACCCTTTCTTGAGTCCGAAATAAATAATGAATCATTAGTAAGTATATACTCATATTTTATCGGGCCGTACGATTCATGATTAACTACCCACTCATGCTCGTTAACATATAGCTCAGAGTAGGTTGAATCAACTTCAATTGACCACCAATTCCCAATAACTTGATTTGAAGACAATTTCTTGGAACATCCAAGTAAAATCAAAACACATAAAGCAAAACATAATCTTTTTATCATAGTCCCATTCCATTAAATATCGTATTAGAAAAATTAACGAATACATTCCAATCGCTAAATCTTATCGTCCCAATAGCACTTTTTCTTTCATCAAAAAAACCTCTTAACCTTAAACCGTATGGGTGAGACATCACCTTTTTATCTAATGGACTAATATGTGGGAAATTTAACTCAACTAGATTATTTCTTGAGAACCCGAATTCGTAGCCACTAGTCCTTCCTGCTGCATAAAATAAATATCTATTAAATGTTATATTATTACCAGTATACATGTCGATAGTTGTATTTGTATTACTAAGTGTACCTATATGCCTATATCCTGCACCTAAATCCCCTTTTTTTCTAAAACTATCAAAAAAACTAAAATCTAAAAAATCACTCAAATTATCGCCTGCTTTCGCATTTGCAAGCATATTTGCCAAAGTTTGTAGTTTATCCTGATTATTTATCGGCCCTCGTTTAGTCGTAACTGAAATATTGCTGCCATTCTCAAAATTCACTGTGACTTGTTGTGATGGAATGATCTCCGTCCCATTCAAATCAAAAGTACCTCCTGTGGAAAAAACACTACCGCTCTCGATTAATTCTCCATACCCTCCCTTTACGAATTCAAACATCTCACTTTGATCAGACCCCA
>NZ_MSSW01000022.1 GCF_002150685.1 Algoriphagus antarcticus
ATCAATAAAGCGCATCGGATTATTGAATGCATAATTATAGGGTGAATGCCTGCGCATCTTTTCCGCCAGTGGATCAAGTACAAACCATCTTCCAATGGCCGGATCGTACATCCTAGCTCCGAAGTCATACATGTTTACTCCCAAGTGGCCGTTTGCCTCTTTGCCGTTGTATAAATACGGATTTATTTTGATTCCGCCATACTGATAACCCAGTCCTGAAAGCTCGAGACCCCAAGGATCATAGTGTGTCTCCTGTACGATTAGTGGTCCAGTGCTTTCTATTCGAAATTGATCAAACCAAACATCATCTGATGTCTCATTGACCAAGTAAGTCTCGATATATCCATCCTTAGGTACAGCGATCTTTTTGATCAGTTCTTCATGTTTGTTTCTGGCTTTTTTGGATAGGATGACTTTTCCTTGATCGTAAAGGTTTGAATCGGCATCGTAGAGTGCATATCCCATATATGCTTCAGGAACGGGTTTTTGTTGCAACTCGTTGATCACCAACGCGATCACATTTGCGATGGCAATTTCATTCACTCCCCCTGCACTTAGGTTCTGACCGTATTCGGTGAGCTGCTGGATCAGCTTCTTGTCCATTCCTGAGCGTACAAAGCTGGCTGGTGAAAGTCTGCATTTCTTAAACATAACACAATTACTATCCAGTCAATTACTCTTAACTGTAAATCAGCGAATTATAAAATTGCTTTAAACAATAGTCTCCTAAACTGGTAAGTTCGAAATTAAATTTGCGATAGTTCAAAAAATAAACCATACAAATAATCAATATTTATGATTTTAACTCTTTAAATCTCCATGTTCAAGAAATCCACGGATAGAGAGTTTTCCTAATCTTAAAAACATCTATATTCAAAACTTTGTCAATTTCATTGACCAATAAACTTGATAATTTGATAACTTCACCACTTTTTAACTCAATAACAGAATAATTATAATAATCCCACAGAAAAATTGGCGTTCTATTTTCAGCTAGTGTTCTAGTTTTAAACACGGTAATTTTTAGAATCTCGTGGTCTTCAAAACAAATTTGTTTTCCCTTTCTCCTAAAAATCATTTTCCCAATAGAACAATCATATTCAAAAGTGTCATTTCGATTTAATAAATAATACTGAATATGAAGTACAATCATTGGCACTACATATAAAATAAATACAAAGCCACCCATGAATAAAGATGGAATTAATTCAAAATGTCCAACCTTATAGACCACCATTAAATATATTCCTATTGAAACAATAAGAAGTGGAAAAATTAGAATTGACAAATGACGGGAATGATCCGCAATTAATATTGAAAATTTTTTCATATCAACGACCAGGTACCCACCCTCTTTTAAGTGCATTATGAAAATCATTATAACCTTGGGTAATTTGTGGCTGGATGTTTTTCATCCATCCATCATAAGCATACTCCCCTAAGATAAATATTCCTCCAACCATAGCCCCCAAGCCTGCTGTGCCGTATACACCCCCTGCTGTGGCTGAAACAGTTCCTAATGTATGATAACTGAATCTTCCAACATAATCCAAACCTTCATTAGACAAATTATAAATATCATATCCAATACTTGCACCCCCTAACATGAAACTTCCTATTGATGAACCTGCTTTGACATATTTAAGTACCTGACCCGTCTGCTTAGAAATTATATTCCAACCAGCTATTGCTTTTCCCGATTTATCATACACGGGTATTACTCTAGTTTGTGCGGTTTTAATTTGATCTCCCACAGCTTCAACGACGGCAGCCCCAGTGGACAATTCACCTAAATTACTTGCAGTCTTCTTACTGTCTTTATTCTCCGGATTATTTTTATCATTTTTTTTCTTATCAGAAAGATATCCTACATCTTCTGTATGACTCCATACACTTCCAATATCAATATCTTCACCATATCCTCCCTTAACAACCTGCCCAGTTCCGACTTCATTTTGGGT
>NZ_MSSW01000023.1 GCF_002150685.1 Algoriphagus antarcticus
CCATTGTATAAATACGGATTTATTTTGATTCCACCATAATAACACCCCTGTCTACCTGAAACCAGAAGACCAGGCCAACTGCGAATCTGGACTGGGCTTTATAGCCTGGGCGGCTTGAGTTTTTCAGCAGATTCTAAGTAATAATCAGTACAATTATCCTACTCTACAATGAAATTAGCCAAGCTTCAATAAGATATTTTACAAAATCCCAGAGTCAATTAACAAGAGAATTATTATTCATTGAGTAATTAAAAATCTGCATGATAGATTTTATCTGATCAACATATACATCTAACTTCACTACTTGTTCATCACCATTCAAATATATAGTGGAGTCATTAACACTCTTAAGATTATAATATTCAATTACCTGATTCCCATCATAGCGGACTAAATAATTTTCATCTGCTATCTGATATATTCCTTCGCGATACTGAAATACATAACCTGATCTATTTTTATCAAGAAAACTTTCACCAAAACCAAAGTAGCTAATATCTAAATTTAGTAGATCAATTATAGAAGGTATAATATCTATTTGTTGAATAAAATCTTCTTGTTCCCCATTTAATGAACTCCCCCTTTTATAGAACAAAAGAGGGATATGGTAGTTGTCCAAGGATGTTCTTGGATAGTGAAAATTGAAATCTACATTAGCTGTGTGATCTGAAACAATAACGAAAAGTGTATTGCTAAACCAATCTTCATCTCTTATTAAACTAAAAAATTTTCTTAAGGAATAATCTGTATATTTCACGGATTTCAAAATTGGATGTTCATAAAAGTCTGAATCAACATAATCATGAGGGAGTCTAAATGGATGATGCGAAGAAATAGAATACAAGCTTCCTAAAAATGGTTCTTTAAGGTTCTCAATTTCATGTGCAGTGTACGTGAAGAATTTTTCATCCCATACACCCCAGGCCCCATCATAGTCAGCCTTCGAACCATATTCATCCATACCATAGTAGTTATCAAAACCTGCTTTCTTAATGAACGAGTTAATACCATACATCCCATTTAATCCACCATGAAAAAAATAGTTATTATATCCCTCATCTTTAAGTAAACTTCCCAAACCGAGGATTTTATTATCATAAAAACCAGACGTCATGAAAGAACTACCCATTAATGAAGGAATTGATGAATAAATTGCCGCCATTCCTTCATTAGAGAACTTTCCATTAGCATATGCATTTGTAAAATAAAGACTGTTTTGCGATAATGAATCTAGAAACGGAGTATAGCTCCTTTTAGAATCTGGATTAAGAAAGCCAACATAATCTTTAGAAAAACTTTCCAATACTATGACGAAAACATTTGATTTAATTGAGACTCGATTAGAATCATAGTAGTTCTTTTTGAGATCCAATCTTTTGTTTAATTCTTCCTCAGAGAAATAATTCAGGTCCGGTAATTTTCTATTATTAAAAATCAATGCGTCATTAAAAAAACTATTAACAATAACAAAAGGAGTATTTGTTACTGAAGCAGAAACATTCGCAGGCAATGAGCGAGAAACACTAAAGGCGAAAGAGCTGAAAACAGAGATAAATATAATAAATATAGCGAACTGAAAAGTTAAATTCTCACTTTTAACATTTCTTACTCGTATCCTTTTACAAATAACAATCAATAAGTAAAAGCAAAATATAAAAATCAATAATCCATACCAATACTCAATAGAATATTGATAGAGCATTAAAAAAACACCGTCTAAAACGCCTAACATAGCTGCTGAGGATCTAACCATTGCATGGCTAAAGTAAAATACATCAGCTATACTAATAAACAAAGCTACGGCATTAATCACTACGAACAGAAAGTCAATAAATGCTAAATAAATAGAAGCGCTTCTAATTTTAAATGGAATTAAATATAATAATATAACCGGTATGTTTAAAAAAATTATCGTTATTAAGTCAAAATATAAACCTAGGAAAGAGATTCTTAAGATATTATTTATAGAAATATAAAAATAATAGGTACGGAAAGCCTCCCAATTAAACGCAATAAAGAAAAATCGAATCAAGGTGTATAATAAAATTAAAACCAACAACCTATTCATGATAACCTCCAAATACACTAAGTTACTTTTTCTGGTTATTATATTATAATAATTTTTCATTAACGAACATCTAATTTTATAAATTACAAAGCTATAAATCAACAATTTATTTTTAAAGGTGTGAGATGAATTTTCTCTGCCTCTCTAGCATTGAAGTAAATTAATTTTTGAGATTAAATATCAAATCACTACTGTAAATCTGTGACCAATATAATCGCAATTTATTATTCCCAATGTGGAGCCGGCATTTGTCATAACGTTTGTCCAATTATGACTCCTCCCTTACTCTCTCTCAATGGATATACTGGTCCTGTATCAGTCACTCTTATGTATTTACGGTTTTTACACTTAAAAAGAATTCATTGTACTACAAATTTCTAAGGTGCTAATTCATTATGGAATCATCAAAACTGATTAATCAAGCACTATTTCTCCTCCAAATATTCATCCTCATCATTGATTCCCCAAATATGCTCCCGGGACTTTGAACCGTTTATTATACACTGGACTGAAGCCATGGCTGTCAGCATAGAATGATCCTGGTTATTATACCTGTGCATACCATTCCTTCCTATCAGAAACAGGTTGTCATAGTTGCTGACATAGTCCTTGATCTGGTCAAAAAATTCGTAACTGCCCACGTATGCAGGATAGGCTTTCGGAACTTTGATCACTGTACCATCAATAAAACTTTCATTATCGATAATGCCGAGCTTAGAAAGTTCATTCTTACCGAATTCAATCAAAGCTTCTTTGCCCATAGACCATAATTCATCACCTTCATTGCAAAAGTACTCAAGACCCAACCATACGGTGTCCATGTCCTTGACCATATAGGGACTCCAGTTGTTGAAGATCTGAAGCCTCCCGATTTTCACGTCCTTTTCCTGAATGTATATCCAGTTGTCAAGAACATCAGTTCCGTCCCGATTACGTATTTTTAGTTTATGAACCAATATACCCACAGTGATAAAATCCCTGTATTTTAGCTCGCGAGCGATTCCCCTTATTTTTTTTGGTACATGGTCAGCCATACATTGAATCAGATCTTTTACAGGCATTGAGGAGAAAAAATAGTCGCCCTTTACCAATCGCTGTTGCTCGCCGTCATCGATCAGAACTTCATGAAACTGATTGGCATCCATTTTAAAATCGATGACCCTGGTATTGGTAATAATCTCCCCGCCGGCATCCTTTATCTTTAAAGCAACTTCTTCCCACAATTGACCGGGACCATACTTAGGGTAGAGGAACTTTTCGATAAGGCTTGTTTGGGTGTTTTTCTGACCAATTGAATTATCTTTTTTGCTTTTCAAGGCGTGTGCGAAAATGCTTCGGATTGAAATACCCTTTATCCGCTGTGCACCCCATTCAGCACTTAGCTTATTGCATGGGATACCCCACACTTTTTCAGTATAATCCTTAAAAAACGTCTTGTAGAGTTTACTACCAAACCCATTAACAATATAATCTTCTAAAGTCTCTATGTTCTTTCTGGGAAATGCTCTGATATATAGATAACTGGACATAATCTGCAATACATTTACTATCCCTAGTTTTTGTAAAGTATCCAAAGAAAGAGATATAGGGTATTTAAATAATTTTCTTCCATAATAAACCCGAGAAATGCGGTTTCTCACCAGCATCACTTTATCCTCTTTCGTCGAATCTATTCCGTTCGGGGAATTTTCAATAGTTCGATGTCTGTTCTGGTAGGATATTGTTAATGGCTCTCCTTGGTCTGTCGTACGTTTTTCTATGGGTAAAATTCTAGCCCACCAGTCCATGACCTTGTCGGATTTGGAGAAAAACCGATGGCCACCAATATCAATTCTATTGCCTTTATAATTGACAGTCCGGGATATTCCACCCATGTATTCACTTTTTTCAAAAACTATTGGTTTAATGTCAGTTTTCTGCAATAGCTCCAAGGCAGCGGTAAGACCCGCAGGTCCTGCCCCAATAATTATGGCTGTTTTTTTATGCATCAGTCGGTATTTTGGGGTTCTTTGGATATGCTATAGATGATGAATGACCTGTTTTCAAAAACGATTTCAAAGCCATCCCGAAAAGAAATAGAGAGTGTGTTTTTTAGTTGGAAATCATGATCCCAGTTTTTAAAAATCACCAGATAGTCCCCCTTTTTCTGGACATTTTCAATGTTGTCATAGATAAACAGTGATTTTCGTCCCGTGTAAAAGTTCATCAACCGTGGAAAACCGAAAACCACTACTTCGTCCGCAGCAACTTGGGCTCTGATGAAATCAAACATCTCTGTATTTTCCGGGCTTTCCGGCCCATTTATAGGGGTTCTGTTCTCCATGCTGTTTTTGGTCAAGGTGTAAACCGGAAAAAGATTGAACAGCAGCAGTATCAGTAGAAAGTATAGCGCATAGTTTTTCGTGACCAGATAAGTGCTCAGGTATTCTAAACCTCGCAGAAAAAAATAGCAAAAAAGAGGTATCAGCACATACATGTACCTGTCCCAGAAAAATGGCCAGATAAACAAAATACCCAAAACGGAAAACCAAAAAGCCAAAAACAGAAAATCCTCCTTCCAGCGCTTCAGTATACCTAAAAAGAAGAGCAGGACAATCAGTATCAGGCTTATCAGGTTGATATCTTTATTGATGAATGAGCCTAGATACCTAAAGGTATATTCCATATTTCGGAGCGACTGTTTTAGCGAGTAGTATTCCAGAAAATCCAGGTGGGAGGCAAATCCTGCCGGTAAAATAAGTTTGGTCAGAAAATACAAGCTCAAAAAAACAAAGTAAGGGCTAGCGTATATTATAAGTGTTTTTACCCCCAATTGTAAGTTGACTTTCTTTTGGAGTAAAGTAAAAACCTGATAGAAAAGTAATGCAGCGAGGAGTGCGATTCCCTCGGTACGTATATTGAATGCAAAGAATATCCAGACCCCTGCCCATAAATTAGGTTTCAGGGAAAATCCTTGACTTCCCGTTTTCTGTAGGACAAAGAGGGAAAGCGTAGAAAAAAACAGGAAGGGGATCTCAGAAAGTATATAGTTGGTGTAATAAATAAAGAGCTGGTTAAGACCGACAAAGGCAATAAGGAGCAATCGGGAAGGGCTCGACAGTTTATCCTCTAACAGTCGGTCAAAGACAAACAGAAATCCGATTAAGAAAATAGTTTCCAGAATTTTGAAAGTCTCGAAATCTTTTCCAAAGAAATAATAGAGGGGAGACAGGAGTAGGGGGAATCCCCAGGGATAGGATACCGGCGAAAATGTAGGAACGGTAGAATTATGGATAGCGTAAGCGGTATCTTCCAGCACTTTTTCTACATTTCCCTCCACCAGACTCCTAGCCTGGTTCAGGTAGAGTGAAAAATCATCCCCCCAGGACTGTCCATCGTACTGATTTAACAGGCAAAGCACAAAAATCAGTACCAACAATACCGTAAGGCCCATAGGATAGGTCAATTTTGATAGCGTTGATCCCCTCATCAGATAGTGCTTTCTTCTATGATATAATCTGGTCTCTTCCGTGATTGGATATGGATTTTACCTATGTATTCGCCAATGACCCCAATCATGATCAGCTGAAAACCAGAGAGAAACAATACGCTGGCGATCACGGAGGTCCAGCCGATTACGGTTTTATCAGTAAGAGAGTGAACGGCTACAGCATAGATACCGTACAGAAAAGCTAAAAAAGAACATAGTGAACCTGCCAAAAAAGAAACTCTGATAGGGCTGATTCCAAAGGATGTAATACCACTGATGGCCAGATTGACCATCTTGACCAATGTGTAACCGGATTTTCCGTTGGTACGCTGAGCTGCGGTATATTCGACGGAGATTTGCTTAAAGCCCACCCAGGAGATCATTCCTCGTATAAAAGGGCTACTTTCTGGGAGACTGTTAATTACTTTTACTACAGACTTATCAAGTAGTCTGAAATCAGAAGATCCAGGAACCAACTTGGTTCCAGTAATAAAGCCATATAGTTTATAAAAGAGCCTAGAACTTGTTCTCTTGAAGAAGGAAGTATTAGGATCAGGATTTCTGATTGTATTGACCACCTTGTGTCCCTGTTTCCATTTTTCTAACAATTCAGGGATCAGTTCCGGGGGATGCTGGAGATCGGCATCCATGGTGATAACTACATCGGCACCTTTTGAATGACGGTATCCCGCTTTAAGTGCATTCTGGTGGCCAAAGTTACGGGAGAAGCTAATATAGTTGATCCTTGAATTCTTGGATGCAAGATCGTACAACTTTTCGCGTGTGTGATCCGTGCTTCCGTCATCAACAAATAGAATACTATATTTGTAATTTGAAATAAACGGTATTATTTTAAGAAGCAATAATTCAAAATTTTCTTCCTCATTAAAACAGGGAAACAGTAAACATACTTGTATATCGGAATCAAAAACCATTTAATTACATTAAAAACAAAAACATACACAGTAATACAAAATAGAAAAACTAGGTCTCCTACATATTAATCCTAATTTATATTTAATAAATAACTATAGCTCCCATTTAACAATATAAAAATAATCATCATCGGTGGCGTTATAAGAAAGTCCATAGAAACAATTGTCAACCCGATCAAATGCAAACGAAAATATAACTCTATCAAATACATATTTGGAAATAGGGTTTCCCTCCCAATCCAAAACATGAATCACTGAATTAGAAAGCCCATTAGATGCAGACATGGTGAAAAATAGTGAATAGAACTTTTCTTCATCACCAATAATCTCCGTAATGTAATGAGGTAAAACTCTTTGATCAACAAAATCGGGTACAGTCGCCTGTTCAATCAAATTCACATCTCTATCTATAACAGAGGTGTATAAATAATCTCCATTGAAATTAAAAAAATCATATTGACCTAGCAAATTCGGAGCACCTACAAAAATCCTTTTTTTTTCATTAATCGAAAATCCAACATTTGCATATATATTACTTAAATTCTCATTATTAATTTCAAAAGGAGGATTTGAAAAATATGGGACATTAATTTCAACACCATCCTTATAGATTTTAAATCTATTCTCAGCCCTATCTAGCGGAATCGAAATCGTTAAACTATCACTAATAAAGAAAAATTTGAAAAAACCATTAAAAAACTGAGGTAATTCTATATGACTTTCTCCAATCCTATTATCACCAACTTCACTAATTAAATTAATATCAACCACTTTTTGTGAAGAGTAGTCGTAAGCATAGTCTGTGGATGAGCCATTCTTAAAAAACTGCTGTCCAACCAATCCAATGCTCCTAAATTCTTTTGGGCCATCACCTTTAAGTGCGAAAGACTCTTTTAATTCGAAAGACACCTTATCATAAGCATTTATTAATGTGTCTTCATTATTGCTATTAACTATAAATACAAGAGAGTCATTTACAATGATCCTATTAGGAATAGCATTATGTAATTCTTTAACTATTTTAACATTAGGTTTCAATTCCTGAGGAAAATCATCTATAAATGTTTCATTGGGATCTTCCTTTCCTTTGCAATAGGAAAAAATAAGTATTAGCAAAACAACAAATCTTGAAATGTTTTTAATCATGAGTGATAAAAATTATAAACGGTTGTAAATTATTGAAACTATATCAATTAATTTTTACTTAAACCATTATTATTGAGTATAAATATTAGTAAATTTTGAATTTAAAGCTTAATAAATTTGATACTAATTAAAAAGAACTTGCAGTATTATATGCGATAATTTTATATTTTATCAACTATTTATGCATGATCCTATATAATTATTAATAATAGATATGAAATGGTTTATCCTTAATCAGTCCAAACAGATAGGAAAAACGTTCACAAAGTCAGGAATAAGCCATTTACTTATTGTTTTCGAGAAAAATCTCAAAATTAATTATTTAATAAATAGTTTTACCTAGCTGCATTACAACTAATTACATGCAGCTAGGTAAATAAAATAAACATACTATGTTTTTAGGATTAATAGTCTATGTTAGAAGTAATATTGACAAAATATTCACTAGTCACATGTATTGAATGTACATGTCTGATCTTTGGTATATAGGAAACATGCCTTATATTTGCAATCATCACGATCGTATTTCGTGCTATTATTTCCCATCCATGTGATATCTAGCTCATAATTTGTAACTACTCTGCTTGTACAAGTAGTTCCCCGTCCAAACCCCGCTGTCACCAGTTCCCAGTCTCCATTTAGACCCGTCTGGATGTTTAAAACAAAAGCCATTAAGAACACTAGTGCACTTATTAGCTTAATTGGATTGAAAATTGATTTGTTGTTTTTCATGATACTGTTTGTTTAGGTTGTAATTATAATAATAGGTATTTTATTGCTTATATGATATTCCACTGATCAATGTACCAGTAAGTATAACCGCTTAGTCCAATAATATATAGTATAAAGGAAGATAAGATCAATTTTCTCCTTAATGTTAAATGATTTTTTATGACTGAGATTTCCAAATAAGCGGACATAATTAAGAATATCCCAATACTCCCAAGATATACATATCGGTCAGCCACCAGAGCTGCCCGAGCCATAGGTAAAATATGGAGGGTGAGCATAATGTTTACAATAAAGAATAGACTGCCGAACACTATCAGATATTGCCTTTTTACCCAGAATCTCCAGAGATAATATCCAAGAAATAGAATAATAATAGGATAGAAGTAATAGATGGATGGCAATGTCTCGCCCGGTTCCATAGGGAACTTATACCATGCCGAAAGTTTGAAAGGAAATATTAACTTGATTAAATACTCCACTAAGGCATAGCTTGCCAAAAACACCCTATCTACGAATGGATAATATTCATTTTCTAGTCTATTACTGAAGCCTGTTTGCTGTGCAATCATAGAAAGAATACTGAATCCTAGTGAGAGTAATAAAAAAGGGATTTTTTCTATGATTACCCGTTTACTTTTCAAGTCGCGATTTAAATACCAATCAAACAGCACCAATACCAGCGGGAAAACTACGGTCTGCTCTTTAGCACCAAAAGCAAGTACAAATAGTAGTATCGTTAAATAATAGAATACCTTTTTCAAAGCGACCAAATACCATAGATACAAAATCAGCCCTGACAAAAAGAAGCAGGAATACAATAACACCTTTGATGCGGATATCCAGGCCACAGACTCTACCTGCAAGGGGTGCACCAGAAAAAGAAGGGCAGTAACAAAAGCTATAGTGGAAGAATTGACATTAACCCCAAGTTCAGATACCCTACCTTCCAGAAGATTCAAAAGTTGCCTGAATAGCTCAAAAACCAATAGGGTATTGCATAAATGCAAAATCAGACTAAATCCATGAAAGTATAGTGGATTGATCCCGAATAAATGATAAATCAAACCGTAGGTTAGTGTATTGATGGGGGAATATTGTCCCCGATAAAAACTGCTGAAATAGCCGTAGATATTCTCAAGTGAAAGGCTGAAAACCTGAAGGTTTTCATAAACCATCCAGTCATCATCACCTGCGTATCCAGAATACCAGTTGTCAAGTACAGAAAAATATAGTATAATTCCCAAAAGCAGAAGAAATATTCTTTGAAAAAGCGAGTTATAAAAAAGAGACTTCATAAAGTACAAAAATATTATAAATAATTATAATTGTGAATATATGGTCAATGGGTAATATCAGAATCATTACTCTTTCTATTACTAGAAAAACAGCTTGTTATCTATTATCGAGGGCAAAAAGTCTAATCTTCCGAGTAACTTTTTAGATCGGTAGGCCTATACCTTTTTCGAATAGCATCTGGATCATGTGGGTATGGCAATTCATATCTTTCATTTTATACCCCCACCCTTGATTATGCGCCTAAAGAGTAGAGACAAATGTTTTTCGAACAGTAATAAAGCTGCTCCAGATAAATTATAAACGGTCTTTTTCATGATACTGTTAGTTTTTCCTTTCGTTATACACAAGGTAGGTTTAACAGCCTCTTGAAAAGTATTTTTATATATGTAATAATCTTTACTGTAAATTTAGGTTTTCAATGTAAATTAAATGTTAGCTATATATTAAATAAAAGTTATATTCATGTTTTGTGGTTTTGGGTGTCCAGGTCTATTTTTAGTCCATATTTGTCAGGCGAAAAAGGAATTTAAGCGGAAGTTTCAGTGTGCAGATTATCGAAAAAGTCGGCAGAATCAACAAAGTTGTCAAGACTTTGGGCAGTTCTTTTGATGAGAGTGAGTTGGATATTCTGGAACGCCAGGCCAGATTGGAAATTGACAAACTTCAGGGTCAGGCCTCCCTGTTTTCCAATCAACGGGACAACAGCCTCACATCCATCCTGTCAGCAGTAAGCAACAATGAGGTAGAACTGGTCGGACCGGACAGGATACTGGGGAAGATCTATGAATCCATCGGTTATGGAAGTATCGGCATTGATGGGCTTTTCAAGGATCTGGTAATGTCAAGACTGTTATATCCCGGATCCAAACTGAAAACCATTGATTATCTGGCAAGATATAAGAACAGGGAAACCAGTGTTTATACCATTTACCATTATAGGGATAAAATCCATAAAGAGTTCATAGACAAGGTGGAGGAAGTGAACTTTGGACATTTTAAGCAGATTTTGGGCGGGCAGGTAGGCATTGTCTTTTACGATATGACCACCTTGTATTTTGAAACGCCCGACGAAGATGACCTGTGCAAAATAGGCTATTCAAAGGACGGCAAACATCAGCATCCCCAAATCAAACTGGGCTTGCTCGTGGAACCGGAAGGTTATCCCCTGGGCTATGATATTTTTGAAGGAAACAATTGATTTCCAAACTGATCTGTTAGAACTTTTGGGAGAGGATGGCGAAAACAGCCAACGAATCGTGGCCTCCAGAGTCTTGGGGAGAGAAGCGGCAAAATTCCTTCAGCTTTCAAATAAACTAAAAGAGCGAATCCTACTTGTGATGGAACAAAATATTAAAGACCGCTATCAATCTGCCATTGCCAAAGACTGGGTAGCAAAAATAGACCAACCCATAGATTACACTCTTTTTCTATTGGTTGCATTTTTGGTTCTACCACGAATTTAATGGAGATCTTCCAATATGAAGAATACTGTATGCCGATTATGTCCTGTAAGGCACCGTAAATCAGTTCGGAGTTTTATCCTGATAATTTGCCGAGTTCTATATTAGGCCATAGATAGGGCTATTTTCCACTAACTTAAGGGTAGAACCGCATTTTTAAAAGGAGTTGAAGAAGGACATCAAAACCATGAAGGTTAACAAACCTAATATTTCAACTTTTATAGAAAATTGCTCTAAAGAGATTTAAACAATCTCCCCAAACGCTCCAAATCCGCCTCAAAATGGTTCGACTTTTGTATCACCAGCTCCACAAAAAACCTTCCGAGATTCGGGAGGTTTTTTTATTGCGCTTCAATGAGATTTAGCTGAAATATAAAAATCTTATAACAATCCCTTTTCTAGACGGTTAGCTACTTGTATTTAACCTACAACTAGCTAACATGACAAAAGCACAAGAAAATATCCAAACCTGGCCAGATCTTGCAATCGGTCTCTATGAAAAACTCACCGGAAAGGGAGCTGTAATTTCCTATGATTTTGAAGATTTCACCATAGGTATCCCAAAAGAAGTCGGCGATTCCACCACTTTTACTACTTGGAAGATCAGTGGAAAATTAAAAATCTCCACAAGCGAGAAATAGGCTTATGCCCAAATCCATCTCCATCACAGCGGATTTAATAATTTCTTCGGACTCGCACCAGATCATCATTCTGAGCAGTGCGGATGAAATTGGTATTGCCATCACAGGAGATTCAATCCCAAAATTTGGGATTTCCCCATTCAAAGCTTTAAAGCTTTTGAAAGGATTACCTGCTGTAGAAATGGATCAACTCGTGACGGTGGTATTCAACCAAAAAGAGATTTATCGCAGTGATAAATCTCTTTTTAAGCAATCAAATATTTTTCTACTTGTTCGTGTTTTTTTCAAGAATCTATTTTGAAATATGCAAGGTAGGAATGGCTCATACTATCAGTTCCCTAATTCCTAGACATATAAGCTCATTACCAGCGTCCAAATTAGCAGTATTGGTTTAGGCATTAACCTGCGGAAAAGTTTAAACTTCTACAAAAAAGAAACTAAATCAGCCCAAAATGAAATTATTCGAATTTCAAAAAAATACGCCGATTGTTGACATTAATTAACCAATAGAGCTTGAATCTTATAAAAACGTTACCTAGGTTTGTACCTGAATGGCAAAATATTTAGTTAGATTCCTCTTATCGCTGAGTATTCTCATATCAAGTGGCTATAGTGCAATCTATGCCAGTATTGATAATGATAATACTATTGACAGCTACGGTGGCTCTTTTGAGAGCAGCCTTGGAGTCAACAATACACGCCAGCATCCTCTTTCTTATTCTGCATCCAAGGAACATGGCAATGACATATTTACTGTCAATAATTCCAAGATTGAAGAAGAAGAAGATGACTTTGTTAGTAGCCACAGCTTTTTAGACTACCATTACTTTAATGCGCTGCATTTTAAGCGCATTTTTGGATTTCTATTTCAGGACTTATCTCAAGACTTGCATTTCAGCAAGTTTGTTCCCGATACTAGAGCACTTCGATTGCACGTCCTAATACAGGTGTTTAGAATATAATACCCTCTTTTGAGGCAAATTTCTTTTTTGCCTAACCTCCTCCTATTTATTTTAAAGCCCTTAAACCATTAGCGACAAGCTATAAGGGCTTCGTGTATTTACTATACACAAACACCCAAAATCACCTGGAAAAAGTCTCGTTTTTAAAAATCAACCTATGAAAAATCAAATTTTCATGCTCTTGAGCCTGTGCGGCACATTGTGGATTGCAAGCTGTAACTCACACGGAGAAGAGCATAAAGAGGCTGAAACCACATTTATGGTTACTAGCCCACTGACTATGGATACATTACTCACCAAAGATTATGTTTCCCAAATACATTCCATCCAACATATTGAGCTGCGTGCTCAGGAAAGAGGATATCTACAGAAGATCTATGTGGACGAGGGCCAACTCGTGAAAAAAGGCCAGCTCATGTTCAAGATTATGCCTAAGCTTTATGAAGCGGAGCAACAAAGCGCTAAAGCAGAAGTGGATTTTGCTGAAATCGAATACCAAAACACTAAAACTCTTGCCGACAGAAATATCGTGGCGCCTAATGAGCTAGCGATGGCCAAAGCCAAATTGGCTAAAGCAAGCGCAGAACTGGCATTAGCAGAAGTTCACTTACAATTCACAGAAATCAGAGCTCCATTTGATGGGATTATCGGTCGATTCCACGTGAGAGAAGGAAGTTTGTTGGATGAAGGGGATTTACTGTCTGAATTTTCAGACAACAGTAAAATGTGGGTTTACTACAACGTTCCTGAAGCAGAATACCTAGAATATAAAGCTAAAGTGGCGAGTAATGACGATGTAATTGTCCACCTGTTAATGGCAAATAATAAATATTTCGCCTACCAAGGAGTCGTAGAGACTATCGTAGCTGATTTCAATAATGAAACTGGTAACATCGCTTTCAGAGCTACTTTTCCAAACCCTGAAGGTCTACTGAGACATGGTGAAACTGGTAATATCGAAATGAGAATTCCTTTAAAGGATGCCTTACTTATCCCACAAAAAGCAACATTCGAAGTACTTGATAAAAAGTACGTCTATGTAGTGGATGCAGAAAATATCATCCGCTCAAGAGAAGTAACCATCGCAGCGGAAATACCACATATTTATGTGATTTCAGAAGGACTGGAGAAGACAGACAAAATCCTACTTGAAGGTCTGCGTCTGGTAAAAGAAAATGATGAAATACACTACGATTTCGTGCATCCGCACACCGTATTGTCCCAGTTAGACCTATATGCAGAGTAGTCTATTCTCTCATACAAACCAGAAGCACTAATGTTTAGCACATTCATAAAAAGACCAGTCCTCGCGATTGTCATATCGATCATTATCGTATTTGTAGGCTCACTATCAATTAACCAGCTGCCTATATCTCAGTTTCCTCCCATTGCCCCTACTACGGTAAGTATTTTCATAGCCTATCCAGGATCAAGTGCAGATGTGCTTGTGAAGTCCACTTTGATTACGTTGGAAAACGCCATCAATGGAGTACAGGATATGAGATACATGGCCACGGATGCTACCAGTGCGGGTGAAGCCACAATTAACATCATCTTCGAACCCGGCACAGATCCCAATCAGGCTGTAATTCGCGTGAAGACACGAGTTGATCAGGTAATGCCTCTCCTACCCGAACTTGTACAGCGTGAAGGTGTGGTAATCACACCGATCCAGCCTAGTATGTTGATGTATGTCAACCTGTATTCTACCAGCAAAAACATGGATGAAAAATTCCTGTACAACTACGCTAACGTGAATATGATCCCTGAAATCAACCGAATCAAAGGGGTAGCAAGATCTCAAATATTAGGTAGCCGTACTTACGCTATGCGTGTTTGGCTAAATCCTGATCGTATGCGTGCTTACAATATCTCTGTAGATGAGGTGATGGAAGCAATGAAAGAACAGAGTATAGTAGGTCGGCCTGGCAGAATAGGTCAAAGCTCTGGTATTGAGGCACAATCACTGGAATATGTATTGACCTACAAAGGCCGGTTCAGTAAGGCAGAAGAGTATGACAACATTATCATTCGTGCAAATCCTGAAGGTGAAAGCATTCACTTAAAGGATATTGCCAAGACCGAATTGGGTAGTGAATTCTTTGATATTTATTCCAATTTGGATGGTAAACCATCTGCAGCGATCGTTTTGAAGCAAAACTATGGTAGTAATGCAAGTGATGTAATTGAAGAAGTAAAAGCGGAGCTGGAGATCATGAAAGCCTCTTTCCCTCCAGGAATGGATTACAACATCAGTTATGATGTATCCCGTTTCTTGGATGCGTCCACGGAGCAAGTGATTCATACATTGCGAGATGCATTTATCTTGGTAGCCTTAGTTGTATTTATTTTCTTAGGAGATTGGCGATCGACTTTGATTCCAATTATTGCAGTGCCGGTGTCGCTGATAGGAGCATTTTTCGTCCTTCAGATGTTTGGCCTCTCTATCAACATCATTACGCTATTTGCCTTAGTACTTGCTATTGGTATTGTGGTCGATGATGCGATTGTGGTGGTGGAAGCCGTACACGCCAAGATGGAGGAAATGCCTCACTTGTCTCCATATCAGGCGGTAAAACGAGTGCTTGGGGAAATCAGTGGTGCAATCATCGCGATCACCGCAGTAATGGTATCTGTGTTCTTGCCGATCTCATTTATGAGTGGCCCGGTGGGCACATTCTATCGCCAGTTCTCCATTACCATGGCTAGTTCGATTGTGATTTCAGCAATCATTGCATTGACTTTGACACCAGTATTATGTGCCATGTTATTGAAAAATAATCATGGAAAAGAAAAGAAGAGAAATATTCTTACGAAGGCTCTAGATGGCTTCAACAGTGGTTTTGATAAACTAACTGGTAAATATGTAAGCTTGCTTAGATCAATGGTAAGTAGAAAATGGCTCACCTTCGGAATTCTGTTACTCTTCGGTGCAGGTATCGTATTCGAAAACCAAATACTACCTGCAGGATTTATCCCAAGTGAAGATCAGGGAACAATCTACGCCATTATCCAAACACCTCCGGGCTCGACGCTTGAGCGTACTAACCAGGTTTCTCAGAAGCTGCAGAAAATATGCGAAGAGATCGACGGAGTAGAATCCGTTTCCTCCTTGGCAGGATATGAGATTATGACAGAGGGTCGTGGTTCCAACGCCGGTACTTGTTTGATCAACCTGAAACCCTGGGGAGATCGTAAGCACTCAGTGAAAGAAATCATGGAAGAGCTGGAAGAAGAATCAAAAGGCCTTGGCGCCGTTGTGGAATTCTTCGAACCGCCAGCAATCCCAGGTTTTGGTTCATCGGGAGGTTTCTCCTTGCGACTATTGGACAAGACTACAACTACAGATTACCAGGATTTTGATAAGATCAACAAGAAATTCATGGATGATCTTAGTGAGCGTGAAGAACTAACAGGCTTGTTCACCTTTTTTGCCGCCAACTATCCTCAGTACGAATTGGAGATTGATAACGACAAGGCGATGCAAAAAGGAGTTTCTATAGGAACAGCAATGGAAAACCTGAACATTCTAATCGGTAGTACTTACGAGCAAGGATTCATTCGATTTGGCAGATTCTTCAAAGTATATGTGCAGTCAGATCCTGCATTCAGAAGACTTCCTTCTGATGTCTTGAATCTATTTGTGAAAAATGAGACAGGAGAAATGGTTCCTTACTCAGCTTTCATGACTATGAAGAAAACTCAGGGACCCAATGAAGTTACCCGTTTCAACATGTACAATTCAGCATCTATCCGTGGGCTTCCAGGCCCTGGATTCACTACTGCTGATGCGATTCAAGCGATTAGAGAAGTGTCCACGCAAACTTTGCCTAAGGGTTATGACATCGCATGGGAAGGTCTATCGTACGATGAATCAAATAGAGGAAATGAGGCACTTTACGTATTCTTGATCGTACTCGTGTTCGTTTACTTTGTACTTGCCGCACAGTACGAGAGCTTTATTATTCCGCTCGCTGTGGTGTTCTCACTTCCGGCAGGGGTATTTGGCTCGTTCTTCTTACTAAAGATGATGGGGCTGGACAACGATATTTACGCCCAAATTGGACTTATCATGCTGGTAGGTCTGTTGGGTAAAAATGCCGTGCTGATTGTAGAATTTGCAGTGCAGAAACGGCAGGAAGGCTTATCCATTTTGGAAGCAGCGATTGAAGGCGCCAGAGTTCGTTTCCGTCCAATTCTAATGACCTCATTTGCCTTCATCGCAGGTCTGATCCCCTTGATTATCGCATCAGGTGCAGGAGCTATTGGTAATCGAACCATTGGTGCATCAGCACTTGGAGGCATGCTATTCGGAACCATTTTCGGGGTGATCATTGTCCCAGGCTTGTACTACATATTTGCTAGTATGGCTGATGGCCGTCACTTGATCAAAAATGAAGATGAAACTCCATTATCCGAACAAAAACACCACTCACATGCTTAAGAGAATCATATATATATGCCTGGGAGCAGCCTCTATTACACTAGCAGTGTCTGGTTGTAAAACCCCAGAATTAATTCAGAAAGAAGTAGATGACACAGTACCTGAGAGCTATTCGAATGGCTCTCAGGATACTACAAATACTGCCGCAGATGTAGTTTGGCAGGACTATTTTACTGATCCCAGCTTAACAGCCTTGATAGATACTGCATTGAGCAACAATCAGGAATTGAATATCACCTTGCAGGAAATTCAGATAGCACAGAACGAAATAAGAGTCCGTAAAGGCGAAATCTTACCTTCTGTGAATATCGGAGCAGGCACAGGTGCGGACAAAGTAGGTAGATATACCAGCCAAGGTGCTAATGATGCAAATACAGATATCAGAACGGGTAAGGAAATGCCTGATCCATTGCAAGATTATATGCTGGGTGCGTATGCTACTTGGGAAGTCGATATTTGGCACAAACTGAGAAATGCAAAAAAATCAGCAATGACCAGGTATTTAGCAAGCGTGGAGGGCAAAAACTTCATGGTGACCAATCTGATTTCTGAGATCGCAAACTCCTATTATGAGTTGCTCGCGCTAGACAATCAACTTGCAATCGTGCAGCAGAACATTGAGATTCAAAACAATGCTTATGAGATAGTGAAATATCAGAAAGATGCTGCGAGAGTTACTGAATTGGCTGTTCGTAGATTTCAGGCACAGGTACTCAACACGAAAAGTCTTCAATTTGGTATTCAACAGAACATCATAGAAGTAGAGAATAGAATCAACTTCCTAGTAGGTAGATTCCCCCAGAAAGTGGACAGAAACCCTACTGCATTTGGAGATCTGATTCCAGAGACGATTCAAGCGGGTATCCCTTCTCAGCTTCTGGCAAACCGACCTGATATCAGACAAGCAGAGCTTGAGTTAGCATCTTCAAAAATTGATATTAAAGTAGCCAAAGCTGACTTCTACCCTTCGCTGGCGATCACTGCTGGTCTTGGTTTTAATGCTTTCAATCCTAGTTATATCTTCACTTCTCCAGAGTCAATTATCTATTCACTCGCTGGTGAATTAGTAACTCCTCTGATCAATAGAAATGCGATAAAAGCAAAATATTTGATGGCTAACGCAAAGCAAATTCAAGCTATTTACAACTATGAGCAGACCATCTTGAACGCTTACATAGAAGTAGCCAATCAGCTTTCTAATATCAATAACTTGGAAAAAACTTATGACTTGAAGTCTCAGGAAGTTGATGCACTTACACAATCCATTGACATTTCTAATGAACTATTCAATTCTGCAAGAGCAGATTATATGGAAGTCCTTTTGACACAAAGAGATGCGCTGGAATCTAAATTCGACTTGGTCGAAACTAAGATGAGACAAATGAATGCCAAGGTTAATATTTATCAAGCCCTTGGCGGCGGATGGAAATAGAATTGGTTGATTAAAGGTTGAATATCTATCCGATTTTACAAATGGGTAGTAATTTCGAAAGTCCCTCTGAGTGTTCGGAGGGACTTTTTTCATGAAAGTTTTTTTTGACAACTAATACCACAATACTTCAGCATGATCACCAACAAATAAACATGTCCATATTTTGATTAAAAATGGACATATAAGCAATAAATGTCCATTTGGTGAGCACATAATAAGCATATGTTCAGATCTATAAATACTGGACTCGTTATCGAAACCTGTCCAGAGAAAGAAGTCTAGCGTATTACAGGTTCATATAATCACTAGAAAATGTACCAATGTTTTCAGAGACATTGCGCTGGAAAAAATGGGATCAGCTCAGCCAGCCTGACAAATTTGGTTCACATATCATCGATAATCTTTCATTTTCGGGACAATGAGATGCGATTTGCAACAAACCGATTAGTTGTATGCCACCTTTTCCAGTCGGCCTAAAACGGAAAGGATATATTAATCCTGCTAAATAAAAAAATAGCCCCGCAGGAGGCCTGCGGGGATAAATCCATAATCAAAAGGCAAATTGGTATTGCATCACCAGCATTCCTTTGCGGGGTTCAGCAGAATTTTTGATTAGCTTTTCGGAAGTCCCTTGAGCCAAAATGGGTCGGCTTTGATAGTCGAGCGAGAGCTTGGAGCGATGACCGGCTTGCAGCCAATTGACACCAATGTCATATACAGTAAATGGTTCATCAACTTTCACGTAATCCGATATAATCAATTGGGCATAGGGTTGTAATGTGCCCGCATCGCCAAGTAGATCTTTGCGCATCAGGTAGCCTACTTGGGTATAGTAAACTTGACCAGTTCCGATCAGTGGAAAGTTGTTGCCAGGTCCATTAGCAGTGCCGTTAGCATTCATCCCATTTGCAACATTGATCGCACCACCATTTCGTAAGTAGTTTGGGCCAAAATCATAATTGATATAAGCCGCGTAGGCCGTAAAAGCAGTTCCTTTTGCCTTATCCAAGGGCGTATCTATGAAGATATCCACCCCGAATTGGGTACTTGGAGCGAGAATTTTCGCGCCTTGAGAAGTAGCTCTGTATTCCATAGCATTGGATTGAGTCGAAAATCCAGAACCTACCGCCAGCACTTTCTTCTTTCCTAAATAGGTACCAGTCATGTACGGGAATTGGTTGCTTTCCTTTTCCCAAAACTGCCACATCACATAGCCTTGGTACTTGAGTTCTGGCGCATTGACACTGTAATAGGCCTGATTGATTACCCCATCAGGTAGGGTTGGCACGGGATTGATCGCAGTCTGAATCGGAAAAGGGTTGGATGCAGAAAAGCGGTAATCTAATTGTCCAAGTTGACCTTTGGCATAGACGCCAAGCATTCTCACAAATTGATCCGAGATATCATTGGTGGATTCCTCGATAAAAGGTAAATCCATACCCAAAATAGTCCCTACAGAAGAGGATGAATAGCGAACAGTTCCATTGACCCCATGAAGTCCTGCTCCGATTGTCAATTTGGAGGGGATGACGGCGTATTCACCTGTCACATCGTGCAAGAATAAGCCCGGCTTTCGCGAGGAAAGCGAACCGAAGCTATTGATTCCAAACTGGGTGTAGACAAATACTTTATCAGTCAGTTGACCAAATGCTTGGTAACGAACTCGTCTCAATCCTACATCAAAACCGCTTTCCTTAGGAGTACCAAACACTGTTGACCCGGGGTTAAATGCCGTATGTCTTACCCATATTTGCCCTAGTCCTGTTCCTTTGATGTAGTGAGTCTGAGCATCATTCAAGAATACTTTCAATTCTTTATCCTGCGCATGAAGCGAAGTAGCTAAGAGGGATAAGCACAGTGAAAACCACCCAATAATCTTGTATCTAAAGTTTTTCATCTATGTTTTTTATAATCAAGATCAAATCCATCGAGAAATCCCTGAATGAGATTTCTCGAATGAAAGGATTGATTAATAGGATTTGGTGAGTTTTGGAAGTTTGCGGGCTGCAAGCTCATGATCAGAGACTGCCACGTGTTTTTCTAAACCTATAATTTTAACAGTCCCTCCATTATCCTCGTAGTCATGCTGGAAATGGTGCAGATTCTCCATCACTGAGTGATCCACCAGTTTGGTGTTTTTCAGATCAATAGTCACATTGAAGCCAGCTGGAATCTCTTCTAACTTTCTTTTGATCCCCAAGTAATTTGAGAAAATTGCGGACTTATCGATTTCTACCAAATAGTTGTTACCAGCGAATGAAACCAAAGTAGGCGCCTTGAAGAAAGAGCTGATTGGTGTACCGTTGACTACGTGGAAGATCATTTTCAAAAGGATACCTGCTGCGATACCCACCAAAAGATCTTCGAAAAGGGTAAACAAAATGGTAACGACGAATATGGCCAACTGCTCCTTACCGATTTTAAACGTGTTGACAAATTCCTTTGGATGGGCTAATTTGATTCCAACTGTGATTAGCATTGCGGCCAAAGCTGCATTAGGAATCATCTCGATTATCGGCGTTGCGACCAATACGAAAATCAGCATAAACAAGCCATGGAAGAAGTTTGCCCAACGGGTTTTAGCGCCGCTATTGACGTTTGCAGAGCTACGGGCTACTTCTGAAATCATAGGAAGACCACCAAGGAATGCCGCCAAGGTATTTCCCACCCCTACTGCGATCAAATCTTTATTGTTGTCAGACTTACGCTTGTAAGGATCCACCATGTCAATGGCCTTTACGGTAAGTAAGGATTCCAATGAACCCACCAAGGCAAACATGATCACGTATTTTATGAAAGTACCAGTCATCGCAAACCCACCAAAATCTGCATTGTACTTCACATTCTCTACAAAATTTCCAATATGAAGTAGCGCATAGGCCGGTTCA
This sequence comes from Algoriphagus antarcticus, assembly GCF_002150685.1. Lineage (GTDB taxonomy): Bacteria > Bacteroidota > Bacteroidia > Cytophagales > Cyclobacteriaceae > Algoriphagus > Algoriphagus antarcticus. Next base: position 21,474 of record NZ_MSSW01000023.1, read on the forward strand.
GTATGCTGAAAATCCATCAACAGCTCGGCTGGAATAGCCAAAAGTAAAACCACCAAAGGAGCAGGTATTTTCTTGATTTTGGCATTTTTGATATAAGGCCATCCCATCATAATTGCCAGTGCGACTACACCGATCAAGGAAGCTTTAGGATCAAGATTTACCAGAAAAGTAGGGATGCTTAAAATCATGTCGATGATCGTTTTTCCTTTGTAAAGGACAGGATCGACATCCAGTAAAATAGGAATCTGCTTCGCAATAATGATAATACCAATTGCTGCAAGCATCCCGTGAATCGCAGAAAGTGGGAAGATATCAGCTAATTTCCCGAGTTTGAAAACCCCAAAAAGCACCTGAACCAAACCTGCTACGACCATTGCGCCAAGGGCAAATCGCCAGCCGATCTCTCCCCCACCAAAGTCTGTCACCGCTCCGGCCACAACTACGATCAATCCAGCAGCTGGACCTTTGATCGTCATCTTAGATCCTGCGAAAATACTGACTACAATACCACCAATGATTGCAGTAAGCAATCCCATGATCGGTGGAAAGTCAGAAGCTTTTGCAATCCCCAAACTCAACGGCATTGCCAACAAAAATACGACGAAGCCAGATACGGCATCCGAAGAGAAGTTCTCTTTTAATCCTTCCCATCCATCTTTTGGAAGCGAAAGCTTGGTTGATTTTTCCATATTTTTCAAGGGTAGAGCCTACCCATTTAAGTGAATATTTTAATAAGAGTTGGCCTTTGCCGCCAAGGGTCGTTTGATGAATTGATTTTTTTTGCTCAGGGCTAAATCATCGGAGCTCAAAGATGAAATCTCTCGATCCACCGTTGCGCCCATAAATAGTCTGGCGAAAATTCGAATAGTTACGATTCCTTCCATGACGAAAGTCAAGGCTGCAATGCCAGCCAGGAGAAACTGATCTTCATGAATGTGGGAAAAGAGCAGGTCCTCCCCAAGGAAGGTTGGAGACAGTGGAAAGCCCATCAATCCCAGCGCACTGAGCAGAAACAGAAATGCTACAAGTGGATATTTGGTCACGTAGCCTTTGTAGTGATGCAGGCCGTGTTGACCGGTCAAGCGCTTCAGCCAATCAATGATCAGCAATCCAGAAATACCAAAGAAGATGACGCCGCTTAGATAGATTGCCACTTGTGGCCAAGCGAATAATTCATTTTCAGCAATCGCCAGCACCATCCAGAAGTGATTTAGAATCAATAGAATCCAGCTCAATCGTGCCGATCCACGCTCGGAGAACGCTTTCAATACCATCATCAAAGCGACAAATCCAAAGATCACTGGTAAGTAAACACGCACCGAATCGGGAATCTTAATCCCTGCTACCAATAGGCTCAGGCCTAGAACATAGGTCGGAATAAAGTAAAGCAGCACTGTCTTGTAGGTTAAGAAATCCAATCGATGCCCCAGGTTTTTGAGCGGTCTAAATACCAATCGATTCATCAATAGATCTAGGTTCCACTCTTTCAGGCTCCAGATGTAGCAGGATATGATAAGCCTGGAAGCAAGACCAGTCTTGACAGATTTCAACTTAGGTTCAAAACCGTAGAACTGCTCCCGAATCAGGTAGCTGACGATGGAAGGGGAAACTAAGAGTTGGTAAGTTCTAAGGAACGCATTTCCTGCAAAGTGAATCAAAACCAAGGTTTCCAATCCTAAAGCCACTTCGATAAACATAATCCCGATTTGAGTCAGGGAAGCGTAGCCAATTTGGGTTTTCACAGAAGTCTGAACCCGTGCGATCATCGTCGAAAGTACCGCCGTGGTTAAGCCAATCAGTCCGATAATGATTCGGACTCCGATTTGATTTTCCCAGAAAGGAAAAGTCCGAAGCAATAGAAATACGCCCAAATGCACCGAAAGCGAGCCATAGAAAATAGCCGAAGAAGGCGTCGGGCCTTCCATCGCTCTGGGTAGCCAGGAAGAAAAGGGAAACTGTGCAGATTTGGCAGCAGCTGCAAGCAAGAGCATGAGGGAAATGAAAAGCCCAATACCCGAATGTCCCAAAAGGTGCTCGTGTACCAGTTCAGCATTGCCGAGTTTGTGGAAAGTCACATTCTCATGCCACAGGTGATGACTGGCCCACATGGCTAAAATCATCCCCACATCACCAATTCTGTAGATCGAAAACACGCGAATCGCATTTCGGGTTGGTAGGTAATTATTTCGATAAAATGCGATCAACAAGAACGAAGAGATTCCCAAAACTTCCCACCCGATAAATAAGGTTTCAAAATTTCCCGCCAAAACGGTGATATTGAATCCTAAGTAAAAGAAGAGAACAGTATTGAAAAATCGCTTGTATCCAGGCTCACGGTGCAGGTAGTACCGGCTGTAGAATGTGATCAAGAACGTCAACAAAGCGCCGACTGTGACATAAACCGCCCCTACCCGATCAAAGAAAAAGTCAATCAGAAATTCAAAGTTTGGATTTCGATATAAGACAAATTCTTTCACATTTACTGCACCAAAACCTTCAACTGCCCACAATACCAGTAATACCAGAATGCTGATCAGATTAAGTCCAGCAGTGTAGAAGGCTACTTTTGAAAGGAGATTTTCACGACTTTCTGGGATAATCAAACTCAAAACAAAACCGACTAGAGGTATCCCAATCATCAGTTGGATAAAGAATGTTAATTCCATTAGATTGAATCGATTAAGTAAACAGGCATATTTCCGGCTTCGTCCTTTAGTTTATCCTGAAGATGATCAATGTGATCGATGCTGCTCAATGGCTTGTAGTTCACAAACTCCCCATCTTTATAGTGCAAAAACTGCTTGGTTACAGGTTCGATCACTACAAAGTGGACCCAATAATTCTTCACCCATTCGTAGGTGGCAGGATTAGCCAAGAACACTTCCATCACTACTTCAGGAAAGTGCTCTACGATCAGCATCAAGCGAATAGGATCATGGATTTCTACCATTTGGTATGGCAATCCAGTTCTCAAATCGCCATCTGCGCCATTGGCTACCCCGATTAGTCCCACCACATTATGAGGCAGTTTGGTGCCCGCGCCCAGATGGTCGTTATCCATTCTGGAGAAATAGTATTCCAAATTGATCCCGCCACAGACCGGAGCCGCAGCACCAAGAATCTTGGTTAGGGCTTTTCCAGCAGGATCCTTTCGATAGTCATAAGAATTCAAGAATGCACGACGATCTAGGAATAATCCTTTGATTGTAGACTTTCTGGAAACAATACAGAGACTATTTGTCGCATGATTGTACTCAGGTCTTGGTTCGAAAAGTGAGAATGCACGCTTTTTAACTGCTGCATGAATTGAACCCACAGATTGAGCTTTAGAAAGTGTCGCAAACCTTCTGGATCGCTCCATAGAATTCGCATCCAATGCCTCAGCGAATAGTCCTACGTTCTTATGATGTGAGCGCAAATTTGCTTCTGATAAAACCTCAAGATCATAGTATTCGATCTCATCCTTAGTCGTATCATGAAGCGCTCCTACAAATTGAGCTGACACAGGAATCTCGATGCCACGGGAAGCTAAAATCTCCCGAACCCGAGAATCATTTGCCATGTGAGCTGCCACTCGAGCATTCACTGAACCCGGTCTACCGCAGCATGCGCCACAATCATAACCTGCATAATGCGTATTGTTGATGCTAGAAGCGCCATGACCGATTAGGTATACCAAAGGGGAAAAACCCGAAATCAAGCCGATGGAACGAAGTAAACTTTCGATTCGGTCGGCCATTTCCTCGATTTTGAATCCGATCTGAAGCTCCCCTTCAAATTCTCCTTTGTGCTCAATAGTCAATGATCCATTTGGATCCATGTGCTTAAAAGAAGAAACTTCCAGCGCTGAGCTGGATGGACTGAAGATGTTCTTCACCAGATTCAAAGCTGACCAAAAACCAATAGTCTGTGCACTGACCCAGCCTCTGACTAAGGAATGACTGTTTTGATTGAAATGAACGTCTTTTTGGAGCTTTTTATGAGAAGCTGTTTCCTTAATCAAGTATTTTGGGAAAACTGGAGCAGGACAAACTTTCGTATGGAATTTCCCGAATTCAGGTTGGAAGTAAAATTCCACGCTGAAGAATCCCGGCGTACCGAAAGTGGCGCAAGTTGGTGCGATGAATTCCAAATACCTCCGCATCGAACATTCCCGGTCATCAATGCAGAACATTGCCTGAAAGCTGGGAATCTCTTTAGACTCAGCTACTGGCTTCACGTGGCTGATTCCTGCTAAGACTTCATCGTAATAGCTCCATTCGTAAGCTTCCTGAAAGCATTGTAAAATCAAATCTTGCTCTTCGATAAGGCTAGTCTCAAATAATTGGGAAGTCTCATGGGGAAAGCGAACTCCGATTGGAATCCAGTTTTCACCAAACTTCTGATCCAAAGCATCGATTTCCAGAAGACATTCAAAGATCAACAAGTCCTCAAATTTGATCGGTCGGCGATCCAAGAGTGAGCTAGGCTGATCTTCCAAAACAGAGACCATTCCCGACCAACCCGGATGGGCGAATTGCTGGTCAAAAAGGTACCAACCGTATGCTTCTTCACGACCAACCAAGATTTCTAATAGTTGTGTCAGGTTAAGCTTTGGATTTGCAATCAGTTTTTTAGCTCGCTTTCCTTTGAAAATGGATGAATAACTAGCTTGATTGATTTGCCGAATTGCGTCTAGAAAACCTGTTGATTCGACAGGGAAAGACCAGATAGAAATCCCCTGATCCAGGTAAGCGGCTAGTAATCTAAAGAGAAATGGGTGGATGCTTTTGTCCAAATTGATATGGTAATCCACTTTCCAATGGGCTCTAAATGAGCCAACCTTCGGATAGGTCTGCTGTATGGCGGGAGAATCTAGGATTTTCACTGCCCAATGATTGGCTTCATTTTCGCCGAAGTGATTTTGGACAACTTGCTGTAAAATTTCTCCTTTAATCTTTTTCTCCCGATAGAGAGTTTGGTATTCGGCGATTGACAAATAACCTTTAAAGCCAAACTGGGAATTGGCTTGTTTTAGTGCCTGATGAAATGGTAAATGTTGAAACGCATGTAGCGTATTATGATGGACAAAGTCCTTCAAAGGCGCTTGGCTTGGAAGATAATGCCTGATTTCATGCAGGATCTCATCCAAATCATAAGCATGCGAATGCTTAGATTGATTCATAAAGTTATGCTCAAATAGTGGAAGTAAAGCTTCTAGAGAAGCGATTAGGACATCAACCAAAAGGTTGATTTCAGGCTTTTAGAGCCGAAAAAAATTCAGACTAATTCTGACTTCCAGCAGCCAAAAAGATCATAGAAGTGAATGCAACCTTGTTTGGCTTTTGACGAGAAAAATGAGGTCTGCCAATCCGTAAAGTCCTTTTTGGAATCAGAAAATGTGGGAGTTTCTACATAATAAAGCAGAGGTAGATCTTCCGTTTCACTTTTTTCTTCCTGCTCCTGATTTTCTATCAGTAGGAGCTCAATGGAAGAGTCCTCGAGAAGTATTGGGTGAAGCTGGCTATCGTAAATCTCCGAGGAAATTTGTTCCTGCTCTTGGGTAGCCAGTGACTCAAGTGTATCGCTAACCCCAATTCCCAGAAGGAAGAGTGATCTAAAAGCAAACAGTATTACACTTAAGAGTATCGGCATTTTGTTTTAAAACGTCGAAAGGTAAATCTTTTTTTAAAGCATCAACAAACAGTAGGAAAAAAAAATTACTTGAAAATCTTTAAAGAGAAAACATCTCCCACCCTGCTATTGAACTTGTAATTTGAACGAAAGCAAAATGAGTTTATCTTCCATTTAAGGAAAATACTCATGATTGCATCAATTCATCTAAAACTTTGAAAGCTACTTTCTAAGCAATAGTTCGTTTTAGTTAGGACTTAGGTTCTTCGAATCAATCCCGTAACTGTACAGAAGATCAAAAAACCTGTCGCATTGGTACTAAAATGCGCCTAATCACAATATCTGTTCATTTGGCGGAAGCTCATTAGGCAAATATTCAGACTTCCATAAATACTGGACTCGTTATCGAAACCTTTCCGGAGAAATAAGTCTGACGTACCACTTGTTCATTTAATCACTACAAAATGGACAATGATTTCCGGAAACATTACCCTGTAAAATAAGCATCCAACTCAGCCAGCATCGCAGACTTGTCTCGCATGTCATTGATGATTTTTCCTTTTTCGAGTAATACAATACGGTCACAAATCTCCGTCACATGGTTCAGGTCATGACTCGAAAGCAAAAAAGTAACTTGAGAAGCCTCCTTTATCTGAAGGATTAATTTCTTCAATCGGATTTGAGAGCTAGGATCCAAATTTTCGAAAGGCTCATCCAAAAGGACTACCTCAGGATTTCCCATCAAAGCAGCTGCAATCCCTACCTTCTTCAAATTACCTTTTGACAGATCTCGGATATATTTCTTTTTCCCAACAATCTCATCATTGAAAAACTCTGTGAACATGTCAAGGTGTAGCTGCAAATCAGCTTCAGAGAGACCATAGATTTTTCGAAGTGTCTGGAAATATTCATCCGCAGTCAAATAGGATAGCAGCATATGCTCATCCAAATAAGCCCCAGTAGTTCGCTTCCATTCTTCGGATTTACTCACATCCTTCCCGTCAATTTCCACTCTCCCATTCGAAGCACGAACTAGATCAAGCATTATTCTAAACAAGGTTGTTTTACCCGCACCATTATTACCCACCAAACCAAAGCACTCAGATTTGGGGATTTCCAAAAGTGTCACATCGAGTACAACGGCTTCTTTATATTGTTTTTTTAGTTCAGTAACTTTGATCATAACTCTTGACGGAATGAAGATGAAATTTCGTGTCTGTTTTTCAGTACCCGATTAACATTAATAGCGGCTAGTTGATTGAAGAACAAAATCCCCACAACTCCTATCGTGCCTAGCGCTGCAAGACCTGCATAGAAATTGAAAATCAAAGCAAAAGGCAAGTAAATAAGGTAAGGAGCTACCATCATTGGAATAATCATGAGAAACTGAGCTGCGCCCACACCCTCGTAATTAAACATTGCGCCCTTGCTCAGATCCATAGGCTTCGGTTTCCATATAGCCAAGTAAATTATCAAGTGGATCATAATCCCAGCATTAAACAGGAAAGTAGCAAAGTGAATAAGCAAGAATTTCCATCCAAAATACACGTAGGGAATGGACAGCAAAAAGCATAATAAGGAGATAGATAGCAGCAAAAGGTATTTTCCTTTCACTAAGTTTTTTATCCCATCTTTTCGACTAAGGAAAAAATCAAAGTACCCAGAGTTCCAGCTTAAGAAAAGCTGTCCGTACTGGATGGTAAAAATACCTGTAATAAAAATCCCAACGAAGATGAAGATATTCTGCATTGGTCCAGATTGATAGGCGGGATTATCATAGAAAATCGTCCCATACAAAAGGAAAAATGCACTGAGCATTAGGAAGGTTCTACTCTTTTTGTGACGAATAATCAGCTTCCACTCCAGATTCGCCAATTCTCCAGCTTCTCCAAATCGGGAGAAAAATCCCACACTTTGATTTATAAATCTTACTTCCTCTTCTTTGGCCAAATCCTCCAAATAAGCATTGTTCAGATAATATGAAAATGCTAGATAATATCCCACAAGACACAGAACCAGCATTATCACCATAGGAATAAAACTACTCATGGCAAAAGTGAAAAATGGGGAAACCATTTCACCCAAATTAAACCAACCCATATAAGTAGATCCTCCGCCCAGAAGAAGAACAATGAAAACGATAATCACACCTATCAAACTATCCTCAAAGCGCTGCTTAAACCACAGCATAAACCAATGCAAGGTCCAGCTGATAAAAACTACAGTCCCCAGCCAAGAAATCGCTCCCGACATACCATATTGAGTTGAGATCTCAGTCAAAGCAAATGGAGCAAAAAGTATTAAAGCCACGATACTTAATGGAGAGAAAAAGGATCTTCCCAGCAGCATATGGATGATTTTCTTTTTAGAAATCGGCAAATGCAACAGACTTTCAAGCTCAATCACGGGCAGCTTTTGTAGAAAATACCGATACATAAACTCAACCAAAAAGAAGAAAATCAATCCAGAATTCAATACTATGATAGTATCCTGCCCTTCAGCTATCTCCTGTAAAATTCTGTTTAGAAAAATACCAGCCATAAATAGATAACCTAAAAGCATAATCGCGAGAAAACCAAGAAAAATGGCAACCATCACGCTTTTGGCAAATGCTGTGGACCGGAAACTTTTCAGGAGTTCCAGTCGGATCAATTCAAATAACATATAATCTTAAAAGTAAAAAGAGGCTTAATTTCAGCCCAAAATATAAGAAAACCAACAGTAATTATCGCTTTTGAATTTCTTAATATGGATTGAAGGTATGTGAAATTATTGTGACCATTTGAGAAAAGTATTTATTAATAGTCTGTATGTACGCTTTTCTGCCAGTAAGCAAATTCTCTTTGGTCGATGGGTTGGAAGACCGATGACCGGAGTAAACCAAAATTCAAGGTATCTTATAATTTCCGATCCTATAAATTTTCTACTGGCAACATTCCATATAATCACAATTAATAGTATACACCTTAGAAATCATGAAAACTTTCTCTCTAAAATTGGACACCAAAGTCTTCGAAGAAACAGAAGCCATCATTAAGGATAAAAAGGTAGCGAGAAATAGGTACATCAATCAAGCGCTCGAATTCTATAATAAGTATCAAAAACGTAAAAAGCTGAGTGCTGAATTTGAAAAAGCGTCGGAACTTACAAAAGAGAGTTCTTTCGAAATTCTTGCAGAATTTGACGCAATGCTCGAGGAAGATGAAACAGAATAAATTATGGCTCGCAAATCTCAACCCTGCTAGAGGGACAGAACCAGGAAAGATCAGACCTGTGGTGATTATTCAAACTAATTTGCTCGATCAAACCGAACATCCTTCCACAAACCTTCGAGGTTTCGAAAACCTCAAAGGTTAACAACCCCTACTTTTCATCCCCTCCACAAACTCTCCCACACTTCTGAAAATCTGTTCTTTATATTCGATCAAAAACGGATTTCCACTGACTTGGATCAAAGAATCCAGTTTTTGGATTCCTGACTTTTTCAAGGCATTTTTCACCAATTGCACCAGCTCTGGTGCCCCAGAAATATCAAATTTCAACTCAGAAAAAGTTAACTCAATTCTTCCTCGATCTATGCTAAAGTGAAATCTATCCCCGGGCAAAAGTTGATTGATCTCACCAGAAATCACCAAATCCTCAGGTAAACCACAAATCATCGGCGATCCACAATTAAGTATCCAGAATTTGTCGGCCGTTTCCAAAGCAATTTCAAGATCATGTGTAACTACCAATATCGCCTTCTGCTGCGTTTTCGAAATCTCATGAAGCAAATGCATAATTTCAAAGCGATTGACCAAATCCAAATGAGCTGTAGGCTCATCTAAAACCATCACCTTTCCATCCTGCGCCAAGGCACGGGCAATCATCGCCTTTTGCCGCTGACCGTCGGAGATTTCCCCAAGTCGTTCATCTTTGAGATAAGTGATTTTTGTTGCTTCCAAAGCTTCATCAACTGCCAACAAGTCCGCTTCGCTCAGCTTACCAGTCCAGCTCGTATGAGGAATTCTGCCCATTGATACCAGCTGCCCGACAGTCATATTTCCCGGCAAAAAAGGCTCGGTTAAAACTACCGAAAGTTCTTTGGCAAGAGCTTCATTAGAATAAGTAGAAATAGGTTTACCGTTAAGCAAAACATAACCCGTAAATGGCTTTAATTGACCTAAAATAGCTTTTACCAAAGTCGATTTCCCCACACCATTGGGGCCAAGTAAGCATGTCATCTCTCCATCATAAAGGGAAAAATTCAACTCCTGAAGAATCTCTTTCCTGGATTTTTGTTTGGTGTATCCCAAACTCAGATTCTTTCCAACTATTGATGCTTCTTGCATAGCCTAAAATTCTTTGCTAAAGTTCTTTTTCAAAACCAGACCAATCACGATCGGCGCTCCAACTAAGGAAGTCACTGCATTGATCGGAAGTGTCTGTGCAGAGCCAGGCAATTGAGCCACAGCATCACAAAGCAACAGTAAAATTGCTCCCAAAATAGCCGTGGCAGGAAATAGCAACCGATGATCAGAGGTGCGCCAAATCATGCGCGCGACATGCGGCACTGCAATCCCGATAAAAGCAATCGGTCCGCAAAAAGCCGTAATACAACCTGCTAATAAACCCGTGCTTAGGATCATCAACCAACGTAAACGAGCTGGATTTATCCCCATACTTTTCGCGTAGCTTTCTCCCAAAAGCATTCCATTGTAGGATTTCACAGAAGCGACCACAGGAATAATCCCAACTGCAATCACGAAGATTAAGACCCAAACCTGATCCCAGACTAATCCCCCCAAACTACCCATTGACCAGATGGTAAATAACTTCAACGCCTCTGCTCCAGAAAAATAAGACAGCATTGAAATGATCGCTGAAACAGCCGAACCAAACATCAACCCAACGATCAAAAGAGTCATACTATCCCTCACTTTCCAAGCTACCAAACTCACCGTGACCAACACTAAACCGGCCCCTATTGTCCCTGCAATTGCAATCGCCCAAGGATTCATGGCTCCTCCATAAGCGACTAAACCAAAAGCCGATCCAGCCAACATCAAGATCGCCACACCCAATCCTGCACCAGAGCTTATTCCCAGCACAAATGGTCCTGCAAGCGGATTCCTGAAAAATGTCTGCATCTGAAGGCCACTAATACTTAAACCGATTCCCGCTAAAATAGCGACAAGTGCTTTTGGGATTCTGTAGTTTAAAATGATCTGCTCACGGGATGCTTTTGTCCATTCTCCTGCAAAAATCCCATGCAAGATCTCGCCTGGAGAAATCGCCACTGACCCCAAGCTGACATTGAGCAGAAAGCTCAAAACCAACAGGATAAGTGCGGCAGAAAGAAGAAAAATCGGATTAGTTGGTTTCATTGAGTTGTTGATAAAAATACAACTCATAGTCTGGAAGTAAGTCAGGATGAACAATTTTGATCAGATCTTTTAAAATCAAATCTGGACGCATGTAGCCCAACTCAAAATATTCAAGACCTCCGGCTCTACCTCTTCTCTGTGTGTAAGAAAATACATTCCCAGATTTGAAAGCGGTGAAGACTTTGTATCTAGGCTCTGAATTTCCCATAGTTTTCAAATCCAAAAAATCAGCCGATCCTATCCAAAAATCAGCCTCCAAAGCATTTTCAATCACATATTCATAATTCAATTGCACGCTGCCAGTTCCTTTCTGTTCTGAGAAAATATAGTTCCCGCCAGCATTCTGAAGTATTTTCGCACCCCAACTTTCACTTCCAGGCGCATACCAAATATCCTGATAAAGGACGCCACTGAGCACCGTTGGACGAAGGGAATCAATGATAGAAGCACTCAATTTCTCAGCGTCCAAATAGTCTTTTTCAACCTGTGCAAAAGCGATTTTAGCCTCCTCATATTTCCCCAAAAGCACTCCGGTAAATTTAATCCACTCAGCTCTTCCGAGCGGATGTTGCTCCACATATTCTCCATTGATTACCGCAGGAATCTCGGCTTGTGCCAGCAAATCCAAGTACTTCAGATTATCACCAAGAGTAGAAATCATGATCCAATCAGGCGCCAAATCAATAACCATTTCGGTATTTGCCGAAGGCCCAGCTCCCAAATCCTCCACCTTTCCAGCGTCAATTTGCACCCATGTTTTCTCTGAAGAAATCAAATTGAGATTGGGAAAACCAATCAATTTCTCCGTGTCATTCAGCATGTCCAGATGCGGAATATGGGTAGTTGAAGTCAGAATTATCTTCTCCACTGGAAGCTGGATAATTGCATCGAAATCTCCTGCTGGTTTTTTAGCATTTTCTTCCAACACCAAATACTTGAAAATCCTGTCCGCGCCTGTCCAAGCCTGATTAACTTCTACCTCCCAAAAATCATTTCCCTTTGAAATCGTAAAACCAGAAGCATAGCTCAAGTCTATTTTCTCAAGTCCTTTTTCTTCCTCATCCTTCTTTTCACTACACCCTGAAAAAGAATAGATTAAAGTCAAAAAAACTGAGGTAATGAAGAGACTAAATCGAAGGTTTTTCACAGAATTTCTTTGAGATAATAAAATCCAAAATAAGCTCGGGATTTCGCCACTTCCAAAACTTGTCGCTAAACAGATTTTTTTTCTAAGCTTTCCCGATCTATTTTTGCAGCCGAAATAGGTTCCCAAACTCATTTACGAGCTCTTGGGATTAAAAGGGAATTTGGTGTAAAACCAAAGCTGTCCCCGCAACTGTGAACCGAGCGGATTTTTCCGCAAATGATTTGTCAAAAATGCCATTGCCCCGAAACGAATTCGGGATGAGAAGGCGGCAAATTAAGGTGAGCCAGGAGACCTGCCCATTTCTGTTGATTCTGTGCTTTCGGAGGAAAAGCAATGAAGAAAGTACCTGAGCCGATTAGTATCGGCTTCGATCCCTTCTTCCCATTTCTCTTTAAGTCCGAATCGAATTTATAACTAATTCGATCAGGGATGTTGTTGCTTTTATGTGCATTTTATTTTGTGGCTTCCAGCCCAATCCAAGACACGGTCAAGTTGGCCGAGGTCGAAGTGTATGCACCAGCTTTGGATCGATTTGCCCAAGGGCAAAAAGTGATCAGCTGGACAAAAAAGGACTTGGAAAATTACCAAGGCCGCTCACTCGCAGATATTCTTCAAGAGCAATCGCCGGTTTTTGTTCGACAATACGGAGCTGGAATGATCGCCTCACCGGCCTTTCGAGGCACCTCTGCTGGACACACCGCAGTTTTTTGGAACGGACTTCCGATCAACAGTCCTTCCCTCGGTCAAAGCGATTTATCCATTTTACCAATTTCCGCGGTCGATCAGGTGAGTTTGCAGTTTGGCAATGCGGGCGCGCTTTTTGGAAATGAAGCAATCGGAGGATCTATCCATTTGGAAACGAATTCTGAATTTGGCAAAGGTCTTAAAGCTGGTATTTCTCAGCAGATCGGAAGCTTTGGCTTATTCAACTCAAACCTAATTGGAGGTTTTTCTTCGAAAAATTTTAGCAGTAGCACCAAAGTCTACCGAGAGTTTTCGAACAACAATTTCCCCTACCAAGACCTTGGGCAAATCGGAACTCCAGCAGTAAAAGAAGACCATGCTCAGTTTGAGCAAATTGGATTGGTTCAGGATTTGGCGTGGAACCTCAATGAAAGTAATCAGTTGAAAGCGGCTTTTTGGTGGAATAAAACCAATCGGGAAGTGCAGCCAGTAATGGGCTCCAACACCCAAGATGAGCAGGAAGATCAAAGTATCCGTGCTGTATTGGACTACTTTCATTTTGGAAAAAAGTCCATTTGGAATCTGAAAACAGGGGTTGTACAAGACAAAATGCTTTTCAGCGAAAGCTTAAATCAAACCAACCAATATTTTGTCAGTGGAGATTGGGATAGGACTTTTTCTGAAAAATGGAACACCAAAACTGGAGTTCGATTCACGCTAGCAAAAGGAGAACTCAGTACCTATACGGAAGATGATTCCAGAGTTGAGCTGTACCAAAGCACCAAGTTCACCTCGAGTGAGAACTTAGCTTTTTCGATTAATCTGCGGCAGTTAATCTATTCTGGCACTTTTGCTCCGTTTACACCAAATCTGGGCATGGACTGGAGTTTTTGGAAAAAAGGCTCACAATTCTTGCAACTCAAAACTTCCATCGGCAAAGGTTTTAAAGTTCCGACGCTCAACGATAGATTCTGGAATCCTGGAGGAAATCCGGAATTGAAACCTGAAGAAAGTATGAACGGCGAGCTTGGCTTGAACTGGAGCGGAACAGGTAAAATCACTTGGAATCAAAGTCTGACTTACTACCGAATGTCGGTGGACAACTGGATTATTTGGCTGCCAAAAGGAAGTGTCTGGACTCCGGAAAACATCAAAAAAGTCAGTAATCAAGGCATAGAATACCAAGGGAGTTTGGCTGGAGGTATTGGAACCTGGAATTGGGAACTGATGACTTCTTATACCTATTCCAAAGCTGTAACCACTGAAGGCACGGACGAAAATGACCAGTCGCTAGGCAAGCAGCTCCCCTACACTCCGCAGCACCAAGCAAATGCAAAAGTGCGCTTAGAGAAATCAGGATTCTCCAGCTCATTAGGCACTTATTTCGTGGGTGAACGATCCGTCACGGCTGACAATCCCCGTATGATGCCTTCATTTCAGCTTTTCAACTTTAGTCTAGGCTACGACCAACTGTCACGAGGCAAGCTTCATTTTCCATTGAGTTTTCAAATCAACAATGTTTTTAACAGTGACTATCAGGTACTCTATCTGAGAGCCATGCCGGGAAGATCTTTTCAATTCAATTTATCCATACTAGTATGAAATCGAGCATGTCGCAAGCGACACACGGAGGGATAATTATCCGTAATGCGAGATTCCATGTGACCTTGAAACTAAACTATAAACATATGAAATTAAACAAACTACTCTGGGCTTCAGCCTTGATCTCTGTCTCTTTTGCCTGCTCTGACAGTGGCGAAGAAAAACCATTAGGCAAATACGACAATGGTATTTTGATCATGAACGAAGGCAACTTTGGAACAAATGACGGAGAAGTCTATTATTTGAATCCAAACACTGAAGAGCTTCTTCCAAATATTTTCGAAGCAGAAAACCTTAGACCTTTTGCAGGTTTGCTGGAAGACATGGTGCTAGAGGCAGACAGATTGTATTTAGTGGCAAACACGGGAAAAGTAGAAATCGTAAATCCGGCTGACTTCAAAAGCCTTGGTGCAGTGTCAGCGGAATTGGATCAGCCAAGATCTCTGGCAGTGAATGGAAGCAAGCTTTTCATCAGTGATTATGGGCCATATGACGCGAGCTATGCAACGCCGGACTCTTATGTAGCCGTCGTGAATGGTCTTGATGGTGGAGTTGTCTCAAAGAAGATTGAGGTGTCTGATAAGCCTGAGGATCTTTTCTCTTATGAGAATTACATCTTTGTTGCTAGCTCTGAAGCAAACAAAATCGAAATCATCGACGCTACTCAGGAAACAGTTGTTACTACGATTGAATTGGAAGCTTCCCCTAAACAATTCAATGCTGAAGGCGGAATACTATGGGTTTATGCAATCGCAACGGATGAAGTGATTTTCTATACTTTAAATCTTAGTAGCCTTACTTTAGAAAATTCGTATACAGTTCCTGTCGCAAATGCTACCAACAGAATCTCCTTCGACGGAGATGACAAAATGTATATTTTGACCAGCTCAGGATATCCTGATTACAATGATGCGGTAGTAACTATTGACATCGAAGGAAACACAGCTACAGCAACGGAATTGATGACAGGATCGGGCTTTTACGGGATCGGTTTTGACGATGACTTAGATCAAATTTATGTAGCCAACTCCAATGGTTTCCAAGGAAACGGAACTGTAACAGTCCTTTCGGAAACAGGGTCAGTCATCAGAAGTTTCGAAGTAGGAAGGGGCCCTTCTGGCTTTTTGGTTTATTGAGACTTTACACTTTAATATCCATCATTCGACATTGGATATTTAATGGTTACAAAAAGCCGCTGAGATTGATGTCTCGGCGGCTTATTCCGTTTATAATTTGAATCTCAAAAATCGTAATCCATGGAAATACGGCTTTTTGTAGATTACATTCCATAAAAAGACGGCTTTTTGTGGATTTTATTCCATAAAAATCTATATTTGGATATGAAATTCAATAGAATACATTTTCATAACCTTTCTGATAAGCTAGAAAACAAGAAAGTAATCATCCTGATAGGCCCGCGCCAAGTAGGGAAAACAACGCTTGTTTATGACTTACTGGCTGGAAAGGATTACTTATTCTTGGATGGGGATGATCCTACAACCAGGCGATTGTTTGACACACCTAACACCATGCAGATCAAATCAATCCTTGGGGATTATAAATATGCATTTATCGACGAAGCCCAGCGAATCGAAAACATAGGTATCACTGCAAAAATCATTCACGATCAGATTCCCGATGTGAGATTGATTCTTAGTGGTTCATCTTCATTTGAGCTATCCGGTTTGACTCAGGAGCCACTTACTGGAAGAAAGATGACTTTTCACCTTTATCCCATCAGCTGGAAGGAATTTGAGCAAACTGTAGGATATGTTGCTGCCGAGCAGGATCTACCTAATCGTCTTGTTTACGGTTTTTATCCAGAGATCATTACAAATGTGAACGATCAGGAAAGCCTATTGTATGAACTCACAGAAAGCTACCTCTACAAAGATGTGTTGGCTTTGGGTATTATTAAAAAGCAAGATGTGATCTTCCGTCTCCTACAGCTTTTGGCGTATCAGGTGGGTAATGAGGTGTCTTATAACGAACTTTCCAGATCGCTCCAAGTGGATGTCAAAACAGTCATTAGCTACAGTGATCTACTGGAGCAAGCGTATGTAATCTATCGCCTCGGCACGTTCAGCAGAAACCTGAGGAAGGAAATAAAGATGAATAAGAAAATCTATTTCTATGACAATGGCGTCCGCAATGCACTGATCAAAAATCTGCAGCCGCTTGCGCTACGAAACGATATCGGAGCCCTTTGGGAAAATTTTCTGATGTCCGAAAGAATAAAGTATTTAGAATATGAGGGGATTAAAGTCAACAGCTATTTTTGGCGCACCAAAAACCAACAGGAGCTGGACTATCTCGAAGAAAAAGACGGGAAACTGAAGGCCTTTGAATTCAAATGGAATCCTGACGCAAAACTCTCCATTCCATCCGCCTTCAAAGAAACTTATGTTGCAGACTATAAATTAGTTCACAGAGAAAATTTCAGAGAATTCATCCTCTAATCCCAAATCACTTCAGCCTGCTTATCCCTTCCAAATCCTTCAAATCAAACTCCAGCTCCGTATATCCCATCGCATAAGGGCCAATCTCATAGGGAATGTAAATGAGAACAAGTTTATCAGCCTGGTACCCAATTGCATTGGGAAGAAAGAAACCTGTTTCTGGCAAGAAAAAACGACCATCATCTTTGAGCGCCACTCCCTCTTCGACCTCATGATAATTTCGGAATGCTGCTTCAGTCAATTCCAGCATTTTATTCTCATCTAAAATGACCCGATCTAAACTCAGATACTCTCCCGTCTTCTTGTCAAAGTTCATATAGTAAATGCTCGAATTGGGGTGGGTGCCTCCTGCAAAATTGAATTCGGAGAATTTAAAACTCAGTGTGCTGTCTGATTCATAACTTTTCTCTACGTTCAGCTCTATTGACCAGCCGCCTGAAGCATCTGGGAAATCTATTATGAAATCATCAAACGAATCGAGGAAATCCTTTGCTGCGGAATCAAGGTTATCAAAATTCTTTTCGTGATGAAAATAAACCAATAGTTGAAGCCTTATCTGTTCATTAATCAATGAATCAGCTGATGTATTTTCAGCTACTGGCCAACTCGCTTCTACCGTTGCACAATTATCATCCACACATCTTTCGGAAGAAAAAGCCTTTGTACTAAAACTCAGTTGCTCTTTAGTTTGATCTGACTTGCTACAGGCAAAGCAAAGTAATGCTGCTATAACTACTAGGTATTTCATTTATCGTTTTTCTTTGGATTGAAAAAAGCACTTATCAAATCTCGTGCAAGAGACAGTGGACTGCGCTCGCCATTTTCAACCCGCTTACGATTTTTGGACAGCAATTCCTGAACTTGCTGATGCTCCAGGAAGAATTTACCCAGCAAAAAATGTAGATTCTCATCCAGCCAATTCAGTCGTTGTTCGGCACGATTTGATTCCCAAAATCCTGAACTCTGCATCTGGAGATTGTATATCTGAATCATTTCCCAAATATCACTTAGCCCTTCACCTGTCAGGGAAGAAGCTGTCATTACAGGAGTTGACCAGTTATTTTGTCCGAGCGGAAAAAGATGGAGCGCATTTTTATACGCTGACTTTGCCCTCTTGGCATTGGATTGATTTTCCCCGTCTGCCTTGTGAATCACAACGCAGTCTGCCATCTCCATGATACCTTTCTTGATTCCTTGGAGTTCATCTCCAGCTCCAGCGAGCATAAGTAAAAGAAAGAAATCTACCATCCCTTTTACTGCAGTTTCGGATTGCCCCACGCCAACAGTCTCTATTAAAATCACATCAAAACCTGCCGCTTCGCAAAGCAACATCGCCTCTCTGGTCTTTGAACTTACTCCTCCTAAGGTAGCACCAGTTGGACTGGGACGGATAAAGGCACGTTTATCGCTAGATAGCTTTTCCATTCGGGTTTTATCACCGAGAATACTGCCCTTGCTTTTTTGACTGGAAGGATCTACAGCCAAAACAGCAACAGATTTCCCATGCTCTACCAATAGTTGACCAAAAGCTTCTATAAAGGTACTTTTCCCGACTCCAGGCACTCCAGTAATTCCAATTCGAATAGAATTGCCTGTAAACGGCAAAACCTCCTGCACCAAGTCTGAAGCCAAGCCCAAGTCACTTTCTAAGGCACTTTCTGCAAGTGTAATAGATTGGCTGAGCTTCGTTCTATCGCCAGAAAGAACACCTTCTTTGTATTCCTGTAGTGTGAAGCGTTTTCTCATTTTGGGTAGCCTTCGGTAAAATTAACATCTCCCATTGGACTCTTTAGGTAAGTTGCTATTACATACGATTGCATCTCTATTGCGATATAGGGATCAGTCGGAGACAAGCTGATTTCCTGATCTATTTCACTGGAGAAAAAGAAAACCACTGTCCTGCCGTATTTGGTATGTGGCTGTGCGTCTCCGTACTCCTGCATCCATTCCTTCGAACTGTCCAGAGCTTTTATCGCATACACTCTTATGACTGGCCCAGTATTGTTTTCATTTCTATAGCTTGACAATTCCTCATATTTTCCTTCAAAACGCTCTATTCCAGGTTGGGAAAGAGAATCAATGGAGATATAGACTACAAGTCCAGCCACTATAATGGCGATAATCCAGAAAATGATTTTAGAGGTTTTCAAAAACTAGTGCGGTTATAAAGATTAGGCCTTAATTTAGCCGAAAATTCCGAGAATGGGTTTCGAGTACATCAAAGCACTTCATATCATTTTTATAGTCACTTGGTTTGCAGGGCTATTCTATATCGTCAGATTGTTTATTTATCAGACCGAGGCGCTGGCACGACCTGCAAATGAGCGAGACATTCTCAAGCCACAACTTGACTTGATGGCCAGCCGACTTTGGTACATCATCACTTGGCCTTCTGCTGTTTTAACTTTGATTTTTGGCACTTGGGTTCTCTTCTATCGATGGGGTTATTTGGAGCTTGGTTTTATGCAAGCCAAGTTGGGATTTGTGTTTCTTCTATATATCTACCATCTTTTTTGCCATAAACTTTTCAAAGAATTGCAATCTGGAAGAACCAGATGGACCTCCACTCAGTTGAGGATATGGAATGAAGCTAGCACCCTGCTTTTATTCGCAATCGTATTTTTGATTGTCCTAAAAAATACCATGAGCATGGTTTGGGGTTTGGCAGGGCTAATCACGCTTGGTGTAACTCTGATGCTTGCCATTAGACTTTATAAAAAATTTAGAAAAAAATAATAATTACCATGAAATCGAGCATGTTGCAAACAACACACGGAGGAATAATTATCCGTCATGCGAGATTCCATGTGGCCATTGAAAATTAAATTAAAAGCACATGAAAACGAGGTTTTCAATCCTATCACTTCTTCTGATTTCATTTTTATTTACTCACTGCAAACCTGCGGGAGAAAAAAACGAGCCTCTTCCAAAACTTGGAAATTGGCACGTAGATGAAAAAACTGTCGATGGGAAGATAGTTCAGGATACGGTTTACCATAAAATAGCTGACTTTTCATTCACTAATCAAGAAGGTAAGACAATATCCAATGCTGACGTAAATGGAAAAGTATATGTGGCAGATTTCTTTTTCACGACTTGCCCGACGATCTGCCCAATTATGAAAAAGGAGATGCTTCGCGTCTTTGACAAATTCGGAGATAACCCTAACTTCAAAATCCTGAGTCACACCATTGACCCAAATCATGACACACAAGAAGTCTTGAAAGATTATGCTCAGAAATTAGGTGTCGAAGATGACAACACCTGGAATTTTCTAACGGGGGATTCTGAGAAGATTTACGAAATAGGCCAAACTAGCTACATCACCACTGCCCAGGCTGATCAAAATGAACCTGGGGGATTTCTGCATTCAGGAGCTTTTCTTTTGATAGATCAA
Source organism: Algoriphagus antarcticus (assembly GCF_002150685.1). Taxonomy (GTDB): domain Bacteria; phylum Bacteroidota; class Bacteroidia; order Cytophagales; family Cyclobacteriaceae; genus Algoriphagus; species Algoriphagus antarcticus. The sequence goes on from NZ_MSSW01000023.1 coordinate 41,742, forward strand.
AAGGGACATATTAGAGGCGTGTACGACGGTACCAAAGCAGATCAGGTGGATAAGTTGATAGCTGATATTCCGAAGCTATTGGGGAAATGAGAAAATATCTAATCATCTTACTTTTTGCGGCAGCATGTAGTCCCAAAAGCTCCAACGAGGAAAATACGCTAGCTCAAATACAAGATCCCGAAGTGATGAAATATGCTGTAGAAGGCAAAACAATCTACGAAAATCACTGTGGGAATTGCCACCAAAATGACGGTTTGGGACTTGGGAAACTGATTCCACCTTTGCGTGAATCCGACTACTTCCAAGCCAGCGTTCACCGAACGGTGTGGATCATGAAGTATGGACAGGAGGGGGAAATCGTGGTAAATGGTCAAATCTATAATCAAGCCATGCCTGCCAGTCCACAACTCACTCCTCTGGAAATATCACAGATCAGTACCTACCTGTACAATATCTGGGGAATGAATGAAGGAAAGATCACTTCCAAGCAGGTAGAAAAATATCTCCAAGAAAAGCCTGAATTCTGATTATTTCAGCGCTTTTTTCGCATTGTCCAATGCTGCTTTCATTTCCACATTGACCTTAGTTATTTGCAGCATCTGTCCATCAAGATATTGCTTGAGTTCCTCTTCTGACTTATCACCATCCTCTTTTTCGTATTGGTGCATCCATTCAAACATGGCCTCATTCGCATGATTAAGATCATATGCAAGTGATTTATACTCTTCTACCTTTGCTGAATCTATAGTATCTTCGCTTTCTAATTCCTGTGCCCTTTCGAGAGCTTTACGCTCCAGTGATTTCAGCTGACCCATTTTTGGCATAACTTCATCGTGAACAGCAATTACTTCTGCACGGAGTTTTTCATTCTCACTTGAACCCTTTAGGCCACAGGCGTTTACAAATAAAAATGAGGTTAAAATCAAAAATAGAATTGTTCGCTTCATGGTAAATCAATTTATCTGCCTTAAAGTTACTATTTTATCTAGAGATAGTATTAAAAAGTAAGATGAGAAAGAAAGGTGATTTATTCGGCCAGAGCTATTAATTTTAGAAGCTCTTAACTACTGCACATTATGAAACCATTTTGTTTTGCCGACGGGCAAATAATATCCACCGAAAAAGCCAGTATTCATCCTATGGACTTAAGTTTTATCCGGGGATACGGGATTTTCGATTTTTTCCGAACCGTCAATTTTAAAGCTCTTTTCCTGGACAGTTACTTGGACCGCTTTTTTGCCTCGGCTGAAAAAACCTTTCTGCCGCTGGATTATTCCCGTGCAGAACTAAAAGCTGTGATTCAAGACTTGATCGAGAAAAATCATCTCAAAGAAGGTGGAATTCGAATGGTTTTGAGCGGTGGAGTTTCCCCGAATCACTTTTCACCGGCCAAAGGAAAACTTTTCATTTTTGCTGAGTCATTGATTTTCCCTGCGCAAGAGAAATACGACAAGGGCATCAAACTGCTCTCTCTAGAATACGTGAGACCAATTGCAGAAATCAAAACGACCAATTATGCATATCCAGTTTGGGATAGTATGCGCTGGAAAGATGCTGGTGCTGAAGATGTAATTTATCACATGAACGGCATCCTAAGCGAGAGCTCTAGAAGCAACTTTTTCATCGTGAAGGATGGTAACATCAGCACTCCTGATGCTCATGTGCTCATGGGAATTACCCGTAAACATGTGATAGAATTGGCAGGAGATGTGCAAATCAGGCCTATTAGTATGCAAGAAGCTTTGAATGCTGATGAAGCATTTATTACCAGCACAACGAAGGTTCTGCTTCCTGTAACTCAAATCGATGAGCATGAGATAGGCTCTGGAAAACCAGGGCCTGTTTCTCTCGGTCTCTTAGAAAAATTCAGGAAATTGGAGAAAGAGCTTTGTTGTTAGGAGGGAAGTAGGGAGCTAGATAGTTTGGAAATCAAAAAATAGTTATGCACTGATACTCCATAATGAGCTTAAAAATTCAATAACCTGGCAATCTAAGATCTGGTATATTGATATTTTTCGGCAGTCCGTTAAGGCAGTTTTAAGGCAGCATTGTATCAGATCCAAGTATGAAGACCTGCCGGCAAGGCAGCTGCTCGGTCTTCGGATTTCTGGGATTCTGCGGGGAGGGTGTTGAAATACGGATATACCTCATTCCAACACCCTCCGCTTAACCAAAAAGAATCCGATCCCCGAGCGAAGCCGAGGGGAAGATTTACGAAGTTATATTTCTCCAACTAACATCAACCAAGTACCCCACTCACTCAATCGCTGAAAATACCATTTGCCGGAATTTCCAGCTCGACTCATCGCCAGTTCCTCCTTGGGTTTGCTTCATCAATATCCCTATAGTATTTGTCACTGGATCGGCAAAGTATTGGGTATTGAAATAACCACCCCAATCGAAGGTACCTAAGCTTCCGATCCCGCCTTGAGCTACGCCTTTTTCATCGACTAGCCCAAAGGCCAATCCATAATCTTTTCCTCCATCACCCAGCAAATCCCCTACTTGATTGCTCATGATAGCTTTTACAGTAGTTGGACTCAGGAATCGCGTGCCATTGTATGCTCCCCCATTTAGGTACATCTGAAGGAATTTCGCATAATCCTCTGCAGAGGAGGAAAGTCCTGCTCCACCAGAAAAGAAAGTCTTTGCTCCTGTTTTAGGATAATCAGGATCATAAAAAGTCACTGGAAAAGCCTCCCATTGATTAGCTACTTTTCGGTGAATTGTCACCAACTTTTTCCCTTGAGCTTCATTCAAGTAGAATCCGGTATTTTTCATTCCCATAGGATCAAAAATCCGAGTTTGAAGAAACTGGTCAAACGTCATCCCGGAAATAACTTCTATGAAATAGCCTAAAACGTCAAGTCCTTCGCTGTATGTATATTTAGTTCCCGGTTCATGATGGAGCGGCAGCTTTGCCAGCTTCTTAATATTATCTCTGATTTTCACAGGCTCTGTCGTGAACAAATCCACTATTCCAGCTTTCTGATAGATCATTTTCATCTGCTCATTCCCATCGATCAATCCATATCCGATCCCTGAGGTATGGGTAATCAGGTGCCTAATCGTGATCTCGCGCGGAGAAGGCTTGGAAGAATATGAAGAATCGCCATAGCGGAAACCAGCTAGAATCTGAGGATTGGCAAACTCGGGAATGTACTTAGAAATCGGGTCATCCAACTTGAACTTTCCTTCCTCCCAAAGCATCATCACGGCAGTGGAAGTAATCGCCTTTGATTGGGAGGCAATTCTAAAAATCTGATCTTTGGCCATTTCAGTCCCAGAAGCAACATCCGCAAGACCCTTGGCTTCATGATAGACAATCTTTCCGTCTTTCACGATTAGCGCTACCAGACCAGGTACTTGATTCGAACTTACGGTTTCCTCCAGCATTTGGTCGATACGATCCAATCGCTCTGCTGAAACCCCAATTATTGGCTGTTTCCCTTGCGGTGAAAGAATCGTTGATGGACTTTGGGCAAAAATAGTTACACTCAAAAGAATCGTGTAAATAAAGCAGCTGAGCAAGCTGATGTACTTATTCATAGGTTGTGGGTTTGATTGAAAGGTAAAATAGGGAATCTCTGCCAAAAATCTACCCTGCTGCTTTCAATGGCAAAAAACATTCATGATTTTATGGTTCACGAACATGGATAAAAGTGGTATTTCGCTCTTTCAGAGCTTTGGTTTGAATCGCATTACTTTTCACTTAGCCCAAGAGCTGGGCTGTGTTATGGCGGGCTTTCAGCCCATTCACCTCTTGAAATTGCGCTCTCTGCGAAATACTCCGCGTTCACCGTGGATGAAAAACTTCAAAAAAAACAGGCCAATGAATAATCATCGGCCTGCCCACTTTTGAATTTATAATCGATTAGTCAACTTCAAAATAGTATTCAGTTCCATCCTGGAACATACCAAGCACTACTATTCCATCTCCTTCATTGTCATTCAACACTTCCAGAAGATTATCTACTCCTGATATTCTTAGCCTTCCATCTTCGGTGATAATAGAAGTAATGATGAAACCTGGTTTTGCACCAGCTCTACCCCACTTCTCACCAGTGACAGTTGAAATTAATGCTCCACCTGAAAGTTTGAGTTGTCCTTTTACTTGTTCAGGCACTTCTTCAAAACTGACACCTTGAAATGCGTAGGTTTTTGGAATAACTTTTTCCACTACACCTGTGGTACCTGAGAAATTCTTTAGAGTCGCTTTAGTTTTATTGGTTTTACCATCACGGATGTACTCCACTTCTACTTTGTCTCCTGGCCGTTTTCTAGCCACCATTTCTTGCAAGTTCGCCACGTTATTGGTCACTCTGCCATCCAAGCTTATGATGATATCTCCTGCTTGGAGTCCAGCATCCGCTCCAGCGCTATTTTCATTGACACCACCTACATATACACCTTGCTCTACAGGCAATTCCTTCTCTAAATAATCTGCAAGTTCAGGACTTACGTTTTGGATATTTACACCAAGTAAAGCTCGTTGTGCCGTACCATACTTCATTAGATCATCCATCACTTTTTTCACCAGTGTGCTAGGCACAGCAAACGAATATCCGCTAAATGTACCTGTGCTACTTGCAATCGCTGTATTGATACCGATCAATTCCCCGGCGAGATTGACAAGTGCACCGCCGGAATTACCCGGGTTTACTACTGCATCAGTTTGCAAGAAAGATTCAATGGAGAGATTATTTTCTACGTTTTCAAGAATTCTAATATTTCTAGCTTTCGCAGAAATAATCCCTGCTGTAACGGTAGAATTCAAATCAAACGGATTCCCAACAGCAAGCACCCATTCCCCTATTTGAGTTTTGTCAGAATCTCCGAATCTAACGAAGGGCAATCCCTCTGCATCGATCTTCAGCAATGCCAAGTCTGTGGTAGGATCAGTGCCAATTACTTCAGCTACATATCTCTTATTATTATCCAAAGAGATCTCTAGCCTAGTTGCGTTTTCCACTACATGATTATTGGTTACGATGTAGCCATCAGGCGAAATAATTACACCTGAACCTGAGCTCATAGCTACAGGGCCTTGTTGTCTACCGCCCTTATCCCGCTGCCCTTCTCTTGGAGGTATTCCAAAATATTCGTGGATAGGATCTCGTTGACTTCTACCACTACTTGCGTATGTGATCTGGCTTTTGACGTGAACGACTGCCGGCACTACAGCTTCTGCAGAGGCTACAAAATTGATCCCGTCTGGAATCGTAAAATCTTCGCCGGAAAGTAAGTTTGCAAAACTGGCTGGCTGCTTCCCATCGAAGCTTGTGGCATTTTGTGGTTGTGCGAGAAAACTAACGCCTGCTAAGGCGACTATGCCTCCGACCAAAGAGGCAAGAAGGATTCCCAGAAAGAACTGTCTTTTACTCATATTTCCTTAGGTTTATTTTTTTTAAGTATTAAACTGAGTGATAATCATATAGATCCAATTATTATACCTGAAATGTTGGCTGCATGACCAAATTAACATGTATTAACCGCTTTTCAGGAGCTTTAAATTATTGAATCAATTGAACTCTCCATTTATAAGCTGTTACCATCTTAACCAAAATAAACATCCTGATGTTTTTCTAATTTCAAAATCGATCATTCCATAAAACTTGTATTCTTGTAGTTAGAAATAATCGTCCATTAAATGAAAAACTTTATTCAAAGGAGCTTAGTTCGCTGTAAATCTTCATTTAGGTCGATTTTCTCTATCTTAATCCCATACACGTATTTTATGAAACGCTTATTTTTATTACTGGTTTTTATTCTACCCTTTTCCCTCTTTTCGCAAGCCCAAGAGAACCCGGTCACACCAATTGCTGCTATAGATACGCTTTTTGATTACGCAGACACGGCGGATATCCAGCCAATAAGCCTAAAATCAACTGGCTCCGTACTGACTCAGGTGATTAGTAAGGTGCAGCGCTATGCTTTCGAACTAAGCGAATTAAAACTGGAACTTTCTGATTTCCTTGATACGACGGAAATGTCCGAAATGCTCCCTAAAATCAATCTCTTAGCAGAGCGAATAATGAGTAAAACTGAAGAAGACTCACAATATCTCAATCATCGCTATATAGTTGGAATGGAGAATTTGGTTTCAACCGCAGGAGACTTAAATAGATCCTACCTGAAAAATATTCAACAGAGAGTCGATATACTTGCTGAGGTAGGCGATAGGCTGAATACCATTAAGTCAGATTCGTTATTTGCTATGACACTTCGTGACAGTTCTTTAGTTCCGGCTATTAACAGCGAACTACGAATGCTGAAAAAATCTTTAAAAACAGTAGATAGCGTTTATCTAGAGCAAGAGATACTCACCGCTAGATTTCAAGCTAAGATTTCTGAGAACACGGTTGTTTTTTTGACCCTGAACCAATACCTAAATCAAAACAAGAAGAGACTGGACAGGCAATATTGGACTAAGGAGATTAATTACCCTTGGGAACCAGTTAATTATTCAAAAGTAACCAATTTGCGGACGGTGCTTAGCGAGTCAATGGACCTTAATATTACCTTGATGAAAGCTTATGTAGAACGTAAGGGATACATTTTCCTGATCTGCAGCATTATGCTGATTGTACTTTATCTGAAAATCAAATCTACTATCAGGGAAATAGGCAATCAAAAAGATTTCGCATCTCTTATTTTAGATCGTGTCAAATATTTCAAACGGCATACTTTCTCCTCTACGATCCTTATACTTCTGCCTATATTTTTGATTATTTTCACTAAACCTCCCTTAGTTTTCATATCAATCCTTTCGCTTTCAATGGTGATAGCTTCATGCTTCCTAGTCAAAAAGCAATTTGGCGAGTATTTCACTAAAATATGGTTTGTCTTCATGATACCGTATTTACTCCTGGCTCTTAGCAGTTTAAACTGGAAGGTAGTTTACCAAGAAAGATGGTATATACTCTTGTCCTCATTGCTATTCTTAGGGATGGGCATATTGCTTTTGAAATATGCCAATGCAAGTAAAAACAAACACAATGCCTTCGTGAAGTATCTCGCCATCTTTCTAATTGTAATAGAAGGATTCGCATTCTTGACAAATGTCATGGGCAGGTTCAATCTTTCAAAAACCTACTCAGTCACCGGCGCTATCTTATTCTATCGCGGTATAGGATTGTTTCTATTTGTGAATGTCTTTCTAGAGGCTATTTATCTATTTATAGAACATAGCAAAAAAGAGAGTGACGGATTTACATCCTATTTTGATTTTCAGGATTTGCAGAGTCGTATGAAAGGTTTTCTATACGTATTCGCTTCTGCCACATGGCTATATGGCGTCATCTGGCATCTCGGATATTTTGATGAAGTCTATAATTGGCTTTCAGAATTTCTCCTCCAAGACCGTACGCTGGGTGAGACTGTATTTCAATTTGGAAGTATTCTTCTTTTCATTACTATCCTTTACGTATCCACCTTTCTCGCTAATAACATAGCCTACTTTGCTTCTGTAAAAGATCAAAGAAATGCAAGTTCCAGAAAACAGAGACTGGGAAGCTCAGTTCTTTTAATCCGTCTGGCAGTATTGACAATTGGTTTTTTCATCGGAATGACTGCGGCTAAAATTCCGTTTGACAAAATCGCCATAGTCTTAGGAGCACTTTCTGTGGGTATCGGCTTTGGTTTGCAGACGATAATCAATAACCTAGTCTCAGGAGTAATCCTAGCCTTCGAGCGTCCCATTCAGATAGGTGATGAGATCGAAGTCGGCCTAAATGCAGGAACAGTGAAAGAGGTGGGTATCCGCGCAAGCAAGATCCAAGCATATGATGGATCTGAGATTGTGGTACCAAATGGTGACTTGCTATCGCAAAGCTTGATCAACTGGACACTTTCGGACAAAAAACGTAGGGTAGAATTGATTATTGGTGTAGGATATGGATCGGATATGAAGCTTGTGAAATCTGTTTTGGAAGAGGTGCTGAAAGGAGAGAGAATATTGAAAGCCCCTTCCCCGCATGTTTATATGCAAACTTTCAACGATAGTTCAGTTGACTTTCGAGTACTTTTCTGGGTGGAAAGCATGGATATCTGGATAGATGTACGTGCCGAGGTTATGAGTACTATTTTTGAAAAATTTGCGGAAAACGATATTGAAATCCCTTTCCCAAAAAGAGATCTTTACTTAAAATCTGTACCTTCCAACTGGCAGGAAAAAGTATCAAAGCCCGGAGAAGATATTAGTCCCAAAAAGTTGGATTTGGGTTCAGATCCAAATTCATCAGATGAAATTAAAAAATCCTCTAAAGAATAATCTTCAGAGGATTGATTTTCGCTAACAAAAAAGATCTTTATTAAGCTCTTCTTACATTGACAGCATTTGGCCCTTTATTGCCTTCTTTGATGTCATAAGTTACTTTGTCATTCTGTGCGACTTGATCTACCAAACCGGTTGCGTGTACGAATACTTCGCTTTGAGATTCATCGTCAACGATAAATCCGAACCCTTTGGCCTCATTGTAAAATTTTACTGTTCCCGTAGACATAATAATTTGTAATAAATTGGAATTGAAAGAGCGCTAAAAGTAAATATTGTATTAAAAAAAACAAAATAATCATTCTTTTTTTCAGGAAATGAAGAAAATAATTTTGGTGAGACACGGAAAGTCAGCTTGGAACAACCCCAATCTGAGCGATTACGAGCGCCCTCTGGCTGATCGAGGACTAGACGATGTGCCTGAAATGGGTTTTAGATTAAAGGAAAAAGGTATTTTTCCCGACCTTATTATAAGCTCTCCCGCAACTCGTGCTGCTCAAACTGCCGAAATACTCGCTGAGGTACTTCACATTCCCAAATCGAAATTGTCTTATGATAAAAATCTCTATCACGCTTCCTACGCTACGATTTTGAAATGTATCCAAAGGCAAGATGATACCAATGACCTGATCTTTGTGGTCGGTCACAACCCCGGAATGAATGACTTCATAGACCTTTTCGGTGGAAACTTAGACAATCTACCTACCTCAGGGCAATACGGTCTATTGGTAGATACAGCTCATTGGATCCAACTAAGACCTGAAAACACTAAGACTTGGTTTATTGATTACCCTAAGAAAAATTTGTGAATTAGAATTCAAAAAATGAAAGCTGTGGTATGTGGTAAGTTTTGAGAAGTGATCAGTCTCAGTCGAAGTTTTCAGTCGCCGTTCTCGACCTGTTAATGTCACACGAACGATAATAGTATAATTAAACAGGTGCGTACTCTGCGTAAACCTCTGTGCCCCCGCGGTTGAATCCTCATCAAGGCAAGTCAAAGTTTCTCACATCCTGAATTACTTCATGGAATTTATTTTCGTTATCTAGCAATTAAATGATGGCTCAGGCCCACGTCTGAAGATTTTCCTTCCGCTAGCCAGCCTTGAATCAAATGAGCACATTGAAAAAAATATGACTAAAAATAAATCTGCGTCCTCTGCGTAAACCTCTATGCCCCCCGCGGTTGAATCCTCATAATGGCAAATTAAAATTTCTCTCATCCTGGGTTATACTTCATGAAATTAATTTTCAGGATCTAGCAATTAAATGATGGCTCAGGCCCAAGTCTGAAGATTTTCCTTCCGCTACCCAGCCTTGAACCAAGTGAGCACATTGAAAAAAAAATTATGACTGGAAATAAATCTGCGTACACTGCGTAAACCTCTGTGCCCCCGCGGTTGAATCCTCATCAAGGCAAATCAAAGTTTCTCACATCCTGGATTACTTCATGGAATTTATTTTCGTTTTCTAGCAAGTAACTGATCTTAGCTGCCACCGACTCTGGCGTAGAAAGGTCTCCATTTTCCTTATAGCCTTTGAAGCGTTCTACTTGAGGAAAATCCATTCCATCAGCCTGTCTGATTTCATCCTGCATCTGCGTATCTATGATTCCGGGAGCTACGCTGAAAAACCTAAATTTCCCATCGGTATTTTCCTTCGCTGCTACGTTTGTAAACATTGCTATCGCAGCCTTGCTGCTACAATAGACACCCCAACCCTCCATAGGCTTGGAAGCAGCACCAGAACTGATATTACATATAATCTTTCGCGCTTCTGAATCTTTATAAGTTGATACAAAAGCATTCGTCAGATACATAGGTGCCAATAAATTAATATTAATCTGCGTCCTCATCTTTTTAAACTGAAGACTCCCAATGGGCTTGATCTCTCCTATCCATCCAGCATTGTTGATCAATAGCACTTGCTTATAATCACCTCTAGGAAATAAGCTGGCAAGCTCATTCTCAAGCACTTCCAAATCTCCGAAATCAATGCTGATTTCGGTCAGATTCGAATTATCCAATCCAAGTTTGGTTCTAGAAATGGCTATAATTTCAAACTCATCCTTTTGCAAATAAGCATCCAAGATAGCCCGACCAAGACCTTTGCTATGGCCAGTAAGTATAAGAAGTGATTTTTTCATGATTGAATGGAATCTATATCTATTTCAAAATTAAAGTATGTACTGAGACAAATCTCTATTTTGAACAAGAGTATTCAATCTTTCCTGTACCATTTCCTTGGTCACCATGATTTTGGAATTAGCAGTGATCGTATCTGGCACATCAAATAAGAAATCATTCAGCAAATGACTCATCACAGTATGAAGTCTTCTCGCGCCAATGTTTTCCACTTCCTGATTGATCAGAAAAGCCAGTCTTGCGATCTCCTCGATGGATTCATCATTGAATTCAAGATATACTTCCTCTGCTTCAAAAAGCGCTTGATATTGCTTAGTAAGCGCATTTTTTGGTTCCCGTAGAATCCTGGAGAAATCCTCCTGAGTCAAGCTTTGAAGCTCCACACGAATCGGGAATCTACCTTGCAATTCCGGTATTAAATCAGATGGTTTCGCCACGTGAAAAGCACCCGCAGCTATAAAAAGCACGTGATCCGTATTGACCACGCCGTATTTGGTATTTACAGCTGATCCCTCCACTATAGGGAGCAAATCCCGCTGCACTCCTTCACGACTTACGTCTGGCCCACCACCGTTTTTACTTGATTTGGAAGCGATTTTATCTATCTCATCTATGAAGATGATGCCGTTATTTTCGGCAAGCTTGATCGCTTCTTCCTTTACTTCTTCGAAGTCAACGAGCTTGGACATCTCCTCTTCCAGCAAAATCTTCCTTGCTTCAGAAATACTCACTTTTCGCTTTTTGATCTTTTTGGGCATCATGTTGGAAATCATATCCTGAAGGCCTGCCATACTGGCATCATCCATCATTCCGTTTCCAATCATCCCAACACCCATCGGAGAGCCTGCTTTTACGCTAATTTCAATTTTACGCTCATCGAGTTCTCCATCACGAAGCTTTTCTCTGAATCGCTCGCGTGTTCTTTCGTTTAGTTCCGCATCGTTGTTCGGCTCAGAATTATCATCTGTATCCACGGGAATAGCACGCGTAAAACCAGCGCTTTTCACTGGGGGAATCAAAATGTCCAGAATTATTTCTTCGACCGCTTCGGTAGCTTTCACCTTAATGGCCTCATTTTTCTGCTCTCTAACCAAAGCAATTGACTGCTCCATTAAGTCCCTAACCATGCTCTCTACATCTCGGCCTACGTAGCCGACTTCTGTAAACTTGGAAGCCTCCACCTTCGTAAATGGCGCATTAGCTACTTTGGCTAATCTTCTGGCTATTTCAGTCTTACCAACACCGGTAGAACCGATCATCAAAATGTTATTTGGTACGATATCTTTTTGGATATCTGTCTTCACCATCAGGCGACGAATTCTGTTTCTCAGCGCAATTGCCACGTTACGTTTGGCGTCGTTCTGCCCTATTATATATTTGTCCAACTCAGCGACAATCTGTCTCGGAGTAAGTGAAATTATTTTTTCCATGATGTTAGGTTAAAATAGGCTCAGACCGACGTGGTTAATTGCGATCTGAGCTTTTTTATAGAAATATTTTTTAAAGGAAAAATGCATTCCCAAAAGGAAGCATCAGGATCCCTTTTAGTTATCTTTTGCGTTTTCAGCCTGTAGATTGAACTTCAACGGGTATTCTACTTTGGCCTTGAGAAGAGCAATTTCCAGCACTTCTTCTACTCTGTCCACAAAGTGAAATTCAACTCCCTTGATGTATTGCTCATCGATTTCCTCAATATCGCGTTTGTTTTTTCTGCAAAGGATTATCTCTTTGATTCCTGCTCTTTTCGCTGCGAGGATTTTCTCCTTGATTCCGCCCACAGGCATTACCTTTCCTATCAAACTGATCTCTCCTGTCATTGCAACTTTTGCTTTAACTCTCCTCTGAGTGAATACGGAAGCCATTGCAGTAAGCATAGTAATACCAGCTGAAGGTCCATCTTTTGGGACAGCCCCGGCAGGTACGTGAATGTGAAGATCATATTGATCAAACACCCGATGATCGATTCCCAATTTTTCAGCTTTGGATTTCAGATAAGAAAGCGCAGTGATCGCAGATTCCTTCATCACTTCTCCCAGCTGACCAGAAAGTGTAAGCTTCCCTTTTCCTCTACTCAAGCTAGTTTCGATGAACAGAATCTCACCTCCTACGCTGGTCCAAGCCAGTCCTGTTACGACTCCTGCAGTATTGTTATCTGTATAAGATTCCTTGTCGAAAATCTCCGAACCCAAGATTCTCCTCACTGCAGCAACATTGATTTTCGGGCTATATTCCTCTTCCATCGCAATAGATTTGGCAATATTTCTCACCACTTTTCCTATCACTCTTTCCAAGCTTCTCACACCGGATTCTCTGGTGTAGTCTTCAATTAATTTAACCAAAGAAGCCTTGTCAAAACTAATCTGCTTGGCTTTCAGCCCATGTTCTTTTCTCTGCTTAGGCACTAAGTGACGCTTGGCAATTTCCACCTTCTCCTCTTGCGTGTAGCCCGTCACCTCGATGATTTCCATTCTATCCCGCAAAGCTGGCTGAATGGTATCCAGGGAGTTCGCTGTCGCAATGAAAAGCACTTTGCTCAAATCGTATTCTACTTCGAGGTAGTTATCATAGAAAGCATTATTTTGCTCCGGATCCAGCACTTCCAAAAATGCTGAAGATGGATCACCACGGAAGTCAGAAGCAAGTTTATCAATCTCATCCAGCACAAAAACCGGATTAGAGATTTTCACCTTTTTCATATTCTGGATAATCTTCCCCGGCATAGCACCAACGTAAGTTTTGCGGTGACCACGGATCTCCGCTTCGTCATGCATACCTCCAAGAGACATCCTGACGTATTTTCTTCCCAATGCAGCCGCCACAGATTTACCAAGTGAAGTTTTACCTACACCTGGAGGGCCATAAAGACATAGAATCGGGCCTTTCAGATCATTCTTCAACTTGAGTACAGCAAGGTATTCTATGATTCTTTCCTTTACTTTTTCCAGACCAAAGTGATCTCCGTCCAACACTTTCCTAGCGTGATTCAAGTCGAAATTATCCTGAGTAAACTCATTCCATGGCAATTCCACCATCGTTTCGGCGTAATTCAATGCTATTGGATATTCAGCTGCAGAAGGGTTAATTCTCAGGATTTTATCCAATTCCTTTTGAAAATGCTTATTGACTTCCGGCGACCATTTTTTCAAGGCACCACGGGCAGCTAGATCTTCGACTTCCTTCTCAGGCCCTTCATCACCCAGTTCAGTTTGAAGCACTTTCATCTGCTGGCGAAGAAAATAATCACGTTGCTGCTGATCAATATCTGTATGAACTTTCTTCTGAATCTCAGATTTCAGTTCCAGCATCTGAATATCCTTCATCATGAATTCAAGCAAAAGAGTCGCTCGTTCCACGCCGTCATTTATCTCCAGCAATCGCTGCTTGGCTTCCACCGGCGCATTGATATTGGAAGAAAGAAAATGCGTAAGGAAAGGGGTATTATCTATGTTGTCCAACGCAACCTGAGCCTCCCTTGGGATCTCAGGATTTAAGTGAAGAATTCGCGTAGCAGACTCTTTAAGAGATTCTTCAAGTGCTTGAATTTTCTTTGAGCTTTTCGGGAAATTCTCTTCCAGATATTCAGCCTTTGCAAGAAAATATGGATCATCAGTAATCTGTTCGCTGATTTTGAAACGCTTTTTACCTTGAATAATGATGGTGGTATTTCCGTCTGGAAGCACAATCATTTTGATGATCTTGGCGAGTGTACCTACCTGATAGATATCTTCCCATCCCGGATCATCAATATTTGGGTTGATCTGAGCGCAAACTCCGATCAATTTATTTCCTTTTTGGGCTTTCTTTACCAGACGGATGGAGCGTTGTCTTCCCACAGTAATTGGGATGACCACACCTGGGAAAAGGACCGTGTTTCTCACTGAAAGGATCGGAATCTCTTCTTCAAGAATTTCCTTTCCTTGTGTATCATCCTCCTCGTCCGTAATCAGCTGGATCAGATCTCCCTCACCGGCAAACTCACCGACCATTAAGTTTTGAAACACAGAATTTTCGAATTGGCTCATATAGACAGAATGACAGCCAGGCTGTCTGTTTTATGCTAAAATAAAAGAAGAACCTTCAAAATACGAAGGTTCCTCCTAAAAGGTCAAGGTGTATGCCAAAGCCTTAAGTGGTCAGATTGGCAGATGCTATTCTCTGAAGTAGTTAGGATCTATCTCATTAAGCACATAATCATTGTAGCTAGCATAATATATTTTTTGGTCTGAAAGAAAAAGTAATGGAGGTCCTGAATACCCTCTATCGTAGAAAGAAACGTCATCAAGTTGCTTTCTAACATACGTTCTCATATCTATGAGATGAAGGGTTCCATTAAGGAAAACATAGACATTTTCGCCAATAGAAAATGAAGCATTTCCATTTGAGTAACTTAAATACGGATAATTGGCTAACTCTACCCAATCTTCGCTCACACCATCAAATCTCATCAATCTTGTAGCCCGAACATCAGATCCTACTATTTCATTGACAAGACCAAACACTTGCTCTTTATGAACAAAAGTTGTTTCAAAATCATAATAATCTGAGGTCGGGAACACCTTGCTCCAACTGCTCCATGTCTTGGTAGCTAGATTAAACTTGTATCCTTCAGACACTTTTTGCACATCCACTTCATCGATATAAAAACCCCCTCCAAAATACAGATTTCCTCCAGACACAAACAAAGCGCGAGGAGTCGATGCTTTGGACGGAATAGCTGCTAACTCTTTGAGCAGTCCTGAATTCAAATCATAGCTATAGAATCTACCAGGAGTATTCGATATTGCTTGATCTTTTCCTGCGAAATACAAAACATCCTGATGAACAACAGCAAAAGATGATGCGATATTTCCTTGGTTAATATCCACATTCTTCAGGATTTTGCCTGATTTTTTTACTGGATCTATTTCACTGATTTTACCATCACCCAGCCATATCCCCTTCCCTCTCCAACTGACTGATCTGCCATCAGAGGCAACATTAAAGGGGAAAGCGTGCATTCGCATATATACCAACATAGGCTCTGTATTTTCTACCGAGACAAAATTGGTGGACCTCACACCGCCATTGTTTGAATAGACTTTAAAAAATCGCGGGTTTGGTATTAAATAGGAATTATTCACTTCTAACCTAGCCTCAGTAGAAGTTGATTCTTGCATGTAGAACTGCTGCTCTTGAGCGTCAGTATCCGACACAAACATATTATTGTATGGATTAACTGAATTGAAATTTGTCCCTTTAATAACCAGATGAGAATAGATAGTCCCCATCTTCAATTGCTGATTAGGCAACAATTCTGTTCGCTCTATACGAACAACGTTGTTTACTTCATAAGCTTTACCACGCATATAGATCATAAATACTGGTTGTAACGTCTCAAAATTAGCATTAGGCTTGAAGACAATCAGAGTGTCAGAGCTACTGACCACCTCAAGATATTGATTAGAATAACTAAGTCTTGTATTGCCGTCTCTCAGGTATTTCCCTTTGAGGTAGAAATTATCTTCATACTTTAGCTCTTTTTCATAATCGTAGAAAATCGGATCATAGAATTTTACATCGGGAAAAATCTCTAATGATTTATCTAAAATCTTAATGTTCACTACAATTTTCCCATCATAATCATAGGTATATCCAAAACCCAAATCCTCGGGAATAATAATTTTAAAACTGTCTTTTTGAAGGTCAATTACTCTCGAAATGCCTGCATTCACCCTTACCTCGTAGTTAGCTAGGTTAGTGCTAAGCTTGTCGCCATATACAGTGAGCGTATCTCCATAATAGACTTCAGGCCCACCAGTCAACCTTTCGAAAAGAAAGCCTTCCGAACCTTGGCTCGTAAAAGAAATTGATTGGGAGTAAGTGGTCGTTTTGGAAGTAGAAATAAAAGCAACCACATTATATCGTTGGCCCTTGATCATAGAATGATCTCCTACCAATTTGAATGAATCCGCAGGTTGACCCTCCGCCTTTACTATTTCTCCAGCTCCGATTCTGGGCTCACTCTCTTTACTATATACAAAACCATATTCAAGGATTTCGTCCGAACCAAGGTAATAGATATTCGCAAAGAACTCAGCTCCTGTAGCAGAAATCTCCTGTACGTAAGTGACGCTAAAGCGTGGATTGGTCCTTGGCACAACTTCATCGTTTTCATTACACCCAAAAAACAGAGCTGACCCAACGAGTAGAATTAAGAAATAATTTTTCATATATGTTAAAATTCTATTCCCACCTGAAAGGAAAGATAGGTACGGTTGAGGTGTATAATTGGCGAAGATAAAACTTGAACAGTGTAATAATCTTTGATAAAATCGACTCCGAATTCAGTGAAAAGTGTCATTTTACTGTTAAGCGGAAAATTCGCTCCTGCCTTCATACCTGGTGAAAAACTCGAACTCACAACATCCATGTTTCTCTGTTCGTACAAAATCGTTTCATTTGGCGCTAAGGTTAAAGTTTGTTCAATTATCGATAAGTCATTTTGGAGTGTACTTAGCCATGTAGTCAGAACTAAGCCCATATATATGTCTGTAACACCTTTTTTGAAAAAACTATAATTGTAACTAAAGGGAATAAAGATACTACTTTCTTTAAATTCTTGACTTGCTGTGATGACTTCTGCTCTAGTAACACTGCTAGCCTCAAGTGTAGCCGAACGCATCATAAACCCAATTCTAAGATCAATAGAGGACTTAGGAGTTCGTCTGAAGTCATGTAATCTAAATCCTAGAAATGCTCTGTAACTTAAAGATTTACTGAAAGAATAGTTGAAATTTTCAGGTATATCTGATGACTTGGTAAACTCAGACCCAGCGCCAATAGCCGCAGTTGGAGATATCTTCGCAAAGGGAATTTTCTCTACATGCAACTTATATGGTAGCTCTTCGCAAGCATGATATTGCGTCACAATTTGAATAAAATCCTGTTCATCCACTCTTGATCTTTCGATTAAATCATTCATCTCAAAACCGCACGTCCCAGAAGTATTTATCTTAAGAATAGATATATATAGCTTGATATGACGCTTTTTTGGGGATCCTTCACCAGGCACATCCTGATAGTATGATCTTAACTCTTGAATATCTGTTCCATTATCTAAGTAGTATTTACCCTTTTTATAGTCCAATTGTAACCTACCGGAGAAAAGTATCTGAACAAACTCCACCTCAGATGATTCTGAGAGCTTTTTACTCATAAAAAATCGGCCATTTTCCAAACCAAAGGCTTTGAGATCTACTGGAGAATAAGTTTTCACACTGCCTCTATATTCAAAATCAACCTTCTCATAATTAGCGAAATCATAAGCGCTTACAACATCACCGAAGAGTTTCTCTCCATTTTTTGTGATGATAAAGTCCGAAGCTTGTTCTGAGGCAGGATTCACATTTGACCAGACACTTTCCTCAATATAACCGCCCTGTGCATGAGCCCTTATAAATGGCATGCTTAACAAAACTAAAACTGTTACCAATCGTAAAATTTTAACCATAGATAATCTAATTATTGCGCTAGATAAGCAGATTTGATTCAATCAACAATAGATTAGTTAAAAATAGTTTCAGTAGTATTTGCAACTAGTTAAAAACAAAAAAAGCCGAGATTTCTCCCGGCTCTGAATTCCTATTTTGGTGGGTTATCCCTCCCCGGTAAATAATTTCAACACATCGTTTCCAATGGCAAAAACCATTAAGGCAAGAAGTATAACCATTCCTACTTTTTGAGAATTCTCTAAAAATCTATCTGAAGGCGCTCTACCGGAAATCATCTCATAAAGCAAGAAGATCACATGGCCGCCATCCAATGCTGGGATCGGTAATAAATTCATAAATGCTAATATCATAGAGATCAAACCTGTAATCGTCCAGAACTTACCCCAGTTCCAAGTATCTCCATAAATCTTTGCCATTCCGATAGGACCACTTACGTTTTTGGTAGAGACTTCACCGGTGAACATCTTACCCATTGCCCTTGCATTCATGATGACTACTGTAAACGCTTTAGTAGTTCCTTTTTTGATTGATTCAGCAAAGCCATACTTACGCTGAACCATATCTATAATCGGATCCACCGCTATGCCAATCATACCTTGCTCAGAAACGGCAACCATTGTGTGTATTGTATCTTTAGAGCTGGTCAACAACTCGAAATCTGTTTCCTGGCTTTTATTATTTGCCAGCACAGACTGCAGCTCATCAAAGTAAGCGATAGGCTGACCATTTACTGACAGGATTTTATCTTCGGTAGTGATCCCAGCTTTATCGGCTGCTCCACCTTCATCTATTACCTTTAGTTCAAATGGATATCGGATATTCACAAAGCTGCTCATCGCTTCCTGACTGTTGAAAGAATTAATAAAACCTCTTGGGATATCTACTTTGATAATTTCTCCTCCACGATCTACTGTGTAGTAGCCATTCTCGCTTAGTAGAGCTGACCCGGATGTCAAATCATTGATAGACTGATAAGGCTCCCCATTGATATCCAAGATCTTATCACCGGTTTTCAAACCGATAGATTCACCGATCTCTAAGGCTACGATTCCGTTTTCTACTACTTGATCACGGGAAAAATAAGTCTCGCCATTATTGTAAACCAAGATTACAAAAATGACAATACCTGTTACGACATTGACGAAAATCCCACCTAGCATCACGATCAGACGCTGCCAAGCTGGCTTAGAACGGAACTCCCACGGCTGAGGCTCTCCCGCCATCTGATCAGAATCCATGGATTCATCTACCATTCCGGAGATTTTCACAAATCCCCCCAATGGTATCGCTCCTATAGAATATTCAGTTTCTCCCCACTGGAAGCCAGCGATTTTGGGAGGAAATCCGATCGAAAATTTCTCTACTCTCATGCCAAACATCTTGGCGGTAAGCAAGTGGCCCAACTCATGCAAACCCACTAGAATTGATAATCCCAGGAGTAACTGGCCCACCATAATTAAGGTATCCATTATACTTTATTCGTTATTAGTTCTTTAGTAATTTTT
The DNA here is from genome assembly GCF_002150685.1 of Algoriphagus antarcticus. Taxonomy (GTDB): domain Bacteria; phylum Bacteroidota; class Bacteroidia; order Cytophagales; family Cyclobacteriaceae; genus Algoriphagus; species Algoriphagus antarcticus. Next base: position 61,153 of record NZ_MSSW01000023.1, read on the forward strand.
CTTGCCCGCTTATCCGTCTCCACATAATCCTCCAAATTCGGATGTGCAATAAACTCAGCTTTTACGAGAGTTTCGCCAATCAAATCAGACATTTCAAGAAAGCCCACCTCTTTATTCAAGAAAGCAGCTACCGCTATTTCATTGGCAGCATTCAGCACGCAGGGTGCATTGCCGCCTTTTGCAAGGGCATCATAAGCCAATTGAAGGTTTTGGAAAGTCTTTAAATCCGGCTGCTCGAAGGTCAATTGTGGGTAATTCATAAAGTCAAATCTCTCGAAATCACTTTTCAATCGATCAGGAAAGCTCAGGGCAAACTGAATTGGGATACGCATATCCGGCAATCCGAGTTGTGCTTTAATCGATCCATCCTCAAATTGCACCATAGAATGAATGATACTCTGCGGATGTACGACCACATCTATCTGCTCGGTTTTCAGACCAAAAAGCCATTTCGCCTCGATTACTTCCAAACCCTTATTCATAAGAGAAGCCGAGTCGATAGTGATCTTTGCGCCCATATCCCAATTGGGATGCTTGAGCGCCTGCTCTCTGGTGACAGTTTCTAAGAAAGTTTTATCCTTACCTCGGAATGGTCCTCCAGATGCTGTAAGGATGATTTTCTCAATCGGATTGTGAAATTCGCCGATCAAGCATTGGAAAATAGCCGAATGCTCCGAATCAACCGGATAGATATTCACCCGATTTTCCTTTGCTAAGGCAGTGATTATTTCTCCCGCTACGACCAGGGTTTCTTTGTTTGCCAAAGCTATTTGCTTTCTGGCTTTGATCGCATTTACGGTCGGAATCAAACCAGAATACCCAACCAAAGCAGTTAACACCAAATCGATGCTTTCCATCTCGACTATTTGAGCAATTGCCTTGATGCCGGCATATACCTTGATATCCTTGGGTTGCAAGATATCTCGAACTTGAGCGTAAAGACTCTCATTACCGATCACAACGGCATTTGGAGTAAATTCCAAAGCTTGCTCGATCAGCAAATCCGCATTATTCTGTGCAGTAAGAACCTCAACAATAAAGTCTTCAGGATGCTGACGAATTACCGCTAGGGTTTGAGTACCAATGCTTCCGGTGCTACCCAGGATGGCTATGCGTTTGGGTTCTGTCATTCAGTTTGAGATTTTTGAGCAATTAAAACCCTCATAATTAGATAGGCTTTCTCAATAGCTGACAAAATTACAAGATGCTCCCACTTTTCCTCGTACAAATCGTCAGTTTTTACCAAATGGCATAATATTAATCTGTATATACGCTTTTCTGCCAGTAAGCGAATTCTCTTTGGTCAATGGATTGGAAGACCGATGACCGAAGTACGAAGACCGAAGTAAACCAGAATTCAAGGTGTCTTTGGATTTTTGATCCTATAAATTTTCTACTGGCAAGATTCCGTATAATCACAATATTAAATATCAATAGGCAGAGATTTCGCAAATCCGGAACTTAAAAAATGTGAATTCTCTAAACTGTAAATCCTCCCTTTCGTCAAATTGATTAAATGATTTACCTATGAACAGTCTAATCAAAACAACTGGAATTTCCTTTATAGCAGGCTTGGCCGGCGCTGCAGTTTGGACTTCTATCAACTTTAATGAAACCGAGCAACGCTTTGACTTCCCGCAGAATAATCAAACGGAAGTAAGTTTTGCTTCGCAATATCAACCAGCGAATAGCCACGCTCCTACCGATGCGCTTGTTTCTTTTGTAGAAGCTTCAGAAAACAGCACTGAATCGGTAGTCTTTATCAAGAATTTTTCCGGAACGGATCCAACCAGATACAGCATGTTTGACTATTTCTTCGGTGGCGGGGGAAGCGCACCTTCTCAGCAAGTGAGTACTGGCTCTGGAGTAATTATCTCAGGAGATGGCTACATCGTGACTAACAATCACGTGATTGACAGAGCTGAAACGATCGAGGTCGTTCACCAGAAAAGAACTTACAAAGCTCGTCTCGTGGGAACTGATAAAAACACCGATATCGCAGTTTTAAAAATTGAGGAAACGAACCTCCCTGCGATCAGACGCGGAAGTAGTCGCGATCTGAAAATTGGCGAATGGGTTCTTGCAGTTGGAAATCCATTTAATCTAACTTCCACAGTCACTGCAGGAATAGTTTCTGCAAAAGAGAGACAGATCAATATTTTAGGAGGTGATTTTCCATTGGAAAGTTTCATTCAAACAGACGCTCCTATTAATCCTGGAAATTCAGGCGGAGCGTTGGTAAATATCAACGGAGAATTGGTGGGTATAAATACTGCTATCCTATCCAGAACGGGATCTTACACTGGTTATGGCTTTGCTGTGCCAGTGGATATCGCCATGAAAGTATCCAACGACCTGATACAATACGGTGAAGTGCAAAAAGCCATTCCTGGGATTGAAGCGGTGGAAATCACGCCGGAGCTAGCGGAAGAAATGAAGATAAACACACTCGACGGTGTCATCACAACTCATGTGATTAAAGACGGAGCAGCAGAAAGAGCGGGTATGCAGCGTAACGACGTAATCACCAAACTCGGATCTCAAGTGATCACAGGGAAAGGAAGTTTTGAAGAAGCACTCTCTTATTACTATCCCGGTGAACAACTTCAAGTAACTTATCTAAGAAATGGAGCTGAGAAATCTGCCAATCTTCAGCTTCAAAATTTGGAGGGTGGAAATGGCGTAATCAAGCGGGAATTCTATAGTTCGACCATTTTGGGAGCAAGACTTGAAGCTGTCAATACTATTGAAAAAGACAAGTTTGGAGTGGATTATGGAATAAAGCTTACTGGATTGACAAGAGGTTATTTGAGAGAACTCGGATTGAGAGAGGGATTTATAATCACACAGATCAACGGTGATGCGGCCAAGGATCCGAATAAAGTTGGAGCCTATTTAGAGAAATTCAGCGGAAGACTACTTCTTGAGGGAGTAGCTTCTAATGGCCAGCCATTTATGCAAACTTATAATGTGAGGTGAAATTATGGGAAGACGAGTTATGAAAGTAAGATCGAGATAAGAGAATTTTCCAATCGAAATAACTTAGTTATAACGAATCATTTTATTACTTTAAATTGATTTTATATTCAGTCAAATCGCATTCAAACTCAAAACTCGTCTTCCCATGAAAACAGTAATAAAATCCTGTGAGAAATGTCTGGAAGAATTCAGTGATCAGCTTGTTGATCTGACAGACTATGCGAGACGTGCTAAAAACGGAAAATTAACAGAGCCACAATCAAGAGAACTATTGAAACATTTTGAGGAAACGCATGAGTTGGCGCTGAAAGTAATTACTCATTATTTCAAACAAATAGGGAAAGGGCCATTTTCAGGATCTAGAGATTTGACTGTAGAGGCGTTTCACGCAGAACTAATCGACGATGGAAAAGCTTGGCTGGACATCGTGATAGATCGTATCCAGTACAATCCAGTGTATGAAATAGACACACAGGAAAAATTTCTGGAAAATATCCAAAAACATTACATCAGGCTCCTTCAGCGATTTGAAGAAACCATGGAGAAAAAGCTAAACGAATAAAACGCAACTTAAAATATTGTAAAAGGTAACTTTTATAAGAAGTAAGTGGTAAAACCTTCGCCGGATTAGCTGCTCGAAATCTCCTAATAAGACCTCATCTTAAACTTCTTCTTCAATTCCAGTACTGCATTTCGGAATGAGCTATCAGTTTCCATGATATCATTCACAGTCTGCACTGCGTGAATTACTGTAGAGTGGTCTCTCCCGCCAAAGTGGTAACCAATTGATTTCAAGGAATGATTGGTAAATTCCTTGCAAAAATACATCGCAACTTGGCGAGCTGTTACTATTTCCTTTTTACGGGTTTTTGCCTTCAGATCATCAAGCGCAATCCCATAAAATTCCGAAACAGACTTCTGAATAAAATCAACTCCAACTTCCGTTTCAATATCCTTGATGATATTTTTCATCACGGTCTTACCAAGCTCAAGACTGATTTCCACACGATTCAGTGATGCATGTGCAATAAGCGAAATAAGAATTCCTTCCAGCTCACGAACATTTGTATCCACCGTGTAAGCAAGATATTCTACTACATCGTCAGGAATAACAATTCCTTCAGACTGCATTTTTCGACGGATTATCGCTACTCTCGTCTCAAAGTCAGGCATTTGCAAATCAGCAGTCAGACCCCATTTGAAGCGTGAAAGTAATCGTTCCTCCAACCCTTTCAGATCCCTAGGCGGACAATCTGATGTCATGATTATTTGCTTCTTGCTTTGATGAAGGTGGTTAAAAATATGGAAGAACATCTCCTGAGTTCTGTCCTTTCCTGCCAAAAACTGAATGTCATCAATAATCAATACATCCACTTGCATGTAGAAATTGGTGAAGCTTTTCACATTGCCATCCTTGATGGAATCCATGAATTGATTTACAAATTTCTCTGAAGAAACATAAAGAACAAACTTGTCCTCTGGACCATTTTTGATCTCATTTCCTATCGCTTGCACCAAGTGTGTTTTCCCCAATCCTACTCCGCCATACACCATCAATGGATTAAAGGAGGTGATTCCTGGCTTCGTCGCAACTGCAAAACCAGCTGAGCGGGCCAGACGATTACAATCTCCTTCAATGTAAGTGGTAAAAGTATAAGTAGGATTCAGATTACTGTTCGTCAATGCCTCTGCATTAAGCGATTTCATCTCAAATGGAGTTCTATCTGGCTCCGCTGGTGCTTGAGGCTTCTTATTATTCCCTGCATTTCCCTGCGGGAAAGAAACCACATAAGGCTGATTAGAAGAGTTTCCTCTATCTACCACAACAGCGTATTCCAATCTTCCACTTTGCCCCAAAGTAGTCTTGATGGCAATTTTTAATTCCTGCACATAATTGTCCTCCAGCCATTCGTAGAAGAATTGACTGGGAACTTGAATGGTCAGCGAAGTACCTTCAAGTTTGACAGGATTAATGGGCTTAAACCAAGTTGAAAAGCTCTGCTCATTGACGTGCTGTTCGATAACACGTAAACATTCATTCCAAACGGCGCTAGCTTCTGAACTCATTAGAGAAGATTTCTGAAAAACAATGATCTTGCGGTAGGTGCAAGGGTGTCAAATTTGATGAAAATTAACTTAAATAAAAAATTGATTTCTTCTTGAAATATTGAGTTTTTAAACAACTCCTCTTTTCCTACCAAAGTAAATTTGGAGACTAAACCCCTTTCCGTTTGAGAGATTCAGATTAATGCTTTACGGGCCTCTATTTGGCATAAAATAATATTTATTCTAATCTTCAGTCTATTGAAAAGAACTGTAAAACAAATCGAAATAATAAAGCAATTCATTTAGGTTCTTGATTTCCCCTTCATTTTCCTAATTTTGATACAGGCCATTTTGATCCAGAACTACTAATCAAAGTATGCTTTTACTTCGGATTCAGTAAAATTCTATACCCTACTATGACAAATCAGGACTTATTTTCATTTCCTCCTACCAGCAAAGAAGACTGGATAGATCAGGTAAAACGAGACCTAGACGGGAAAGATTTTGATGACACACTCACTTCCATGCTATGGGAAAAAATCAAAATTCAACCATTCTATACAGCCGAAGATTTAAAGGGTCCTTCGGCGGAATTCAAATTCCATCCTGACTCGAAAATCCCAGAAATTTCACCTCGAATCTGGAATAATCTGGTTTCCATTTTTCCAAAAGAAGATAAATCCACAAACGAGGAAATACTTCATTCACTTCAAAATAGTGCAGACGGACTGATTCTGCATTTGGAAGGAACAGAAAATTTAAACCAGATTCTAAAAGCAGTTCATACAGAATTTATATCAACCAACTTTTTGCCAACAGGAGATATTTCTCAGTTTTTCCATTTGATACAGGAGTGGATAGAATCTCTAACTCTGAAACCAAGTATGCTGAGCGGGGCAATATTCTGGAATCCATGCGATGAGTTATTTCGCAGTGGAGAAAATTTCGATTTGGGAATGGACCAAGCGGTCAAAGCAATAAACGACTTCAAGGAGTTCAGAGAGTTTTATCCATTGACCATTGATTTCTCACGCTACGCAAATGCCGGGGGTACGGGAATTCAAGAACTGACATACGGATTAGGTGAAGTCATCGAGGTGATAGATAAACTTTCAAAAAAAGCCATTTCTCCGAGTCAAGCATTCGAAAACATTGCTTTTCATACTGGAATGGGAGATTCGCATTTTGCGGAGATCGCCAAAGTAAAAGCCTTGCGGAAGCTGATCGTGGAGCTAGCCTCCAATTACGGCGTGCAAATCGAAATGGACAGTATACACATTGTCACCTCAACTGCTGAATGGAGCAAATCACTTATGGATAGAGACACCAATCTTATCCGCCAGACTTACGAAGCCATGGCAGGAATCCTTGGAGGTGGAAATTCGCTTTGGGTAAAACCTGTCGAAAGCAAAAAGGCTTCTGCATTGGAAAAGAGAATTGCGAGAAACATTTCGGCCATTCTTAAAGAAGAAAGTTATCTCGACAAAGTGATGGATCCTGCAGCTGGATCATTTTACTTGGAAAAATTGCAAGAGGAAATCGAGAAATCTGTGATTTCAGGTCTTCAAGATTTGGAAGAGAAAGGAGGCTGGCTAAAAAGCTTCGAAGACCTAACGCTGCACGCTAAAATTCGAAATTCGCGTGAAACTGCTCAAAAGAAAGTCTTGTCAGATTCAAGCATAAAAGTTGGCGCAAATAAATACCTCTCCAAAAGTAAGATCGAAAATCATCTTCCCTTTCAACCACTAATTGAGGAAGACTTTGAGTTGCTTCCAAGCCGGGCAACATACTTTGTAGAACTAAATCACCTGAGCGACTCATGAGACCAGATATAAAAAATTGGAAATCATCGAAAATCCATACTTCCGAATCAGAGGATCAAAAAAATTGGGAAGCTCCAGAGCAGATTTCCATCCCGCCTAATTTTGATGGAAAGCAAATCGCTAACCTTTCTCATGTGACTTACGCAGCAGGAATTCCTCCCTATTTGCGAGGCCCTTACAGCACAATGTATCGAATGCGACCTTGGACCATTCGCCAATATGCAGGATTTTCCACAGCTGAAGAATCCAATTCATTCTACAGAAAAAACCTAGCCGGAGGTCAAAAAGGGCTTTCTGTAGCTTTTGATTTGGCTACTCACCGTGGCTATGATTCTGATCACCCTCGTGTAGTAGGTGATGTTGGCAAAGCAGGAGTCGCAATTGATTCTGTAGAAGACATGAAGTTGCTGTTTGATCAGATTCCTCTGGATCAAATGTCAGTTTCCATGACTATGAATGGGGCTGTAATTCCAATTTTAGCTTTTTATATCGTAGCAGCTGAAGAGCAGGGTGTAAAACCAGAGCAACTTAGTGGCACGATTCAAAATGATATTCTGAAGGAATTCATGGTGCGCAACACGTATATCTATCCACCTCAACCTTCAATGCGGATTATCGCGGATATTTTCAAATTCACTTCTGAGCGCATGCCGAAGTTCAACTCCATTTCTATTTCTGGCTATCACATGCAGGAAGCTGGCGCTACGGCAGATTTGGAATTGGCTTATACACTTGCAGATGGTTTGGAATATCTGAGAACAGGCATAAAGGCAGGTTTGGACATAGACAATTTCGCTCCGAGACTTTCATTCTTCTGGGCAATAGGGATGAATTACTTTATGGAAATCGCCAAGCTGCGGGCAGGTCGTTTGCTTTGGGCAAAAATTGTTAAGGAGTTCAACCCAAAATCCGATAAATCACTAGCCTTGAGAACCCACTGCCAGACTTCGGGCTGGTCTCTTACCGAGCAAGACCCATACAATAATGTGACTCGAACGGCCATTGAAGCACTCGCCGCAGTGATGGGACATACACAATCACTTCACACAAATTCTCTGGATGAGGCGATTGCTTTGCCTACGGACTTCTCTGCTAGAATTGCCAGAAATACGCAATTGGTACTTCAGGAAGAAACAGGCATAACAGATGTGGTCGATCCTTGGGGAGGTTCACATTATGTAGAGTTTTTGACAGATCAATTAGTGCAGCGTGCTTGGACTTTGATCGAGGAAGTGGAAAAACTAGGCGGCATGGCAAAAGCGATAGAAGCAGGTTTGCCCAAGCTCAGAATCGAAGAAGCAGCAGCCAAAAAACAAGCTCGAATAGACAGCGGACGGGATATTATTGTTGGCGTGAATCGCTATCAAGTCGATGAAGAATCAGAAATTGAAGTTCGGGATGTGGATAATCAAGCGGTTCGTCAATCTCAACTTGCCAGACTGAAAAAAGTGAAAGAATCCAGAAATCAGGAAGAAGTGAGTGAAAGTCTTAAAACTCTGACCCAAGCATCGAAATCAGGGGAAGGAAATCTACTTGAATTAGCGATTGATGCAGCTCGAAAAAGAGCTACTTTGGGAGAAATCTCAGATGCGATGGAAGAGGCATTTGGCCGCCATCAAGCTCAGACTAAGTCTATCACTGGAGTATATGCAGCAGAAGTGAAAAATCAAGAATCTTTTAAAAAAGCAATTTCTCTATCAGACGAATTTGCAGAACTGGAAGGTCGCCGTCCAAGAATAATGGTTGCCAAAATGGGTCAGGACGGACATGATCGCGGTGCAAAAATCATCGCAACTGGTTTTGCAGATATGGGTTTTGACGTAGATATCGGACCGCTTTTCCAGACTCCTGAAGAGGTGGCTCAGCAAGCTATTGAGAATGACGTGCATATCGTTGGCGCTTCCTCTTTGGCCGCAGGCCATAAGACGCTAGTTCCTCAATTGATCGATGCGCTAAAAGATTTGGGAAGATCCGACATTATGGTGGTAGCTGGAGGAGTGATCCCAGCTAAAGATTATGAGTTTCTGAAAGACGCTGGAGTCTTTGCCGTTTTTGGCCCAGGGACAGTTCTGTCAGAAGCTGCAATTGAAATTCTGGAAAAGTTGATTGAGGAATGATCTTGATAGTTCTATTTCGAAAACAGTCGCACATCGAATTCAAATGGGTCAATTGAGGTGATTTCTACTTCATTAAATTTACGGTGAACTGGATTTATCAAAAAGTTAAAATCTCCAGCAACTACTACAGAAGGTACTTTAAATACCAAAAATTCATTTTCCGAAGTAAATCTATCTCCAATTTCCTGAGTCGCATGAGAATGCGGAATGGATTTCCAGTCTGGCGGCAAATCTGATATTTCTATTTCCTTTAGCTTAATGCCATCTGGAATTGTAATTTCAACTATTTCGTAATCCGTCGGGATATTACCTAAGGGTGTATGGACGGCGATTTCAGCAGTACAAAGCGCTCTGGATTGGCTTGTATAGAGCACCGCTTTACCTCTACTGTTCCATCGCCCGCCCGCTAGTTCTGCTCCTTTGCCCGATAAGTCTCTTGAGAACTTTGATTTACTCAAGCGATAGACCCTCATGCCAAGACTCCGTATTCAATCCTAGTCAATTCGTCTTTCAAAAGAGTAATACCAAAGCTGCTGTCCAAATAAGATTTTGGCTCTAAATCTCCCAAAGCCAAGCATGGTGTCTCAAGCCAAGTTTGAAATTTTGACTTGTTTCCAAATACTTCCACTCCCCTCTTTTGAAGTAATGCTATTTCGATTATCTTTTCTGACTGCAACGAATCAAAAGACTTTTGTTCTTTATGGTATCGTTGCATAGTACGCTCAGAGACGTGTAAATAATCTGCCCATTCGGACGAAGAAAAAGCACTCCTAGAAGCAAATTTGCTAAAATCTTCAAATGAAACGCCTTCTCTCACGAGAGCTATTATGTTGTTTATAAACTTGTCATCAGTAGTATTATAGGCTACTTCTGGATCAAAAATGGCATATTGAGTCATGGCAAATCAGCTTAAATTAATACAACTGTCATAAATATAACGACAAATGTCTAAATTCGTTTCAAAGCTACCGATTTTTTTCACTTCCAATAAATCTTTCTATATGTCTTTTAGATATTCTTGGCTTCTATTTTTGCTGTTTTTCATTGCATGCGATTCTCCTGAAAAAAGTGAAAGCCAAAAAGAAATCCTTGCAAACCAGATGGAGCATCATCTAAAAACAGAAGTGCTGGACAAGTGGTACCCCCAATCAATGGACACAGTTGATGGTGGCTTTTTAAGTAATTTCTCCTACGATTTCAAACCTGGAGAAAAGCAGGAGAAAATGATCGTAACCCAATCGCGCCAAGTTTGGACGAATTCAAAAGCTTCGCTAAAGTATCCTGAAATCGATTATTACAAAGTTGGAGCAAAACACGGATACGAATTCCTACGAGATAAAATGTGGGATTATGAATACGGTGGGTTTTATTGGTTGGTAGACAAACAGGGAAACCAAATCGGCGACCCTATGAAAACAGCCTATGGAAATGCTTTTGGGATTTTTGCCCTTGCCGCATATTATGGAGCATCAGGTGATGACTCCGCTTTAGAGCTTGTCAAAGAAGCTTTTTACTGGCTTGACAAGCATGCACATGACTCCATAAATGGTGGATACTACCAGCACTTAGATACTGACGGCACTCCTATTTCTCGACCTGCATCCACACCATCCCCTTCCGACCTAGGCTATAAAGATCAAAACAGCTCCATTCACCTACTTGAAGCATTCACTGAACTCTACCACGTTTGGCCAGATCCCCTAGTCAGAGATCGCCTGGAAGAAATGCTCCTTCTGATCAGAGATCAAATCGTGACAGATAAAGGCTACTTGACACTATTTCTTTACTCAGATTGGACGCCTGTAACATTCGCAGATTCTACGGAAGAAGCTATTCTAGCTCATCATCAACTGGATCATGTTTCATTTGGGCATGATGTGGAAACAGGTTTTTTGATGATAGAAGCATCTGAAACCTTAGGCTGGGAAAATGACACTACCACACATGGTATTGCCAAAAAGATGATAGACCATGCGCTTGAAAATGGCTGGGATGAAAGTGTGGGTGGTTTTTATGATGAGGGCTATTATTTCAACGATGGTTTTCGAATCATTCACGATACCAAAAACTGGTGGGCACAAGCTGAAGGAATGAACGCACTGCTGCTAATGGCAGAACTTTATCCTGCAGATCCACACGATTATTATGCGAAGTTTCTAAAGCTTTGGGAATACACAGATACTTACTTAATCGATCATGAAAATGGCGACTGGTATTCTGGTGGATTGGATAAACAACCCGAATTAAAAACTGTAGGTAAAGGCAATATCTGGAAAGGAATCTATCATCATTATAGATCTCTTGATCATTGTATAGATCGATTGAGAGAAATGAGTGAAGATTCTGAGTAATAGATTATCTAATGAAATATTCAATACATGTTGAAGTTCAAGTAGCATTATTTATGTCATTCCGAGCGGATTCGAAGTCAATAACAATTAACAATTAGGTCTTCGACTACTCTCATCCTGATAAATATGACTTTCAGCCTGATAACGGACCACCCTGTCTGGTCGAGTTTCACCTGACTGAGAAAGGGGATACTATGCCATCTGATTCAAAAATCTAAAATGAAGAAAATCACTTTTGTATATGACCCTGAAACGAAGCAAGAAAAGCTAGAAGAGCTTTTAGAAAAACTTGATCCGAAACCATCAAATCAAGTCTCTTTTAGTGAACTCAAGACTAAAAACTATTCGGAAGGGGATTGTTTGGCATGTTCTCTCTCGGACAAACAATTGCTGGAGCTAATCAAACAACTCGGAGAAACTAAGGTATCGCTGGCTTTACTTCCTCACCCTGACATGATAGAGGCAAGTAAAGGGTTCGGGATTAATTCTAATTTTGAAAAAGCCTGGGAAGAAATACAAGAAGCTGAGAAGATCCCGGAAATCGATATGATGCAGGTTAATGAGCAGATGGTATTCAACTCTCTGGTCGTGGGTACTTCTATGGGTATCTTATATTCCAATAAATCTTCCAGTTTTTTCGAGGGACTTAAAAAAAGACTTTCGCAACTAGGCGATCTTTTTCGCAGAGTAAAGCTTAAGCCATATACGATTACTTATCAAGACAGTCGAGAAGAAGAAAAAACCATTGAAACAGCAGCAATGGGTATCTTGGCAGTAGCGCAATGTGAAAGCAACTTTGTTTTTCGAAGAATTATAGAGGAGTCCGGACTGGATGATGGCAGGATTCACATTTTGATTTTGGCGCCAAAAAGCCTGTTTGCCTTGATCCAGTTTGGGCTTCAAAATCTATTTTTCCCCACTCATGGTGGCACTCTTCCGAGTTTTGTAGGCTATATCTCCTCCAGTGAAGTAAAAATCACTTCCAAAGACCAATTTCATTTTGCTGTAGATGGAGTAGAAGGTGAAGAAAAAGAGCTGACCATAAATCTGATTGAAAATCATATAGCCATATTACCCGGGAAGAGATTGTTGGAGGATGAGAAAAAAGAAGGCCCCGCGCAAATAAATGCCAAATATCTCCCCACTGGTACGTTAAAAGAAGAACTACTGCATGGATATTTGCCTTGGGTACGTCACGCCACTTCTGAGGAATTTAAAGATCTGTTTTCCTTATTGAAGCAAAATGCTCAAACCAGTTCGACCTATTTGGTTTTGATGGCACTTTCCACCATGATTGCGACTTTCGGTCTCTTTGGAAATTCCGCACCTGTAGTGATTGGCGCTATGATCTTGGCTCCACTGATGGGGCCAATTATTTCTTTAGCGATGGGAGCACTTCGCCAAGACGGACTTTTGATCAAAAACAGCATGATCACCATATTCTGGGGAATAGTATTGGGGCTTATTTTTTCAATACTCATTACTTCGATCACTCCTTTGGAAGTTTTGAATGATCAAATAATTGCTCGAATCCGTCCTAATTTACTGGACTTGGGAATCGCCGTTGCCTCTGGGATCGCAGGGGCATACGCTTATTCCAAAGAAGAAATCAATAAAACACTTGCTGGAGTAGCCATATCTGTTGCTTTGGTACCACCATTGGCAGTAGCGGGAATTGGAATTGGATGGCTGGATTGGGGAGTTTTTGGAGGTGCGATGCTATTGCTGGGAACAAACTTGGCAGGAATTGTCATGTCCGCATCCCTTACTTTCTTGGTGCTAGGATTTTCGCCGTTCCGCTTAGCCAAGCGAGGGCTTATTATCAGCCTCGGGATTTTAATAGCTATTGCTTTGCCTTTAGGCTTTAGCTTCAATAAGATGGTAAATGAAAACTCTATCATTCAAGACCTTGCTGGAAAGGAGATTCCACATGGAATGCTGAGAGAAGTGAAAGTAATGCAGATGAATCCGCTAAGACTTTCAGTCACATTGCTTTCAGATAAAGTTTTGACAGAAAATGATTTTGAGGAGATAAAATCTGAGATTGAGGAAGAGATTAATCAGAAAATAGAACTGGAGATGACCTTGGGAATCAGCATGGGGGTATCAACTAGAAAAGTCAAACAAGAAGGGTTTGTTAAAGGAATCTGGAATTCAATTTTCAACTAGAAATCAGATCACAGTACCAAAACCCATATTTCTCAGGATCTTCTTTCTTATCAGAAAAGCACTGATCGGAGTCATTTTCGGTTTTCGGAGCTTCATATTTTCTAAGCACAATTTCTCCCTTCTCAAATTCAACGGGCTTACTGAAAATTGGCCCATCATACACGAACGTATGAAACTCCCCATTCTCGCCACAGGGATCCACATTCGATGGAAGGTCCTTCAAAAAGTCTACATCTATCACTCGGCCTACGAAGCTTTTATCCAAATATTTCTCATTCACGCACGTCGTGATGGTCTTGAAACCCAAGTCCAAAAACTCATGGATAATTCTATCTGTGGGCTGCTTCCAAAGCGGAAAAATAGCTTTTATATCTAATTCTGCTAATTTTTCCTCACGATAAGCTCTCAAATCCTCCAAGAAAATATCCCCAAAAATCGAGGTTGAAATTCCATCTTTTTTCAATTTGGAAAGTGTCTCCCGCATCCTCTCCTCATACACTTCCATCGAAGGCATATCCGGGATTTCCATTTTAACCAAAGGAATTGCAATACGCTCGGCCTGAGCTTCCAATAATGCCACACGAACTCCATGCATGGAAATCCGCTGGTATTTCTCACTGATACTCGTCAGTAAACAAGCGATTTCAAAGTTCTGAGACTGCTTAAGTTTATACAAAGTAAGCGCAGAATCTTTGCCTCCGCTCCAGTTTAAAATTGCTTTTTCTTTCTTCAAAATTCTAAAATTTAGGTTACCAAAAGTATAGCCAATCGAGCAAAATCACTGCTTTCACGTTAAAAAATACATCTTAGTAAGCTCCTCTTCTATTTAATCCTCTCCTAAATATTGATAAGCACGCTTTACTTTACCAATCATCATCTTCCTTTACCCAGCTCTTTTTCTCTAAATGACTAAGAAACTAATTGCGTCCTTTGCGAAACCTCCGCGTACACCGTAGTTGAAGAACTTTCACAAAAAAAAACGGATATAAATCTCTTTATACCCGTCTTTATTTGAATGCTTTCCTCAATCCTACTCTACTTTTGGCAATTCTTTTCTTGGAAGCATCTCGTCTCTTTGAGCGGTATTATACACAAAAGAAGCAACGACGACCGCCATTTGCTTCAAGTCATCAAGCTCCAATCTCTCAAACGTATCCATATTGGTATGGTGTGTACGCGTACGGTATTCGATAGGATCCTGGATAAACTGAAAACCTGGAAGACTCAATGCATCAAAGCTCTGATGATCCGTTCCTCCGGTATTGCTGATAGTGATCGTGCGATCATCTACTATATCATCAAGAGGTAAAAACCACTCATTAAAAATCGGCTCCACAGCTGCATTCCCCTGAAGGTAGATTCCACGAATTCTTCCAGTACCATTGTCAATATTGTAATAAGCGGACATCTTCTCATACTCAGGAGTCAATTCCATCGTTTCACGATCACCAAAATGGTTTTTTACATAGCCTCTTGAGCCATGCAAACCTTGTTCTTCACCACCCCATAGCGCAATTCGAACTGTTCTCTTTGGCTGAAGGCCTGTAGCTTTCAAAATTCTCACGGCTTCCATCATCACAATACAACCTGCTGCATTATCAGTCGCTCCATTAGCTCCATGCCAAGAGTCCAGGTGTCCACCTTGCATTACTATTTCTGACTTCAAAGAAGGATCAGAACCCGGAATCTCTGCAATCACATTATATCCCTGAAGATCCTCATTTCTATACCGGGTTTTTACTTCTGCCTCCACTTCTACTTCTACACCATTTTCACTCAGTCTCGCCATCAAATTGACATTCTCGGGAGCAGTTTCCAATTCAGGAATTCCTTCAGGCGTATCTTTCAGATAGCCTCTTGGACTGCTGGTGAAAAGCGTGCCGTGACGTCCATTCACACCTTTGATAATCAACGCGGCGCCTTCGGCTGCGATGAAAGCACTTACCTTCGTACCAAATTCACGAGCCGCTCTGTACTGAGCAAGCATTTCTGGTGTGTAGGTACTATTTTCCCTTGCTACAGGATGCTCCATTCCATGTAATTCGCTTGCAGTATATCGAACAGCATCAGGCTCAAAAGTTGCTTCTTGTGTACCAGAAGGTTTGATAGCGATGATCGCTCCTTTGAGCTTCCCTTTGTACTTAGCAAAGTCTTCTTCTGTTTTGATGTCAAGGAAAACAACTTTACCACTTACTTCTCCTTGCGTGCTTTCTGTCCAAGCTTTTGGAATAGCAATGAAAGGCATGTAATACGGCGCAGTCATTGCGATATAGCTCTTTTCCATTTCCCAGCCGCGGCCGAATTCACCCCATGGCTCAGTTGCAGCATTTTCCAAACCCCAGTCAGAAAGTTGTTTGACAGCATACTTTGTCGCACGCTCATAGCCTTCCGAATTACTAAGTCTTGGGCCAGCTTTATCTACCAATTGAAAAGCAATTTCCTCCACTTTAGAGTTCTCTAAGCCTTCTTTTTTGATTTTCTCAATTGCCTTAAGGTCTACATCTTGGGCTAAAGTCATCCCGGCTAAAAGCAGTGCCGGCAAGATTAATAATTTTCTCTGCATAAATAGTAGGGTTAAGTACTGGTGATATCTGAATGAAATTATGTTGAAAAATCAATTTCAGATTCAAATTAAATTAAAAAACAGAATCAGAAACACTGTTCATGTAAAAGTCAGTACCGCGTCTAAATTAGAGCTCTTATAAATTCCCAGCCGGAATCATATTCCGAATTCGAGAAATCTCCCAGGTCCACTGTATGACTTCGTAAAGTTTTGCTAGGTAGCCAACTGATTGATTTCAGTCAATAATTAATACAGTGCACTAAAAAATGGATCTCCGCCGCCTCCATCGGCAGAAAAATTACAACTTAATAATAGAATGAATGATTAAAATAGCAAGGCTTTTTCCGTAAGTCTGTGATTTCAGAGATAAATAGGTTAGCCAAAAGCAAGTTTCGAATTACTCAAAAATTTTAATTCTTTGAATAGACAATCTTCCCATCTACCAGCGTCATTTCTACCACAACCTGATGAATTTCCATCGGATCTATCGTAAACAAATCTTTGGACAAAACCACCAAATCTGGCAGAAACCCTGCTTTCAAAAGTCCTTTTCGATCTTCTTCATAAGATGAATATGCTCCTATTGTAGTATACGCTTTCATAGCTTCGAAAATACTGATCCGCTCTTGGGGAATCCATCCACCCTCAGGATAGCCTGAAGGGTTCCTTCTATTTACCGCATCATGAATTCCTCGAATTGGATTCAAGCTGATACAAGCCGGCCAGTCACTACTGAAAACAAGTTTTGCTTCTGCATCCAAAAGAGATCTCCAAGCGAAGGAATAAGGCAATCGCTCTTCTCCCACTGCCTTTGACCAAACTGTCGTCGTGCCGGGTTCCGCATGAATCGGTTCCATACTTGGCAGAATACCAGCTTTGGCAAAGCGTGGAATATCTGCAGGATTGATCGTCTCGATATGCTCGACTCGGTGTCGTTTTCCCTTAGAATCATTTTCCACCATCGCTTTTTCATAGGCATTTAAAACTTCCCGTACACCCCGATCTCCGATAGCATGGGTGAATAATCGAAAGCCTTTTGCATCCAATGTTTTTACCAAGTTCTGATAGTTTTCTATGGAGAAATTTAACTGACCCAAAGCCAGAGGATCTGATGAAGAAAGATCTGAATAAGGCTCAAGCATCGCAGCGGTATGCCCCTCGATCACTCCATCAATCATGAATTTGATCGCATCAGCTCGAATCCATGGATTCGCATTTCCGACACTATCTTTCAAAAAAGTAAAGCGCTCGATTTGACTTGGACTGGTTTGTTCAGATACTGAAAAAGCTGCGGCATATCGCAAGGTCAGTTCACCATTTTCATAAAGTTTTTGAAACAAGCGAAGGTCATTTTCTGAACCAGAGGCATTTTGAACTGAAGTGATTCCAAGCGAAGCCGCATATCCCAAACCTTTCCGAAGCCCATTCAATTGATCTTCGAACGTATCCTCAGGAACCAAATTCCCAACCAACCCCATGGCACTTTCCTTCAATGCACCAGTGAGCTTCCCGTTTTTGTCCTTGACTAATTCTCCAAAACCGCTGAAAACTGTGTTCTCATCCAAGCCTGCTAGTTCCAAAGCTTTTGGATTGGCATAGGCCGAATGACCATCATAGGCACGAATAAAAACAGGTCGATCAATATCCAATACTTTCATCGACTGATGATCTGGAAGCCCGGATTCAAAAAAAGTGTATTGCCAACCTCGACCGGTGATCCATTCCTTCTCAGGATTGTCAGCGATGAATTTCAAGGTACTTGCAATGGCAGCTTCAAATGTTTCTGCTCCTGATAATTCAACTTGAGTCAGTCCCATCGAACCGCTCAAAAAGTGAATATGCGCATCGTTGAATCCTGCTGTGACTAATTTGCCATCCAAATCCAAGACTTGAGTTTCCGGTCCTGCCAAAGCCAAAATAGATTCTGAATCACCTGTGGCAACAATAAGGCTGTCGCGAATTGCGATTGCTTCCACAAAAGAACTTTCATTTTCTCCAGTCCAGATCTTGGCATTGTGAAGGATAAGTGCAGGTGGATTTTCTGTTGGCTTGCATTGGAAAAACAAGAGTAAAGAAAGGAGGGGAAGGAGGAGATTTCGCATTGATAAAATTAATCAATTGCCACTAGTCGGGAGCATATTTCGAATAGCCGAGATTTGCCAATTCTTTTTATTTCTTACCACTACGAAGCTACTCCACATCTTTCGCATGGTTTGATCGGGATTGGTGATGATATAGCGTGCATCCACTAATGCAGCATTTTCAGAGAGAAATTTGATTTTCTCTACAGTAAGTTTTCGATCACCTGGATTTGAAGTAGAACTTGAAAGCATGCCTTTGACCGCAGTATCAATCCCATTTCTCCATTCCCCTGAAGAAACTAATTGGTCTACATCAACAGTTAAAATTTGTCTCAATAAAACGGTATCTCGATTATCTCGAGCAGCTGAGTATTGATTAATCAAATGCAAAATCTCATTGGAGTCTACTTTTTGTTTGTCTGAAGTCTGTGCAAATCCCGCTTGAGCAAACCCGATTAGTAGGATGAAGGGAATATGGGATAATTTCATAATTGAAGGCCATTAATTCTCTTCAAAATAACAATTTTCATACAAATGGACTAATCGCTATGATTGCAAAATATTTTGTAAATAAGACCAAACCGCCTAATTAATGTAAATTGCGCCGGTCGACCAGCCTAATTAATGTAAATTGCGCCGGTCAACCGGCCTAATTAATGTTACAGCTATGGAAATTCAACGATATATTGAGCGAAAAATCTCCGCAAAGATTGGAAAGGAAAAGGTCCTGCTGCTTTACGGGAGTAGAAGAACGGGAAAGACTACCATCATCGAAAACATTTCCAAACTGCACGAATCCGATACACTAATGCTTATTGGTGAGGACATTCAAGTTTCTGAATACCTTCAAAACAGGACTGTAGCAAACTATAGAGCATTAATAGGCGAAAAGAAATTAGTAATAATCGACGAAGCTCAGGCAATTCCTAACATTGGCAAGATCTTGAAATTGATGATTGATTCCATCAAAGGGATCACCATCATCGCTACTGGAAACAGCAGTTTAGACTTAATAAATGATGCCGGCGAACCATTGGCAGGAAGGCAATTGGAGTTTCAGCTGTTGCCATTGGCGCAAGTGGAATTTTCTACGCTAGAAAACCGATTGGAAAGTTTGAATGAATTGCCAAATCGATTGATTTATGGAGGCTATCCAGAACTGATTCATCTCCAGACCCTATCGGAAAAAGAAGAGTATTTAAAATCATTGGTCAACTCCTATTTGCTCAAAGATCTTCTGGCGCTGACAATGATCAAAGGTGCCGATGTCTTGCTCCGACTTTTAAAATTACTCGCATTTCAAGTTGGAAGCCAAGTGAGCACAGTCGAGCTTGGAAACAGTCTTCAAATCAACAAAGAGACCGTGGATCGCTATTTAGATCTACTTTCAAAAGTCTTCATTATTTATCCTTTGGGCGGCTTTAGTCAAAATCTAAAGAAGGAAGTCTCGAAATCAAAAAAATGGTATTTCTATGATAATGGAATTCGGAACGCCCTAATCAATAATTTCAGTCCGCTTACTTATAGAAATGATATCGGAGCGCTTTGGGAGCAATGGATGATCAGCGAGCGTATGAAGCTTAATGCTGCAAATGATTACAATCCTTCTTATTATTTCTGGCGAACTTATGATGGTCAGGAGATCGATTTATTGGAAATCGATAGTAAACATAAGATGCAGGGATTGGAATTCAAATGGGGAAAGGCGAATTCAAAGATCCCTGTTGCCTTCGCCAAAGCGTATCCGGATGCGGTTTGGAATGAAGTCTCGAAGGAAAATTACTTTGATTGGGTGGTATAAATTCTTGTCCGAAAGAAAAATGAACGTAAGGAAATTGCCTTTTCAAACGAAGTATTTTACAATTTCCGCAAAACTAAATAAGTCTAGCTTCTGGAGAAGCAGGACAACTGCGTTCTCTGCGAATTCTTTGCGCTCTTCGTGGTTAAAAATAATAACGCACAAAAAAGCCACCCATTTCTGAGTGGCTTTAAGAATAGCTAAAGGCAGTAATCGCTTACTGATCTTCTCCTCGGAGTTTGAGTAACGAGCCTTCTAGCACATCTCCTATCCGGATTTGGCAAGCCAACCGTGAAGTGGGATAGTACTCTGGCAGGTTTTCCAATTGATCCAATTCAGGGTCTGTGGCTTGACCCAATTCGTCTTTGCCTTCCAATATTTCTATATGGCAAGTCCCGCACAAGGCCATACCTCCGCAGGTAGCCAAAATCGGATATTCGTATGCTTTGAGGATTTCCATCAGATTGAAGCCCATATCATCTGGCGCTTCGCATTCTTGACGATTTCCTTCTTGATCTTCTACAGTGAAATTAACCATGCCGCAAAAATAGTATTAAAATGAATTTACACCATTCACGGTAGTGTATTTGAAGCTCAATTTTTGATCTGGATACACATATTTGAATGCTGAGTGCATCATAATCGCCGCTTCGTGGAATCCACAAAGGATTAATTTCAGTTTTCCTGGGTAGGTATTGATATCACCGATCGCGTAGATTCGCTCCACACCCGTAGAATAATCACGAGTATCTACTTCAATTGCATTCTTATCGATGCTCAACCCCCAATCTGCAATCGGCCCAAGCTTAGGACTCAACCCAAATAGCGGAATCAGGTAATCTGCTTCTAGTTTTATTTCGATTTTGGATTTATCGACGAAAGTCACTGAATCCAACTTGCCATTTCCTCCAAGCTCTTTCAAGTTAGCAGAAAGAATAAGATCAATTTTGCCATTATTAGCCAGATCAAACACTTTGGATGCTGAATCAGGTGCCCCACGGAAAGTCTCATTTCTGTGTACCAATGTCACTCTTTTAGCTACTTTAGAAAGGAAAATAGTCCAATCCAAAGCAGAGTCACCACCACCGGCAAGCACAACGTTTTTATCACGGAAAGTTTCAGGATTTTTCACCATATATGTGACTCCTTTACCTTCAAACAGCTCCAAATTCTCCACCACTGGCTTTCTAGGCTCAAAACAACCCAGGCCTCCAGCGATGACAATTACCTTTGCATGCACGTTAGTTTTATCACTGGTAGTCACCACAAAGGAGCCATCTTCCTGCTTGTCTATGTGATCTACACGCTCACCCAAAGTGAAAGTCGGTGAAAAAGGCTTTGCCTGCTCCATCAAATTGTCCACCAAATCCTGCGCATTCACTTCCGGGTAACCCGGAATATCATAAATAGGCTTCTGCGGATAAATCTCCGAAAGCTGCCCACCCACCTGCGGAAGGGCATCAATGAGGTGACAGCGCATTTTCAGCAAACCAGCTTCGAATACTGCAAATAGGCCTACTGGGCCGGCTCCGATAATACAAAGGTCTGTATGGATCATGGTGAATGAAAATTTGTGGTTTTCCCCTGATTAAAATTCTCTTTTATAGTTAACTAATTATTGGTCAAATGACTCTCCGTTGAGATTTTGGTAAATGGTATTGAGAATCCGCTTAAACTCTTCGAAATCATGGGTACTCAAGTTTTCCCAAGCTTTCTCTCTAATGTGAAGAATTTCCGGCCGCAGTGATGTGACTTTAGATACACCCGTTTCAGTCAAATGCAACTGAAAACTGCGTCGATCCTGAGGATGTGGCATCCGCTCTACGTATCCTTTTTTGCAAAGCAAATCGATGATGCGAGTAAGAGTTGGATGGTCTTTAAAGACCAAATTTGCTAATTCCGTCTGGCTTAGCACGTCGTTTTCCGACAAGTTTTTCAATACCAACCACTGATCAACAGTCACATCAAAATCGCCTGATTTGAACTGCTGCTGAGCATATTGCTTCACCTTTCGGGCCGTGCGGTCCAATAGAAATGAATACTTAGAATATTGCTCTTGTGTCATACCAATAGTTAGTGTGACAAATATATAAAAAATCTAGATCGTGATTGCAATTCTCTATTATTTTTATGGGGTTTGTAGGTTTATGTTTTAAAAGGCTAATAGATAGCAGGGATTACAAAACTTCGATATTCATCATTTATCATTTGATGTTCTCAGATTGAAAAATTTTAAATTTCAAACTTTTTTCAATAACCATATTTCCCCTGCCACTTCGAGCTTAAATATTTTCTAAGTTCATTTTCCCTCGTATTTTCTCCTGGATCATATAGTTTCAATCCCTTGATTTCATCCGGTAAGAACTCTTGGGCGACAAAATTTCCAGGAAAATCATGAGAATACTTGTATGCTTTTCCATAGTTCAAATCCTTCATCAATTTGGTGGGGGCATTGCGGAGGTGAAGCGGAACCGAAAGATCTCCTTTCTCCCTCACCAAAGCCTGCGCTTGATTGATCGCCATATAAGCCGCATTACTTTTCTGAGAACTTGCCAAATATGTCACACACTGCGAAAGGATAATTCTAGATTCTGGATAACCAATAATCTTGACGGCTTCGAAGCAATTCGTCGCCAAAAGCAAAGCATTAGGATTGGCATTTCCGATATCTTCTGAAGCCAAAATCACCAATCTTCTCGCGATAAACTTCACATCTTCTCCACCTTCAATCATTCGGGCTAGCCAATAAACGGCGGCATTAGGATCAGAACCACGGATTGATTTGATAAAAGCTGAAATAATATCGTAGTGCTGCTCACCGGATTTGTCATAAAGGGCTACTTTTTGCTGCGCGATCTGCATCACTATTTCATCGGTGATCACGCATGGATCTTCGTTGATTCCATCGATTACTATTTCCAGAAGATTCAGCAACTTTCGCCCATCTCCTCCCGAAATACGCAAGAGCGCGTCAGTCTCTTTGAGTTCCACCTTGATTTTTTTCAACTCAATATCCTGCACCAACGCCTGATGGATCATGGCCTCAAGCTCAGATTTCCCCAGAGAATTGAGCGTAAAAACCTGACATCTAGAGAGCAAAGCGGCATTGACTTCAAACGAAGGATTCTCCGTAGTGGCTCCTATCAATCTAATCACACCTTTTTCCACAGCTCCCAAAAGCGCATCCTGCTGAGACTTATTAAAGCGGTGAATTTCATCTATAAAAAGCACAACTCCCTGTTGAAACTTTGCTTTTTCGATTACATCACGAATATCTTTTACCCCAGAACTAATTGCACTTAAGGTATAAAAAGGCGCTTTGATTTCATTCGCGATAATATTGGCAATGGTCGTTTTCCCCACCCCTGGTGGGCCCCAAAGTATCAAAGAAGGCACATTACCTGATCTGATTGCTTTAAATAAAAATGAGTTGGGAGAGGATAAATGCTCCTGTCCGATCAAGTCTTCCAATCGGGCTGGGCGCATTCGTTCTGCAAGAGGGGTATTATTCATTTTCTAGCTAGACTTAGAGCTGCAAGATACTAGACAAAAAAGAAAGGCCCGTGAAGGCTTTTTAAAATATATGACAAAAGCTGTCAAAGTAAGATTACCCGAAAAGTGAAATTTCATAAAGTGGTTTCGAACTATTATGAACTGCAATAACATGAATCAACTCATTTTCTAAAACCACATATATAATGCTGAATTGCTTGTAAATAATTTTCATAATACTTTATTTGCTTAACTCTGGCACCACTCTCCTTACTCCTGGAAATGATGCTATTAATCTCTCTTTAGAGAAAATCCGGTCAGTTACTTTGTTTGCAAACTTGGGTGAAAGTGGCAAATAATATTCTCGAATTGAATAAATATCTTCGATAGCCTACTTTGTCCATTTTACTTTGACCATTCCTGGATCATCCTTTTCGCTTCATCAGCTGTAAATGTTTCTTCATTTTTGGATTGATCTAATCCTCTTTCGATTTTATTTAATAAAAGCAGCTTATCCATAAGATCATCTATTGAAAACTCTTTAGGCATATTCTTAACAGCTTCTAATCCTTTTTCCCGAGATACCATATTCTTTCATTTTTATGAATATGCCTATTTACAACGAACAGTGGAATCATCAAGGTTCTTTACACTTATCAGAAATAGAACCTAAATCCTCCCAAACTTTTCTTTAGCACCCTGCTCTTTTGCCATTTCGCCGAAGAGATTCATCACAGACGATAAGGAAGGGCGAAAGATTTATCTCTCTTCCCAAAGATTGGAATTACAATACCAAATCTAGCAGTCCGGAGCCACGTACCAAAGCAATCTCTTTGCAGTATTCTGCGAGTTCTCCTGCGTCTCTGCTTTGAAAAAAATTATTTATCGTGAAGTTCGTGAGGGAAACTGCAAAGAACGTTCAGCTACGTAAACACCTTGAACCTGCTGAGAGTGCGCATTCAAATGTTCCAGCTCCTGGAAAAGCAGGATAACAATAAGCTGTGTCGTCTACGTAATCTTCCGCGTCCCTATGGTTAAAAAATCCTCCCAATCCTTTTCCCAAACTCCTCTAAATGCTCATCTTCAAAGTCTAGATGCGTGACAAAACGGACTAAGTCTGGGCCAAATTTGACGGATTTAATTTGTTGACCAGAAAGCTTTTTCATGAAATCCTCCGGAGACATTCCTTCCAGTCTTGCTATAACTATATTGGTAGCAACAGGAAATACTTCAGAAATAAATGGCAATTTCAACAGCATTTCTCCCAGCGTTCTTGCACGCGCATGATCTTCTTTCAGTCGATCAACTTGATGATCCAAAGCATAAATCCCAGCAGCAGCCAGGAATCCAGCCTGGCGCATTCCTCCACCCCAAGCCTTTCTAACTTTCCTGGCTCGCTTGATATCAGCTTTTGAACCGAGAAGCAAAGAACCAACTGGACAACCCAGTCCTTTGCTCAGGCAAATGGAAATTGTATCAAATTGAGCTCCCCAGGCTGCGGGACTTTCTCCAGATTCAACTAATGCATTGAAAAGTCTGGCTCCATCTAAGTGCAATTTCAAGCCATGCTCATCGCAAACTTTCCTGATTGGCTTGATTTCGTTCAAGGTGTAAATACTTCCCCCACCCTTATTCATGGTGTTTTCCAATGAAACCAAAGTCGTCTCGGGTGCATGGACATCATCAGGATTGATTGCAGCCTTTACTTGATCTGCAGTGATTTTCCCCAAATCTCCTTCCAGCAACTTCACAGAAGCCAAAGAATTGGCCATAATCCCGCCTCCCTCATACAGATAGATGTGAGAATATTTATGGCAAATTACCTCAGTCTGAATACGCGTATGAAGTCGGATTGCTATCTGATTGGTCATAGTTCCAGAAGGGCAAAAAATAGCGGCTTCCTTTCCAAAGAGTTTCGCAGCTTTCTCTTCCAATGCATTTACTGTTGGGTCCTCGCCGAAGACATCATCCCCTATTGGAGCAGAAAACATCGCATCTTTCATTCCGGCTGTAGGGCGGGTAACCGTATCGCTTCTTAAGTCAATTATCATTTTTTGAAATACTTGGATTTAGAACTTTTTGATGGAGCCAAAGTCTTGATGGCTGTTGCAGCTTCGATGGGATGATCAGTGGCCAGAATATCCGCTCCTTTCTGCACAAAACTAACATACAACTGATCTCCACGGGCAATGGCACTCTTATCCAAATTGCCCAAGACACCCAAAATTGTAAAAACTCCTTTTTCGTGCAAGGCCTGATTAAAATCTTGCGGACGCTCAGATACTCCCGTGAAAGCAATCACCCGAGTCCACGGAATCCCAGTTTCTTCCATACGCTCTATCTCCTCCATATTTCGGATGGTCACCGAAAGCATCAAGTCAGGAGCCATAGAATGCAGCATTTTTGCAGCGGGAAAAGAATAGGTGATCAGAGCTACATGAGCTTCAGACTCAGTTTTGCGGATTGCCTCAATTATTTTCTCATACGGAACCGACTTCTTAATATCGACTGTCAAAAGTGCTTTTCCCTTTGACCAAATCAAGGCTTCCTCAGGCGTGGGCACTTGGAAATCAGTGATCGTCCCTTCTTCATCTTTCAGGAAAAGCTGTTGAATTTCTGCATAAGTGGCATTGCTCACCAAGCCTTTTCCAGTAGTGGTTCTATCCAACTTATCGTCATGCATCAGTACCAAAACACCATCTTTAGTCATGGCTACATCAAGCTCAATGATCGTCGGCGTATATTTCACCACATTAGCAAAAGTCTCTAAAGCATTCTCAGGATAACCTGCAGATGGCCCACCTCGATGCGCAGAAACCATCGGAATACGATCCGAAGTCCAAGCATAAAAATCCCGGGCTTCTTCTACACTGGTAAGCTGAATGTAGTTTCCAGTCGTTTCAACTGCTGATTCCACCGAAAGAATTTCCTGTTGTTCTACTGGTGTTTGGCTACATGAACCAAGAAATAAGACCAGAAACGAAATCAATAAAAAATTATTAGTCATCTTTCTTCGAATCTTTTTTGAATATAAAATCCAGTCCGCTACTGCGCTTTTCGAAAATCTCCTCCATATCCCTTAGCTCTAGATTTAATGCTCTGGTAGAAATCTGAATCTCTATAAGCGATATCCCAAGCGAAACCAACAGCGATGCCATACTTCCCACAAAAACCCAATTAGCAGCCATAGTATAACCCCGGAAGAGTAAATACATACAAATAATGCACAGCAAAAAGCTAAAAACTCCAAAGAGCTGCATGTTTTTGATGAGTGTAAGTCGGCGCCGCAAATTGTGAATCTGCTCTACAATAATCCCTTCCTCCGGTGCCTCCATATACTTCTTGTGTAATCCTCTGATCAGGCTGGCAATAGCCAAAAAGCGATTGGTAAAGGCTAACATCAAAAGCGTAATTGCGGAAAAAAGTAAGGCTGGTGTTGAAAGTTCGAGTTCCATAGGTGAAAATTGGTAGCTTAAAGATGCTTCTATTTCCTGAAAATGAAAAAAGCCTGCTCTTTTCAGAACAGGCACTTTTAAATTATATCATTTTCAATTTTAAATTTCTATACGACTTCTCCCAGCACAACCAACTTCTCAAGGTTAGGTGCTTTGGAACCTCCTTTAGGTTCGATAGTGATGGCAAAAGCTCCTGCTTGCGCTACTGCCTGCATTTGCTGCAAAGTCAGTTTTTCAACTTTATTATTCACCAATCCAATTCCTACTGGCCCATCGTCTCCGATTGCCCATAGTTGGTAATCAAACTCATCACTCAGATCATTCAGGTTATTAATTGCAATAAAAACTACCTGCGCATTTTGATCCCAAAGCACATCGACTCTGGCATCCTTTTGCATATTGAATCCTTCACCTTTCATCTCCACTCGCTTATAGTCTCCTGCCACGAACTTATCAAGTTGCGCATCTTTTTGATCATATTCCTGCTTCACCTGATTCAGATTACCTGCCATCACGCTTTGGTCTTGAAGCAGAGCAATAAACTGAATATTTTTCTCATCATACTTGTCCGCATAATAAAACGCTACTCCAGAAGCTACGATTGCAGCAATAGACGCTGCTATGGCAAAAGGTTTCCACGCACTGCTCATAGCCACCACTTTCGTGTCAGCTCGGGCAGTAGTTGGTTTAGGAGCTTGTTTGAAGATAAAGTCACTTTCTAGTTTAGAGAAAATCTTATCCTTCACTTCCTGAGATGGCGCAATGCCAGTCATATTATCAAAAGCAAGCATAGTCTCCTCCAGATCGTCCAATTCCTGTTGGATTTCAGGATAGCGCTTCGCAAAGTCTAAGACCTCCTCGCGCTCCCTCTCTGTGAGCTCTCCCAAAAGGAAAAGTTCCAGTTTACCTGACGATATGTAAGATTGTATGTCCACTAGATTCTTGCTACATTTTTTTTCAACACTTGTATGGCCGCTCTCACCCTAGACTTGACAGTACCAAGAGGAATTTGAAATTCTTCTGATACCTCAGAATGTGTATATCCTTTAAAGTAGATATACTCTACAATGAACTTTTGATCTTCATTAAGTTCGATCATCAGTTCTTTAACTCCGATCCCGTCTATATGTTCTTGTGTGCCTGATTGGCTCTCCATCCCATATACGAAGTCATCTATTGTGTTGGTCTTACCGGATTGTGAAATTTCCTTGGAGCGAAGTTTATCAATGGCTGAATTACGACAAATATTGGCCATCCAGGTATATAAACGTCCTTTTGACTCTTCGTAGTGGGCTATTTTTTTAGTGATTTTCACAAAGGAATCATGAAAAACCTCCTCAGCTATATCTTTGTCAAAAATGATTCTTGAGATCACCGCATAGAGAGCTTTAGAGTATTTGTCGTACAAATACTCTGTGGTCTTTCTGTCTTTTGCCCTTAGTCCGGCGATGATTTGTACTTCTTCCAAAAATCGGTGGTTTGAATAATTCTTCCTTAAAAGTAAAGCACAAGACCAATTTTTTTAGGTCTTGCGTTATTTATTTTCAAAATATTTATATCAAAGGTGAATCACCTCGTCATAAGCAGCGGCCGCAGCCTCCATAATTGCTTCTGACATCGTCGGGTGCGGATGCACAGTTTTGATTAATTCATGACCTGTGGTTTCCAGTTTGCGGATAGCCACGATCTCAGCGATCATCTCTGTTACGTTGGCTCCGATCATGTGTGCACCAAGCAATTCACCGTACTTCTTATCAAATACCAGTTTCACAAAACCGTCTTTAACGCCAGCAGCTGATGCTTTTCCTGATGCAGAGAAAGGGAATTTACCGATGCGCAATTCGTATCCAGCTTCTTTAGCTTTAGCTTCAGTCATACCCACAGAGGCAATCTCAGGAGAACAATAAGTACAGCCTGGGATATTTCCATAATCCAAAGGCTCAGGATTCTGACCGGCTATTTTCTCTACACAAATAATTCCCTCAGCAGAAGCTACGTGAGCCAATGCTGGTCCTGGAATTACATCACCGATGGCAAAATAGCCTGGCATATTTGTTTTGTAGTACTCGTCAACTTTGATTTTACCTTTATCTACCAAGATTCCTACATCTTCCAATCCACAGTTCTCAAGGTTGGAGATTACACCAGCTGCGGAAAGTACGATATCACATTCTAAAGTCTCTTCGCCTTTGGCAGTTTTTACTGTCACTTTGCAACCTGTTCCTTTAGTATCTACAGCCGTTACTTCTGAAGAAGTCATGATCGTCATGCCTGCTTTTTTGTAAAGCTTCTCCAAAGTCTTGGAGACTTCCACATCTTCTACCGGTACGATTCTATCCAAAAATTCTACGATAGTCACCTCTGTGCCCATGGTAGCGTAAAAATAGGCGAACTCAATTCCAATGGCTCCAGAACCTACGACCACCATTTTCTTTGGCATCTTATCCAAAGTCATCGCATCTCGGTAACCGATTACCTTCTTCTTATCGATCTTCATAGATGGCAATTCCCGAGATCTTGCCCCGGTTGCGATAATGATATTATCAAATGAATAGACAGTCTTCTTATCTGCGCTATCAGTAACTTCTACTTTCTTTCCGGGCTGGATTTTACCCCAACCTTTGATGACATCGATCTTATTTTTCTTCATCAAGAAAGTCACTCCCTTGCTCATTCCGTCTGCTACGCCGCGGCTTCTTTTGATGATCCCTGTGAAATCAGCACTGGCATCTTTTACAGTAATGCCATAGTCCGCAGCATGATTGATGTACTCAAATACCTGAGCACTTTTCAACAAAGCTTTGGTGGGAATACAACCCCAGTTAAGACAAATACCACCCAACTCTTCTGCTTCTATGATGGCGGTTTTGAGGCCGAGTTGGGAAGCACGAATCGCAGCTACATAGCCACCTGGACCACTGCCCAACACGATCAAGTCATATTTTGTCGAAGACATATCTTAGAATCTTATTTGAAAACTGATTGAAACTATGCAAAAATAGGCCTTTTGACTTCAGAAAAAAATTTGGTTTCCTTCATGATTCCAGCCAGAAACTATGATCTGAGGAAAATGAGTATCACATTTCGAATCAATATTCTGAATTAAACAAATTGACTAAAATTATATTTTTCATAACCATCATTTTTCAAACGAATAGCTACTAACTGATCCAAAAGACAACTGAATTCAATTATAGATTCATAAGTTTTAGCTTTTTTTCTAATTTTGGCCAAACAAAAGTTTAAAGTCTATGGGATTACTTTCAGGAAAAACGGCATTGATCACCGGCGCATCTAAAGGCATCGGAAGAGCAATTGCTATCAGATATGCACAAGAGGGCGCAAATGTCGCTTTTACTTTTTTGTCAAGTGTGGAAAAAGGCCAAGCGCTAGAAGCGGAATTGGCAGAATTCGGCGTCAAAGCCAAAGGATATAGATCGGATGCTTCGGACTTCAAAGCCGCTGAGGAATTGGTTAACGCAGTTGTCACTGAATTTGGCGGATTGGATATTTTGATCAACAATGCTGGAATCACCCGCGACAATTTGCTGATGAGAATGACTGAGGAAGCTTGGGACGAAGTAATTGGAATCAACCTAAAATCTTGCTTTAACACCGTAAAAGCTGTCAATAGAACGATGATGAAAGCGAAGTCTGGCTCTATCATTAATATCACTTCCGTAGTGGGTGTGAAAGGAAATGCTGGCCAGGCAAACTATGCAGCCTCGAAAGCTGGAATCATCGGCTTCACTAAATCTATTGCCCTGGAACTTGGCTCAAGAAATATCAGATGTAACGCCGTAGCACCGGGATTTATCGAAACTGAGATGACGGCTGTACTGGATGAAAAAACTGTACAAGCTTGGAGAGATGGAATCCCAATGAAACGTGGTGGTCGACCAGAAGAAGTAGCTGACGCTTGCGTATTCTTAGGATCTGATATGAGTAGCTATATCTCAGGCCAAGTGCTTCAGGTGAATGGGGCTATGTACACTTAATCTAAGAAACCTTTGAGGTGTCATTTCGAAGGAAGGATGACTGAAAAATCTCCTCGAAGGTTTTATTTCGATAGTCTTTGAGATCGTTCTCAAGAACTTTGAGCCCTATTAACCTTCGAGGTGTCATTGTAAGCTACAAAGTAGCGAACAATCTCCTCGAAGGTTTTAATTATTCGATAACCTTTGAAGTCTTTTTTTGACCTCGAAGGCTTTATTTCGAAGGTTAACCTAAAGCGTTGTACTCAAGACCTTCGAGGAGATTCCTCAGTTGTTCCTTCTTCGGAATAACATCTCAAAGGTCAATCTTCTCCCAGAAAAGAATATCTATAATCTGTTGACGATACAAAAGTTTCCTTGATCGTACGCGGAGAAACCCAACGAAGCAAGTTGATCATAGAACCAGCTTTGTCATTTGTACCTGAAGCTCTCGCTCCACCAAATGGCTGTTGACCTACCACCGCACCTGTTGGCTTATCATTTATGTAAAAGTTACCCGCCGCATTTCTTAGCTTTTGAGTAGCCAATTCCACAGCGTAGCGATCCTGAGAGAAAATTGCTCCAGTCAAGGCATAAGGAGAAGTCTGATCCACCAATTCCAATGCCTCTTCGAATCGTTCTGAATCGTAAACATATATAGTCAACACAGGGCCGAAAATTTCCTCGCACATCGTCGTGTACATCGGATCTTGCGTCACGATGACTGTTGGCTCGATGAAGTAACCTTTCGACTTGTCATAGTTACCTCCAGCGATGATTTCTACCGCAGGATTTGCTTTCGCATTATCTATGTATTTGGCGATTTTGTCAAACGACTTCTCGTCTATCACCGCATTGATAAAGTTGGTGAAATCTTCCGTCCCGCCCATTTTCATATCTGCAAGATCAGCGACTAAGCCTTCTTTCACCTCATCCCAAATATTGGAAGGAATGTAAGCACGGGAAGCAGCAGAGCATTTTTGACCCTGGAACTCAAAAGCACCACGGGCGAGTCCCACTGCCACAGCTTTTGGAATAGCAGATTTGTGAGCAATCACGAAGTCTTTTCCGCCAGTCTCACCGACAATTCTAGGATAAGACCTGTACTGATGAATGTTAGCTCCGATAGTTTTCCAAATATGCTGAAATACGCCAGTAGAACCTGTAAAGTGTATTCCTGCAAAATCACGATGCTTGAAAATAATATCTCCCGCTGTTGGTCCATCTACATAGATC
Source organism: Algoriphagus antarcticus (assembly GCF_002150685.1). GTDB lineage: Bacteria > Bacteroidota > Bacteroidia > Cytophagales > Cyclobacteriaceae > Algoriphagus > Algoriphagus antarcticus. Next base: position 93,237 of record NZ_MSSW01000023.1, read on the forward strand.
AAGTTGATCACACCAGCTGGGACGCCAGCTTCTTTGAACACTTGCATCAGCACATTTGCAGAATAAATCTGAGTGTAGGCTGGCTTCCAAACGATGGTATTCCCCATCATCGCGGCAGAAGTAGGAAGATTTCCTGCAATAGCAGTAAAGTTGAAAGGAGTCAAGGCAAACACAAAACCTTCGAGCGGTCTCTGCTCCAATCTATTCCAAACACCATTTCCAGAAACTGGCGGCTGTTGGGCATAGATTTCAGTCATGTATTGCACATTGAAGCGCAAGAAGTCGATAAACTCACATGCCGCATCAATCTCTGCCTGCATGGCATTCTTGGATTGCCCAAGCATCGTTGCCGCATTGATTTTAGCACGATATGGACCTGCTAAAAGATCAGCTGCTTTCAAGAAAATAGCTGCTCTTTGCTCCCAAGCTAGATTTTCCCAAGCTTCTTTGGCACCAAGGGCAGCATCGATCGCCTGCTCCACATGAGAAGCATCTCCTTCATGGAAATGACCCAACACGTGTTGGTGATCATGAGGAGGAGACATTTGGTGAGTATTGCCAGTTCTGACCTCATCCGAACCGATGTACATAGGCACATCAACTTGCTGAGATCTAGCTTCTTTTAGAGCAGCTTGCAATTCTTTTCTCTCAGGACTTCCGGGAGCATAAGCTTTTACCGGCTCATTTACCGGAATAGGTACATTAAAAAAACCTTTGAGCATAATATCTGTGGTTATGATTTTCTGTTTGGCCAAAGATAACCAGAAGGTTTTATTGGCTGATGAAATTGAAGTAAAAGAACCCTAAAGTATGGCTTCTAGTTCACTAAATCTTCCGTTCATATTTCATGAAAGGGTTTTCTCAGATACAGTTCGAGAAACATGAGCTTCAAAATCTTCAGCCTCAGTTCCTGTCACACGAATGGAAAACCAAATTCATAAGGACTTTAGAAGTGAGTGGAGACACTCACAGCGGCAAAGATTATTGATCGTGCCTTTGGCACTCACATTCACATTCACATCCCCTCTAACCCAGAATTGTATTCTGGGCTTTTATTGTAAATGCCTTTGGCATTTTTATCGAACTAAAACCTGAAATCAACTTATAGAGTTCTCATCATAAGGTTTCAACCTCTTGCCAACGGCAAGAACCATAACAGCCCTGAATACAGCGAAGCGAAATTCGGGTTTCATTGATGATTAGTAACCACAGAGTGCCAACGGCACAATAGATAATATTCATCTAACTGTGATTGAAATATTTACAGCGACATAGAGCAATAGTCTGCTAGACCCTAAAGTATGGCTTCTAGTTCTCTCAAATGTGAAATAGTGTAAGTTGGTACCAAGTCTATGGGCTTTCCAAATGGATTGAAGAAGACCTGATCTATGCCGGCTCCATGTGCTCCTTTGACATCAGAAATAGGGTTATCACCTATCATTAGGCTATTTTCCTTGCTTGCACCTGCTCGTTCCAATGCATACTGGAAAATCCTTGGATCAGGCTTTTTATGCCCTGTCGTCTCAGATGTCACGACCAATTCAAAGTAATCATTCAAGCCTGATGAGTTCATTTTCTTGGCTTGACTTTCGTCAAATCCATTGGTGATCACATAGAGCTTGTACTTCGGTTTGAGATAATCGAGTAGTTCTATCGTATGCGGAAAAAGGTGCGGTTTGCTAGAAGTGCGATGCATAAAATCTCCTTCAAATTCTTCAGGGATCACTGCGTCAACTACTCCTGCATGGGCAAATATCCTTGGAAAGCGGGTAGTTCTCAATTCCTCTTTCTGCATTTCACCTTTGTCATAAGCACTCCAAAGTTTGAAATTCACGGCATAAAAGGAATCAATAAAATGCTGTGAGGATAAAACTCCGAGTTCTTCGAGTTTATAATGAAGGAAAAGTTCGGAAAGAGATTCCTGAACATTTCGATCGTAATCCCAAAGCGTGTGGTCTAGATCGAAGAAGAGGTGTTGGTAATTTTTCAAGGGAAATTAACGTCGGTATTGATTGTTCTGAATTTTATTTATGGCAAGTTCACGGTTGGATTTCAGGATTTCGAAGGTCTTTTGATCCTTGATGAGACTTGGGTCTTTCTGTATGAACTTAAAAATCTGCTGAATAATTTCCATGTACTCTTCCAAAATGTAGTAAAACACCCATTGATCCACTCGCTTGCTCCCGAGAAGTCCTGCGTTTTTCAAGTAAATGAGATGCCTACTCGTTTTAGTCTGGGTAAAGTCAAGGATTAATTCAAAGTCAGAAATGGAAAGCTCTCTATTGAGCATCAGCAGGTGAAAAATCCTCACGCGAGGTTCTTCAGAAAGTGCTTTAAAGATTCTAAGCCCGTAGTTTAAACTGATATTTTTTAACCGCATTTGTAAGTTTTAACGGAGTTTATGAGGGTAAAATAAAAAATCAACCGAAATTAGATTATTATCGTACCACAATTGACAACCATCTGACGTTCTATTAAGTTATTTTATTTGTGAACTATCCATTACTACTTCGATTTAGCTTCCTTTTCTTTTTGGGATTGATTTTTTCCCTGAACCATTCCTTGGCTCAAGATGTGCAACAAAAAAAAGTAATCCAACTTTCTGGTATTATCCTTAATGCAGACAGCACAGACGCTGTGGCAGGCGTGAACATTTACGTTCCAAAGAAAGGACGGGGGACTAGTTCAGGCAGGTTTGGCTACTTTTCCATGCCCGTGCTAGCAGGCGATTCGGTTGTATTTAGTTTTATCGGCTTGAAAAAACAAACCTTCAAAGTACCTGAAACTGTAGAAAGTGATGGAATCAGTTTGATACTGACGATGCAAGTAGATGAGATTGCTCTGGCAGAAATCGAAGTAATGCCTTATCCTACCGAGGAGGAATTCAAACAGGCAGTAATTGCACTGAACATAGTGGATCCTATGTCCATCTCCAGAGCCAACATGAGTCCTGAGATGCTACTACGCTGGGCCGAATCTATGCCTGCATCAGGAAACGAAAACTTCAGATATTTCCAGCAGGGACAAGCCATTCAAAACCAGGATCTCTACGGACCAAGAACGCTTAGGCTCCTCGATCCATTCGCCTGGGGGCAGTTTATTCGGTCTATTAAGCGGGGTGATCTGAAGAGGAAGGATTAAGGCGAACCTAGGCTTATAATAAATTATTTCTCGCAGCGACGCGACGGCGCAGCGATAATAACGAGTATCCTTTAAGTAAGGTCAGCTATAAGTTATTAGCCACTCTTTTAATCCCATCTTTCAACAACGCTTCGTTGAAATTCAACAGTAACCCTAATTTCATCGTAGTTAGGCGTAAATAGGTCATTAATTGTTTTGAGTGAACTGGTGTAATAACTTGAACTGATTTTATCTCAACAATCACTTTATCTTCAACGATCAAGTCAGCCCGAAATCCGTTTTCAAAAGTGATATCATCCCATTTGAAAAGAATGAAAACTTGACTTGCTACTTAAAGTCCAGACTTTTTCAACTCATGGAATAATACCCTTTCATAAATAGACTCCAGCAAACCTGGTCCCAACTATCTATGAATTAGAAATGCTTTATCCAGAATTAAAGTAGCAATATCATTCTCAATCTTTTCCATATTCAAAATAAAATACGCTGCGCCGCCGCGCCGCAGCGAGGGATTTTCTGCGTCGCGGCGAGCCCCCTCCCTTTAATCGATCTCAGGCAGCACCCACTCTTCTAGCACACTTGGATGTCTCATCATTTCTTCGATGGCAGCGATAGTTCTAGGTGCATCTCCAGAGAGATTTATGTTTCCATCTTTTGTGACCAAAATATCATCTTCGATTCGCACTGCGATGCCCCACCATTTTGGATCACAATCAGATCCTTCTGGAATGTAGATTCCTGGCTCAATGGTAAAAACTACTCCTTCCTTAAGCACATCATAAGTTCCTCTATCATGCACATCCAGTCCTATATGGTGACTTGTGCCATGCGGAAAATACATGTGACCCTCTCCTTTTTTGATAATCCCAAGTTTCGCCAGTCCATCGTCGATGATTTTACGCCCCGCCGCGTCAATATCTTGAAAAGTAGTGCCGGGTTTAGAAAGTGCTATCCCCGCTTCCTGCGCTTGGTACACTAACTCGTAGATCGCTTTTTCTTCTGCGTTGAATTCGCCGCTTATCGGAATAGTACGAGTCACATCGGCAGTGTAGCCTCTCCATTCTGCACCAAGATCCATCAGTAACAACCGATCAGTCAAGTCACGTTTATCATTCTCGATGTAGTGAAGAATACAACCATTGTTTCCTCCTCCGACTATTGATGGATAGCCGAGCTCTTCTGCTCCGTAGCGCTTGTAGATAAACTCATGAACACCTTGAATTTCTCGCTCCGTCATCCCCACTTTCGCAGCCTTCATTACCTCTACCTGTCCTACGGCAGAGATCCTCACAGCTTTCTTGAGCATGACAATTTCCTCAGCTGTCTTTACCTCACGAAGTATTCCCATCATATCCCCGAGTGAAGAAATGTCTAGCTTTTGCTCCGGTATTTCCTCTTTCACCATCATTCGCTTCTCTGGAGAGTCAGCATTCATAAAAGAACTAACCAATGGATCTTGCATCATATCAGGATATTGGGAACTGTATCTCTTCAGCATTTGAACCACACGATCGGAAGTCTCAAGGTCTGAGCTTTCAATCATTTTATAAACCTGAGCACTCACTTCATTAAGTTTATCAGGGTATGCTGTGGCATTTTTAAATTCATCCACCATCTGTATCAAAGGAAGATTCGTGCTACTTTCTTCTATTGCCTCTGAAAGGCTAAAAGTCAAAATCTTATCAAAGTCCTGGAGGTTGATACCAGATTTAGCGGCAAACTCAGAATTGAGCAGGGCATCCTCAAAGCCCAATTCGCTCATCATTCCCTCTACTCCCAATCTCTTACCATTCCACATTTCTGCCCGTGCATCTCTATTCTGCACGAAAATCAGTTCTTCGGACATCTCTCCGTTGATTTGGCGCTCTTCACTAAAGACAATAAGCACAGCATTTGGCTCACGAAAACCTGTCAGATAGAAAAAGTCTGTGTTAGGATGATAGATGTAATCAACATCGTTGGTTCTGTTCTTTACTGGATTATTAAAAAACACAGCAACAGAATTAGCTGGCATCAATTTCCTTAATTCATCTCTCCTTCCACGATGCCATTCGGAGGTAAGACCATCTTCAAAATAGGATTGAGAGAATGCGGAAAGAGAGAACGCGAGCAAAAGCAAAGTCCAAAGTATCTTTTTCATATAGATCATGTTGATTTAAGTGTTCTAATGTCTACGCTTTTGACCATTTAACAAAGTCTTAATCTACAGATTGAGTCATATCCTTATCTTTGAGGATTAAAAAAAAATCAAAACATGAGAAAATTCGGGATTGTATTTTTGCTTTTTATTTTGGCTTCGAGCCCTTTGCTCGCTCAGGCGCAAGCAGATAAGCCTAAACTAGTCGTCGGCATCATTGTCGATCAGATGCGCCAAGATTATTTGTATCGCTTTTCGGACAGGTATTCAGACGGTGGATTTAAGCGAATGATGAAGGATGGCTTTATGATGAAAAATGGCCATTATAACTACATTCCCACATACACAGGACCCGGGCATGCATCAGTTTATACGGGCACCACTCCTGCTACTCATGGCATCATTGGCAATGATTGGTATGTAAAGAGCTTGGATCAAATGATTTATTGCGCGGGAGATACAACCGTGACTAACATCGGTGGATCGGCAGAAAATGGGTTTATCAGCCCACGAAACCTACTCACCACTACCATTACTGACGAACTTCGAATAAACACGCAGAAGCGATCCAAGGTAGTAGGTGTAGCAATCAAAGATCGTGGCGCAAGCCTTCCAGCGGGTCACTTAGGCGATGCCTATTGGTTTGATTCCAACACTGGTGAATTCATGACTTCCTCTTATTATCATGAGAAACTGCCAGAATGGGTAGATAAATTCAACCAAAAGAAATCTGTAGATACATACCTATCCCAAACCTGGAACACACTTTATCCTATCAATACTTATAAGGCAAGTATGGTGGATGATAATATTTTTGAGGGGAAATTCAGTGGAAAAGACACTCCTACTTTCCCATATGACCTCAAAGAGCTCAGAAAGACAAATGGTGAATTTGGATTGATTTCCTCTACGCCCTTTGGCAATACAATGACCTTGGATTTTGCTTTGGCGGCACTCGAAGGTGAAAAAATGGGAATGGGAGAAGAAACGGACTTCCTAGCTCTAAGCTTTTCTTCTCCAGATTATATAGGACATAGATTTGGCCCACAATCCAAGGAAATCGAGGACACTTACCTCCGTTTGGATCAAGAGATCGAGAGACTTCTTAACTACCTTGACGAGAAGTATGGTAAAGACCAATATGTGGTTTTCCTCTCTGCAGATCATGCCGTAGCTGAGATAGCCACACATATGATTAGCGAGAAAGTACCAGGCGGAAATCTTCGAACAGGTGCAGTAATGACCGAATTGCTTAGCTACATCTCTTCTAAATATGGTCCAGGAAAATTGATCAAAAACAATTCGAACGGTCAGCTTTTCCTTAACCATGAGTTGATTCAGGAGAAAGAAATGAACCAAGAAGATTTCGAAAATGAAATTGCTCAGTTCCTTTTGAAATTTGATGGTATCAAGGAAGTTTATACGGGTACTGCGATGCGAACAAGAGAATTTACCGAAGGCAGATCAATGCTACTTCAAATGGGATATAATCATAAAGCTTCAGGTGATATTTTGATGATTCTAGAGCCAGGATGGCTAACAGGTGGTGCAACTGGCACATCTCACGGCACTGGCTTTTCTTATGATACAAATGTTCCAATCCTATTTTACGGTTGGCATGTGCCTGCTGGAGAGAGTTCTCGTTATGCGACTGTTACCGACATCGCTCCTACTCTTTCTATGATGCTCGATATCAAGCTGCCAAATGGCGCTACCGGGCAACCTATCTTGGAAATCACTGACAAAAAATAAAATCCCATCTTATCAATCCAAAAAGCCTCGATCTGAAAAAATCGAGGCTTTTTGGTTTTAGTGGTTTTGCTCACCTGGTTCTTGAGACTGCCAAACTGAGCGAAGTCGAAGTCAACTAGCTTTACAAGTCCTCGAATCCGCTCGGACTGACAAACAATGTTTCGTTCTAAATGACAAATTCCACGCCCGCCAACCATGAAGTAAAGATCTCCATTCCCGCGATAATTCCGCAAATCCAAAATCCTGTACCGCAAATCTTACTCCGTCCAACTCATCGGATAGTTTTTATCTACAAATTCAAGCGAATCCGTTGTAATCTGAAGTGATTTGAATGTATCCAGCATCACCGCGTACTCATCCGTTGCTTTTGCTCCGATAGACTTCTCCACAGTTCCAGGGTGCGGGCCATGCGGCAAACCTCCCATGTGTAAAGTAAAGGATCCTCGATCGATCCCTTTTCTGCTCATAAATTCCCCTTCGGCATAATACAAGACTTCATCCGAGTCAATATTGGAATGATTGTATGGCGCCGGAATAGACAGCGGATGGTAATCAAATAGCCTTGGCACAAATGAGCAAATCACAAAACCCCAAGCCTGGAACGTCTGATGAACTGGCGGTGGCTGATGAATTCGACCAGTGATGGGTTCAAAATCGTAAATCGATAGTGCGTAAGGATATAAATACCCATCCCATCCTACAATATCCAGTGGGCTGTGCCCGTAAGAATATTGGTGAAGCATTCCCTGCTTTTTGATCTGCACTAGGTAATCCCCCTTCTCTTTTTCGATGTGAAGCTCATGCGGCGGACGAATATCCCGCTCACAATATGGCGAATGCTCCAGCAATTGTCCCACTTCATTTCTATATCGCTTTACAGTTTCTATAGCTCCCTGAGATTCAATGATCAAAAGTCTCAGCGGACCTTTTTCTTCGAATTCAAAGCGGTAAATCGTCGTACGAGGGATCACAATATAATCTCCCTTGCGAACCTCAAGCTTACCGAACTGAGAATACAATACACCTTCTCCGTCATGCACATAGATTAATTCATCCCCGTCTGCATTTTTGAAGTAATAATCCATTTTTCGCTGCCTAGGAGAACAAATCCCCATCATCACATCAGAGTTCATCATGAGATTTCTTCTCGCTGAGAGGTAATCTTCGCCTGTAAATTCCACATCGGAAGTTTTCAAGTGCGTCTGATTCAATCCATATTCTGCAGCTGGCTTCCACGAATACGGCTCTGGCTTGCCAATAGACCTTACTTCGTTAGGATTATGAATGTGATAAAGTGTGGAGTAGATTCCAGAAAAGCCTTTGGAACTCACTACCTCTTCTTTGTAAAGACTGCCATCAGGCTGACGGAATTGCGTGTGCCTTTTGGGCGGGATAGCTCCTAGTCTGTAATAGTATGCCATTAGTTACTGGGTTTATTTCTTTGGTTAAATTTAAACAAACTATCAAAAGGAGTCAGTGTATCTGGTAAAAATGATTTATGGGCACTTAAAAAATGCATTTTAAAAAGGTTTATCACTTAGGACTTCATAAACGAGTAAAAACAACGAAGTCCGGCTTCTGAAGAAGCAGGACAACTTGCACTCGGTTAGTATAAATGGCATAAAAAAAACGGCTTGCGCCGTTTTCATTCTTTTTTTATTCTTAGTCTTCGAAAAGTTCTTTTCTCAACTTATCTTCCGTCTGACCAGTTTTCTTCTGGATTCTTCCCAGCAACTGATCTTCTTTACCTTCTACATAACTCAAATCATCGTCGGTCAATTCGCCGTACTTTTCTTTAAGCTTACCTTTCATGATATTCCAGTTTCCTTTTAATTTTAAGTTGCTTGACATAATATTAGTGGTTTAAGTTAAACATTGAGTACTTAGTAATTTACAAAGCACATACCAAGAAAAACCCAAAATGAAGACAGTCCTCACTCTTTTCCTGTTAACTATTTACTTAAATCTAAGCTCAAATGCGCAAGAAGCGCGATTAGTCTGGTCAGATGAGTTTTCTGACGAAGGTTTACCTGATCCGGAGAAATGGACCTACGACGTCGGAGATCATGGTTGGGGCAATGAGGAATTGGAATATTATTCACAAAGTGACCTTAAAAATGCCCGAATTGAAAATGGAAAACTAATCATAGAAGCACACGCTGACAGTTCACATCCTAAGGGGTACACTTCTGCACGAATACTCACCAGAGGAAAAGCAGCTTGGCAATATGGCTACCTAGAAATCAAAGCAAAATTACCCCGTGGACGCGGGACTTGGCCTGCAATATGGATGCTTCCTGAAGAAAATTTACATGGTGGATGGCCTAAAAATGGGGAAATCGACATTATGGAACATGTGGGTTACGATCCTGGAAAAGTACATGGCACCGTGCACACCGAAGCCTTCAATCACAGCATTGGTACGCAAAAAGGAGGCTTTCAACAAGTGTCTGATTACAACACCGAATTCCATATTTACGCGATAAACTGGACGAATGAAAAAATTGATTTTTTGATAGACGGAAACATCTACTTTACTTTTGAAAACATAGGCCATGACTACAAAGAATGGCCGTTTGATCAGCCTTTTCACTTGATTCTAAATATTGCTGTCGGCGGTGGATGGGGTGGCTTACAGGGTGTTGCCACTGACATATGGCCTCAGCGAATGGAAATTGACTACGTAAGAGTCTATGATAAAAAACCTCATGAATGATATTTCAGTTAGTACTTTCAAACCAAAATTATATTCCACAAACGTCCATTCTTAGTTAGAAAAAATTGGGAAATTGGACAGATATCCTTAAACTGATAGAAGACATAACCCATAACTAGTAAAATATGCTAAATACTGCTTTTAAAAAAAGGAAAATTACGGCTCTTGTGGTCATTGGTTTGCTGATGCTCTTGATGTATGGGACAAACCTTACCGAGCGTCAAGCATTCAAAAACATCAGTAGCACTTTTACAGAGGTATACAACGACCGTCTGGTAGTGGAGGGATATATATTCAGAATTTCAGAAAATCTATTTAGGATTCAAAAGCTAGTTGATCATTGTGACAACAACTATGACTATTCGAAAGTAGTAAATGAAATAGCTGAAAAAGAAAAAGCTATTATGGAAATAGTTTCAAACTTTGAGAAAACGAAATTAACCGAAAATGAAGCGCAATATTTGACTGATTTCAAAGCAATCATAGAAAATGACCTTCAGATTAAAAACTATAGTTTGCTTTATTCCGACTCTTCTGGTGTCAATTTGAGTCAGGTACAGCTTTACGATAAAAAAATTAGTAAAGCACAGCAAGACCTCGATAATTTGAGTAAAATCCAATTAGAAGAAGGAGAAAAATTAATCAACAAAGCCAACATCATTATCAATCGATCCCAAATCTGGTCTCAGTTTGAAGTGGCTTTGTTGATCATTTTAGCACTCGCTTTATATTTACTTCTTTTCAGAAACAACATGACATTTCAGAAATAACCTAAAACTCACTTATTCAAACCTTCAATTTACCTAAACAAGTAGCATTATTCTCCGCTGCTTCTAAAGGCGTAGTGCCTACAAACTGCTCTTGTTCTATTCCAAATACTTCACCCCGGATTCTTGGGGCAATTGAACAAAGGTAAGCCTGCCCTTATCAGGAGCAGGCCATTCTTTATAGGTTTATTTATCTTAAATAGCGTAAGCTTTATCAGCGTCTGTCCAAGGAATACATGGATCAAATCTCCCTGGAGTTTCCACATAATTCAACGTCTGAGTAGCTCCAATTTCAGAAGAGAAATAGCCAAGTACAGTCAAGTCACGAAGCATATTTATCACCTCAGGACTTCTATCTTTTCCGCTGGCCTTAAACTCATCATACATTCCATTCAGATAAGCCAATCTTTCTTCTGCAGGCGCGCCCACAAAATCTTTCCCATTAGCAGCTTTGAAGTCCTTTTTCAATTTGTTCAAGCCATCAACGAATACCTTTTGACTATCTCCGTCATAGGTGTCTTTGACCATCATCACCATAAATGACCCGATACCTACAGCTTTAGCCCCAGGTGTATCCGTCTCAGGAATAATTGTGTCTCCCAACTCGTCCAAGTAAGCAATGTCATCCGGATCAAAATCTAATCCTTCAATTTGGTTTTCGGGTGTACAGCCAGTCATGATCGCCGTAGCGCCAATCATCGTCCCACCCATCATTACCATGACGCTCTTCAAAGCGTCTCTTCTATTCATAGTCATAGTCTTGTCTTTTACGATTAGAGATTTTGCTTATTCAATTCATCTACTGCGAAAGCTGCCGCTCTTGCAGTCAGAGCCATGTAGGTAAGTGAAGGGTTCACGGCTGCAGCTGAGGTCATACATGCTCCATCAGTCACAAATACGTTTTTCGCTTCCCAAACTTGGTTATTTCCGTTCAGAACAGAAGTTTTAGGATCACGTCCCATTCTAGCTGTTCCCATTTCGTGAATACCCTGCCCGAAAGTGTATCCAGCATCGTACTCATTGATATTTTTGAATCCTGCTACCTCCAGCATCTCTGCTGCATCAGCCATCATATCTTTACGCATTTTGATTTCATTGTCTTTGATCTCTGCGTTCATTACTAATGCTTTCATTCCCCACTTATCTTTCACCGTATCACTAAACTTGATCGTGTTTTCATGGTAAGGAAGTATTTCGCCAAAGGCCGTAACACCCATAGACCATGGTCCTGGCTGGGTTAGTGCATCTTTCATAGGAGCGCCAAAATTCAATTCAGCCACATCACGAGACCATCCACTACGACTGGCTCCACCTTGATAACCAAAACCTCGAAGGTAATCTCTTTTATCTCCGTTTACATTTTGAAATCTTGGAATATAAAGTCCCGTTGGTCTTCGCCCAAAGTAATATTTGTCCTCATAGCCTTCCATTGTGCCATTTGCGCCCAATCGGAAATGGTGATCCATCACGTTATGACCAAGTTCTCCTGAGCTACTTCCCAATCCACCAGGCCAAACATCTGTCGCGGTGTTCATTAGAATAGCTGTAGAGTTGAATGCCGAAGCACATAGGAATACGATTTTTGCATCGTATTCTATCGTCTGATTGGTCTCTGCATCCAGCACTTCTACGCCTGTGGCTTTCTTGCTGTCTTTGTCATAAATCAATTTTGTGACGATTGACCATGGACGAAGCGTAAGGTTACCAGTAGCTTTTGCAGCTGGCAAAGTGGAAGCTTGCGTGCTGAAATATCCACCAAATGGACATCCAAGTGAGCATTTATTTCTGTATTGACAGCCTGGTCTTCCTGGAAGTGGCTGGGTGATATTCGCCGGCCTACCGATAGTCCAAGTTCTAGCTCCCTTATAATGCTCCTTAATTTTGGCAGCACCATCTTCCTCCACACAGTTCATCGGCATGGGCGGCATAAACTCACCGTCAGGAAGCACATCCAAACCATCTTTGGAACCAGATACTCCTATAAATTTCTCCACATAAGAATACCAAGGAGCAATCTCATTGTAGCGTATCGGCCAATCGACCGCTACGCCTTCTTTTACATTGGCTTCAAAATCTAAATCAGACCAACGATAAGACTGTCTGCCCCAAAGCAATGATCGTCCACCTACTTGATAGCCTCGGAACCATGTAAATGGTTTTTCTTCTACATAAGGAGAATCATCTTCATGTGCCCACCAGTCTATGTTCAACTCATTCAGTACATAATCTCTTCTTAAGTTTGGATGGTTTTCCAATTGCTCCTGAGTCCTTCTACCACGATGAGGTACTTCCCACGGTGGAATCGTAGCAGTTGTATAATCCTTAATGTGCTCCACATTAGGTCCTCTTTCGAGGAGTAATACTTTCAGCCCCTTCTCCGTCAATTCTTTTGCAGCCCAACCGCCGCTTATTCCTGACCCAACTACAATTGCGTCATATGCTTCATTTGCCATAAATATGGGTTTTAAGTTTTCTTTTTATTTATACGTCACAGATCTGAACTCCCTGAGCCAAAGATGCCATTTTATCCTCTGACTTTGGAATAAACTCATGCGACACATAGCCCTTGTAGCCTGTGGCTACTATCGCTTTCATCAGTGCAGGATAATAAATCTCCTGCGTATCGTCCAATTCATTTCTCCCCGGATTTCCAGCAGTATGGTAGTGCCCAAAATACTGGTGATTATCCTGAACACTTCTGATCAAATCTCCTTCATCGATCTGCATATGATAGATATCGTAAAGAAGCTTGAAGTTCTCACTTCCTACCCTTTTACATAATTCGACACCAAAAGCAGATCTATCACATAGATAATCTTTATGATTCACTCTACTATTGAGCAGTTCCATTTGAACGATGACTCCATGCTTTTCAGCTAAAGGAATTATTTTCTCCAGACCGATCAGGCAATTTTTCAAACCAGTCTCATCGTCCATTCCTCTTCTATTTCCAGAGAAACAGATTAGGTTTTTATATCCTGCTTCTGCTACCTGAGGAATCACTTCTGTGTAGTTTTTGATCAATTGCTCATGATACTGAACCTCGCCAAATCCTTCTGTAAGGCTGATTTCCGCGCCGTTACACATAGAGGAGTCTAACCCGTGCTTCTTCAGAATATGCCAATTGCTTGGGCCGATCAAGTCTATGCCTTTGATACCGATTTTCTTAGCTTCTACACAGAAATCATCTAAACTATAATCACGAAAACACCAGTGGCACACACCGTGGTTTATATTTCCTTTCAATGCATAGGGTTTCTCTTGCTTCAAATCAAAGGAGGATAACGTGCTGAATGCAGCACCACCAAGTAAAACTTTTTTGAAAGAATCTCTTCTTCCAGTGTCAATAGGTTTGGTCATGAGGGGGTTTATTGATGTGAATTTATTTGTTCTTTCTTGAAAAGAGCCATGAAAAGTAGCAAAACCAATACAGAAATGCCAGCAGGAATCAACCAAATTGATTCCCAAAGATGTACTCCCGCTTCATTTGTGTAATAATTTGAGATTAATCCAGCCGCCCAGAAGCCAATCAGCATTCCTACACCATAAGTGGCAAAGGTAATTAACCCTTGTGCAGAAGATTTGTATTTCAGTCCAGCATGCGAATCAGTGTAGATTTGTCCACTTACAAAAAAGAAATCATAACAAATGCCATGGAGGGCTATACCGATCAACAACATCCAAACTCCTTCATTGGCATCTCCAAATGCAAAGAAAACATACCGTACTGCCCAAGCTAGCATAGCTACAATTAAAGTCTTTTTGATCCCAAATTTGGAAAAGAAAATAGGTAAGGCAAGCATAAATACTACTTCGGAAACCTGTCCGAGAGCCATTTTCCCTGTGGAATTTGTCAAGCCTATCTCTGTGAGAAAAGGACTTGTATTTTGATAATAAAATGCGAGAGGAATGCAGATAAGAATAGAGGAAATAAAGAAAACTGCATAATTCTTATGCTTTAGCAATCCCAGAGAATCCAATCCAAGGACTTCAGAAAGTTTGAAATCCCCTGCTGTTCTGGGCTGAGGTGGAGTATGCGGAAGTGCAAAACTAAACAGACCTAAGACCAAAGAGCTGACAGCCCCCATCAGCCAAGTGTTTCTCAATAAGCCTTCTTTTAATCCTTCCTGACTATCCCAAGACATAAAACTGATCAATAAACCAGCAGCGATCCAGCCAATCGTCCCCCACACACGGATCTTTCCGAATTCTTTTGCGGGATCTTTCATTTGGTTAAAAGAAATGGAATTAACCAGTGCGAGAGTGGGCATAAAGAGAATCATATATATAAGGAGTATCGGGAAGAATCCCGAGAAGTCCGAGGAAGTGTAAAGCATATACATCAAACCCGCACCTATTATATGAATTACACCCAATATTCTCTGAGCATGAAAATACCGATCAGCAATCAATCCCACCACGAAGGGAGCGATGATGGCACCAAACGATTGGGTAGAAAAGGCAAGTGAAATCTCCTGATCTTTTGCCAGAAGATTGGATCCCAGAAAAGTCCCCAAAGTCACATACCAAGAGCTCCAGATGAAAAACTCCAAAAACATCATAAAGGATAAACTTAACTTGGTATTGATGTTCATGGATTTAAAATTAGAATATAGAAGTGATAACTTTTAAGGTTCAGCCAAAGTTTAAAGTCTAGCCAATTTGAAGTATTTTAGGGAGGTCCAACGACTTCCCGAAGTAAGGTCTTCTCACTAACTGACAAAGCCATTCATACCAAGATGCAGCTATTGATCAATTATTCTATCAATTCACTAGAAGAGATAAGGTTTTTCCAATCGGAATCAATTATTTCAAGCATTTAATCCTGAATATAAAGTCTTTTCCCAAATGTCATCCACACAAAAATTAAAAATTGGAATTATAGGTGGCGGACCAGGTTCTTTTATTGGAGCTATCCATTTGAATGGAGCATTGATGGACGGATTGTTTGAGCTAGTAGCAGGAGCTTTTAGCTCAAATCCGGAAAAATCAAAACAACGAGGCGAAGAACTCTTGCTCGATCCTGGAAGAGTCTATGGCAATTACGATGAGATGTTTGCCAAAGAACTGGAACTTCCAGAAACTGAGCGAATAGATGTAGTAGTAATCGTGACGCCAAATAATGTGCACTTTGACCCTACAGTAAAAGCACTCAAATATGGTTTTCATGTAGCGCTGGACAAACCGCTAACGCTCAATTACGCAGAAGCAAAAGAATTATATCAACTAGTCAAAGCTTCTGAGAAAAGGTTTCTTCTCACTCATACTTACGCTGGCTATCCGATGATCAAGCAAGCCAAACAGATGATTGCTGAAGGACAAATCGGCAAAGTGAGAAAAGTCTATGTAGAATACCCTCAGGGCTGGCTGTGGAAATTGCTAGAATCTGAAAATAACAAGCAAGCAGAATGGCGGACGGATCCGAAAAGAAATGGATTGGCAGGATGTATGGGTGATATTGGCACACACGCATTTCATTTGGCTGAGTATGTTTCCGGCGAAAAAGTAGCTGCTATCTGTGCAGACTTGTATATCAAAGTGGATGGTAGACCGATTGATGACGATGGAGTGGTTTTGATGAGGTTTGAAAATGGCGCTTCTGGAGTGCTTACTGCCTCGCAAACAGACACTGGCGTAGAAAACAACCTAAGAATTAGAGTTTATGGTGAAAAAGGCGGTTTGGAATGGCAGCAGGAATTAAACAATACGCTTATCGCTCGCTGGCCAGATGCTCCAGATCAGATTTTGAGAGCAGGGACAGGCTATTTGGGTTCGCTTGCAAATGAGAACATACGAACTCCAGCCGGTCATCCAGAAGGATATATAGAAGCATTCGCCAACTTGTATAGGAATTTCGCCAGATGCATATATGCTGAGCGAGCTGGAGAAACACCAAAACCAGAATGGGAAGACTATCCTGGCATAGAAGATGGAATCAGAGGAATGGCTTTCATTGATCATGTACTAGAAAGTAATGAGTCCGATGTAAAATGGACTACTTTTGAAGTGGAAAAATAAATTCTTGAACCTAATAATTTAACCTTATTAAAATGAAGACAATTAAAGGCCCAGCGATTTTTCTCGCTCAATTTATTGACGATAATGCGCCATTCAACAACTTAAAAAACATTTGCAACTACATGGCCGACCTTGGATATAAAGGCGTGCAAATCCCTTCGTGGGATGCTAGGATGATAGATTTGCAAAAAGCTGCCGAAAGCAAAACTTATGCGGATGAAATCATCGGCACAGTTGAAGAGGCTGGCTTGGAGATCACGGAACTTTCCACTCACCTTCAAGGTCAATTGGTTGCGGTACACCCAGCTTACAATGAGTTGTTTGACGGATTTGCACCGGATAATTTGAAAGGAAACGTACAGGGGAAAACTGATTGGGCAGTGCAGCAATTGAAATATGCAGCAAAAGCTTCCCAAAACATGGGACTTACTGCCCATGCTACTTTTTCGGGAGCATTGATGTGGCAAACCGTTTATCCTTGGCCACAGAGACCTGCTGGCTTGGTAGAAACTGGTTTCACAGAATTGGCAAAAAGATGGCTTCCTATTTTGGATGAATTCGATAATAATGGAGTGGATGTTTGTTATGAATTGCATCCTGGCGAAGATTTGCACGATGGAGTGACATTTGAAATGTTTCTAGATAAAGTCAATAATCACAAGCGAGCCAATATCTTGTATGATCCAAGTCACTTCGTGTTACAATGTTTGGATTACTTGCAATTCATTGACTTTTACCACGAAAGAATCAAAATGTTCCACGTAAAAGATGCCGAATTCAACCCTACCGGAAAGCAGGGTGTCTATGGCGGATACCAAGGATGGGTAGAGCGAGCAGGTCGCTTCAGATCTTTGGGCGACGGACAAGTTGATTTTGGAGGAATTTTTAGCAAACTTTCCCAGTACGATTATGATGGATGGGCCGTCTTGGAATGGGAATGTGCTATCAAGCATCCTGAGCAAGGAGCTGCAGAAGGCGCTCCATTTATTGATTCACACATCATAAGAGTAACAGAAAAAGCATTTGATGACTTCGCCGGCAGAGGTGCAGACGAGGAATTCAACAAAAGAATCCTAGGAATTTAATTACTTAAATAACTTATAAAACAAAATGAAAATTACAAAACCAATAAACTTAGCGATTGCAGCAATGGCAGGTTTAGCATTTGCCTGCGGTAGCGGCGAAAAATCTACTGAAACTACTACAATTGAACCTGTAGGAACTCCAGCTGCTCCAGAAAAAGAAATGAGCCTTGAAGAAAAATACCAAGATGACCCTATTTATATCAAAGGACTTGCAAAACTTAAGGCCTCTGATTGTACATCTTGTCACATGGTTGAAAGAAAAATCGTAGGCCCTTCGTATGCAGAGGTAGCTGCAAAGTATGAAAGCACTGAAGAGAACATCAACATGTTGGCTCAAAAAGTAGTCAATGGTGGTGTAGGTGTATGGGGTGAAATTCCAATGCCTGCCCACCCTACAGTAAGTTTGGAAGATGCTAAAGACATGGTGGCTTATGTACTCATTCTTAAAAAATAAGATGAAAAAAAATTATATCATCGTAGCAGCATTGGCAAGTATTCTTGCTTCTTGTTCTGGGGAAAAAGCAACCGAAACTGAGGCCGAAGAACTCACTGTAGCAGAAGCTCCGGCAGAAGAATGGACCGATTTATTCGCTAACAACGATTTCTCAAACTGGCACAAATACGGTGGTGGAGAAGTGGGCAAAGCTTGGAAAATCGAGAACGGTGAAGCATATCTTGATGCCAAAAACAAAGACGGCTGGCAAACAGGAGACGGTGGAGACATCATCACTAATGAGGAATACGAAAATTTCCATTTGAAATACGATTGGAAAATCGCACAAAACGGAAATAGTGGTGTTATCTTTTATTCTCATGAAGCTTCAGAATATCAAAATTCATGGAACACGGGAATGGAAATGCAGGTACTGGACAACGAGGGCCATCCTGACTCTAAAATCGTGAGCCATAGAGCAGGAGATCTGTACGACCTGATCGTAAGCAGTGAAGAGACGGTGAAGCCTTATGGAGAATGGAACTCAGCTGAGATCATTTCTAACAACGGCAAACTTGACCTTATCCTTAATGGTACTACTGTGGTGAGCACTACACTTTGGACTCCTGAGTGGGAAGCTTTAATCGCAGACAGCAAATTCAAAGACATGCCTAATTTCGGCACTTACAAGAAAGGTAGAATTGCACTTCAAGATCATGGTGATCTAGTCACCTTCAAAAATGTGATGATTAAAAAACTTTAATTTTTACACTTATCAAAACGAAAAAAGAGTCCTGCTGATGTGGGACTCTTTTTTCGTTTGAAAAGGATTCTTTATTAGGCTGAGCTTACCAGCTTCCATAAATTTTCTGGATTTCATTTTTTTGATCTGCAATTCTCTTCGTTTTGCGGATGGTAAATCATCGAATGCTTCTTGATAAACGAGAGTTTGAGGCTATACATATCTCTATAGATTATAATCTGGTAACGTCCTCTTTTTTAATATAAGCTCTGTGGTCCTTCCATTCTACTTCATACCAGATATCTTTAGAGGACTTAATTCGCACGCGATGGCCAGGCTCCACCATATCTACCAGCTCTCCTCCAGCAGTAGGCTTACTGACGATAAAAGTAGGGCTACTAGTGACAAGTCCAGTTCTCGGCCCATTTAGAAAGTTATTAGCAACAAAGATCAAAATGATCAATAAAATAGTCGGCCAGAAATTTTGAGTCGTCTCTGATTTTCTTCCACTTATCCAGATAGCCACAATAGAAAGCACAAGAAATACTACCAAAACCCCTACAATATAATTCTGATATTCAGTAAGAAATATCATAAACCGCTGCCCGTCGCTCACTTCATATCCTACAAGAGAACTCTGACCCGTTAGACTTTTAATCTTAGTTATAGCCTGGGGATTGGGATCCAGGTCGTAGTATTTACTCAGGTAAAGTGTAGCTCGTTCGTTATCTCCAATTCCTTCGGCAATGAAAGCCATTTTCAGCAACATTGCAGGTGAATAAATCCCGGATTGGTAGTTAGAATCGTAAATTTCCATCGCTTCCTTGTAGCTTCTGGAATTAAACAAAGAATCTGCGTTTTTTAGCTCAATTACATCTGCTTGACAATGAATACTTTGAAGTGATATCGATAAAAATATCAAAAGTTTTGTGAGAAAGATTGATTTCACGTTTGGCATTTAAAATTTGTCCCCTTATTTTTGCAGTCCAATAACGGCAATGATCTAGCAAAAAGCAAGACTAGGGAGTCAATTTGAAAGGTTTTAAGCTACCATTTAGTAGTTAAATTTTCTGAAATTTTCAGAGCAATATGATTCTGTAGCTTATCCCGATAACAATCGGGATTGACCGAGAGGTTCTTAGGTTCAAGTCAAAG
>NZ_MSSW01000024.1 GCF_002150685.1 Algoriphagus antarcticus
AAAAAGAAATTTCAAAGTGGATAACGATTCACTTTTACCAATATGATTCCTTAGCTCAGCTGGTAGAGCAATACACTTTTAATGTATGGGTCCTGGGTTCGAGCCCCAGAGGGATCACCTAGAATGATAACAAAAGGGAAAAGGGCGAGAAGCCTGTCCCGATGAGACGAAGCAAAGCAAGTCCATATCGGGAAGCCCCAGAGGGATCACTTGATGTAGTCAAAGTCAAATTGGCGAAATCACAGAATTAACTTACAAGGAGTTAATATAAAAGTTTCGGGGTGTAGCGTAGCCCGGTATCGCGCCTCGTTTGGGACGAGGAGGTCGTAGGTTCGAATCCTGCCACCCCGACTTTATTACAGTAAGTATAGGAGTAATATTATTTTACTAATATATCCGGGTCCTGTAGCTCAACCGGATAGAGCAACTGCCTTCTAAGCAGTAGGTTTCAGGTTCGAGTCCTGACAGGATCACAATTTAAAAGCGGAATTACGTTCCGCTTTTTATTTTAGTACCTATTATTGATTCCTTAGCTCAGCTGGTAGAGCATCCCGACTTATCGGGAGGCTCCAGGTAGGAGTTAAAGAAATAGAAATTTCAAAGTGGAAAA